>CAZMCC010000004.1:0-40762 GCA_964564695.1 uncultured Phycisphaeraceae bacterium | reverse complement strand
CGTCGAGGGTGATCTCGCCGGACTGGACGCGGTAGACGCCGGTGAGGAGGTTGAAGGCGGTGGTCTTGCCGGCGCCGTTGGGGCCGATGAGGCCGTGGAGGCCGCCCTTGGGGATGGAGAGGGAGAGGTTCTGGACGGCCTTGAGGCCGCCGAAGGAGATGCCGATGCCGTTGGCCTGGAGGAGGGCGTCGGTCATTTGGCCCCCTTGTCGGTGGGCTTGGCGGCGGGTGTGCTCTTGCGCTTCGAGCGGCGGAGCTCCCAGATCTCGCGGACGCCGAAGAGGCCCTGGGGGCGGAGGAGCATCATGGCGATGAGCAGGAGGGCGTAGACGACGAGGCGGTATTCCTGCACGCTGCGGAGCAACTCGGGGGCGATGATGAGGATGATCGCGGCGAGGACCGAGCCGCTGATCGATCCCAGGCCGCCGAGGACGACCATGATGATGATCTCGAAGGAGCGCTGGAAGCCGGCGTCGGTCGGGGCGGGGTTGACGCCGGTGTGGGCCATGAGCCCGCCGGCGATGCCGCCGAAGAACGCGGCGAGCACGAAGGCGCGGACCTTGTACTTGGTGAGGTCGATGCCCATGGCGCGGGCGGCGATCTCGTCCTCACGGATGGAGAGGAATGCGCGGCCGGAGCTGCTGTTTTTCACGCGGTAGGCGACGAGGCAGGTGGCGGCGGCGAACAGGAAGATCCAGAAGAGGGTCGCGTAGGGGGGGAGGCCGAAGAAGCCGGTGGGGCCGTTGAGGGGCACCTTCGCGAGCGTGGTCAGCGGCGCTTGCCAGAACTCGCGCAGGGCCTCAACGTCGGACGATGCCAGGAGACCGGAGATCCGTTCGGCCACGGCTGAGTCGGCGCCGGCCGCGGCGCTCACGGCCTCGGGCGTGGGATTCATGATCAGGCGTTGAACGGCGCCTTCGCCCGCGACGAGTTCCTCCAGCGTCTTGATGGTCGCCGGGTTGACGTTCACCTGCGAGCCGGTGAGCTCGAGGATCACGCGGATGATCTCGCCGAAGCCGAGCGTCACGATCGCCAGGTAGTCGCCGCGCAAGCGAAGGGAGGGCAGCCCGACGAGGTATCCGGCGCCCGCGGCGACCGTCGCACCGAGGAAGAGCCCGACGATCATCAGCGTCACGCCTTGGGCCGCGAACGCCGCGTCGTTGACGCTCCCGTGGAAGTACAGCGACCCGTAGTACGTCACGCCCGCGGCGATGTAGCCGCCCAGGGCCATGAACCCGGCGTGCCCCATGGAGAACTGGCCGGTGAACCCGTTCACGATGTTGAGCGAGACCGCGGCGACAATGAACACGCCGACGCGGCGCAGCACGTTCACCCAATAGTCGTTGACCACCATCGGCGAGGCGTAGTGCACCGCCAGCGCCACGAGCACGCACGCGATCCACGGCAGCACCATGACCGCCGGGCGGAACGCCCGTGACCGGCTCACGCCGGCAACCGCGGTAGCGAGGGCGGACGGCACGGTCAGACTTTCTCCCGCACGGTCGATCCCAGCAGGCCGCTGGGGCGGACCAGGAGCACGACGATGAGCAACCCGAAGACGTAGACGTGCACAAGGCTGGTTCCCAGGCCCGACTTGCCCCCCAGCGCGACGATGAACTGCTCGCTGTAGAACGCGCCGAAGAACTCGAGGCCGGCGATCAGGAACCCGCCGAGCACGGCTCCCTTGACATTGCCGATCCCCCCCACCACCGCCGCTACGAAGGCCTTGAGCCCCAGGATCACCCACACGCTGCTGGCGGTCTGGTTGAGGCCGGGGTACTTCTGGGCGTACAGGAACGCGGCGGCCGCGGCGAGGGCCGTGCCGAGGACGAAGGTGAAGGAGATCACGCGGTTGACGTTCACGCCCATGAGCGAGGCGGTGTCGACGTTGAACGAAGTTGCCCGCATGGCGGTGCCGAGCTTCGAGCCGTAAACGAGGTACTGCAGCCCCGCCATCAGCACGAGCGACGTGATGACGATGAGGACATCGATGAGCCGGATGGGCACGAGCGGCGCTCGAACAAGGCGGTAGGCGGCGCCCTGCACATCGTCGGGGTTGCGGCGCGGCTGAGTGCCCAGCTCGGCGCCCGTGTCGTACCTGCCGGCGTCGTCGGTGAGCGTGAGACTCTCGGTGCGGGTCTTGCCGTCGACTTGGTGGCTGACCTCCAGGCGGTATGAGCGATCGGGTTCGAGCTCGATCGCGCGGTCGAGCTTTACGACGCCGCGGCGCGAGCCTCCCTGCATGGTGCCGCTGGCGACGATCGATTCGTTGAGGGTCTGGTCCGGGAGCAAGCTGGGCATGCTCTTGGGGATGGGGCCGAAGGGGATGGACGCGAGAACGCGGTCACCCTCTTTGGCGACCGGCTTGCCGGGGAGCTGGCCGACGTTCTGCAGGAGCAGGCTGACGCCGATGGCGGTAATGAGCACGTTGAGCCGCGGGGCCTTGCGAAGGGGCCGGTACGCGAACCGCTCGATCAGGTAGCCGGTGGTGGCGCACACCGCGATCGCCAGCAGGAGCACGCACACCCCGACCCACCATGGGCTCGCGCTGCCGGGCTCCAGGCCGAGCCAGGAGCCGATCACGGTCGCGGCGGTGAAACTCGTCCACGCGCCCAGTACAAAGATGTCGCTGTGGGCGAAATTGATGAACTTGAGCACGCCGTATACGAGCGTGTAGCCCAGCGCGACCAGCGCGTACAGGCTGCCGACGGCGAGAGACGCGATGAGGGTCTGAAAGAAATCGGCCACGCTGCGATCGGTTCCCAACCACCCGTCCCCGAGCGGACCCAGTCTAGCAAACGCGGCGTGCGGACAGCAAACGCCGGGGACGGAAACGCCACGGCCCGGGCTGGTTGAGCCCGGGCCGTGAAGAAAGTCTCAGTCTTCGCGGTCACGCCCGAAGGCGGGAACTCACTTGGGCTTGATGGTCGAGACGTACTTGGGGCCTAGCGGCTTGCCCGCCATCTCGACGATGACGGCCGCCTTTGTGGCGTCACGCCTTTCGTTGATCGTGATGGAGCCGGTCACGCCCGGGAAGTTCTTGCTCGCGGCGATCGCGTCCCGCAGGTCGGCGCCCGAGAGGGTCTTGGCCCGCTTCATGGACTCGAAGAGGAGTCTGGCGGCGTCGTAGCCCAAGGCGGCGAGGCCGTCGGGCGTCTGACCGCCGAATTCCTTCTTGTACGCGTCGATGAATTTCTGGACGCGCTTCTCGGAGTCGGGCTGGTCGGGGGCGTAGTGGTTGCTGTAGTAGCTGCCCTCGATGGCGTCCTTACCGATGTTCGCCAGTTCGGAGCTGTCCCAGCCGTCGCCGCCCAGGAGCGTGGCGGTGATGCCGAGCTTGCGGGCCTGCAGGGCGATGTTGCCGATGTCGGTGTAGTAGCCGGGGATGTAGATCACGTCGGGCTTCTGCGAACGGATGGTGGTGAGCTGGGCTGTGAAGTCCTGAGCGCCCTTGGAATACTTCTGCTCGGTCACGACGTTGCCGCCCATCGACTTGAAGGCGGACGCGAACCCGTCGGCGAGGCCGACGGCGTACGCCGAAGACTGCTCGAGGAGCACGGCGGCGGTCTTGGCCTTGAGCGTGTCGCGGGCGAACTCGGCACCGGCGGCGCCTTGGAACTGGTCGGTGAAGCAGACGCGGAAGATATATTCGCCCGTCTGGGTGACCTTCTCGTTGGTGCTGCTGGGGGTGATCATTGGGACCCCGGACGACTGGCAGACCGGCGCGCCGGCCAGCGACAGCGAGCTGGCGACCTCGCCCAGCACGGCGGAAACCTTGTCGCTCTTCACCAGGCGCTCTACCGCGAGCTTCGCCTCGCTGGCCTCGCCCTTGGTGTCGTACTCCTTGAGCTCGATGAGGCGCCCGTTCAGCCCGCCGGCGGAGTTGAACTCCTTCATCGCGAGCTTGATGCCGTTGGAGGTGCTGGTGCCGAAGGTGGCTTCGGAGCCGGTGAGCGACCCGTAGTGCCCGATGAGGATTGGGCCGCTGGCCGCGGTGGCGGGTTTGTTGGTGGCGTCCTGCGCCGTGGCGGCGATCGCCCCCACGCCGAGCGTCGCCGCGGCGGCCGCGAGTGCCCAGCGGGTGATCTTGCCGAACGCGCCGCGCCGATTCCCGAGAGTTGTCACGATCGAGTTCCTTTCTAGCTTGGGCCCACGCCCCCCAACCTGTACTGAGTCATTCCCCCGCCGAACGGGAGGGATCCCAGTATCCTTATTCACGATGTGGCTCGCCGACGAGTTCGCCGACGGGGCCGCTGAAATGCTGGCCGCTCGCGCCCGGGATCTGGACGCCGAGCAGGCCGTGCGTGGACTGGACGCGCTGGAGGAGGAGGAGTTCCATCCCCTGCTTGCGGCGGCATTTGGGACGCCGGAGCACGGGTGCCTGCGGGAAGTGGTGTACCCGAGCGAGCTGGATACCCGCTCAAAGGTCGAACGGATGGGAGCGGAGGAACTGCGGGCCATTGCCGACCCGGTGACCGGGGAGATCCTCGCTCCGGACCCCTCGGACCCGCGGCAGTCGGAACGTCAGCGGTGCGACCTCGTCGTGCTGCCGCCGGGCGCGACGGGTCTGGTCGATGCGATCGTGACCCGCAAGCGGGCCAAGGTTGAGAAGGCCAAGGTGACGGGGACGTTGTTTGAAGCGGCGGCGGACGCGAGCCCAGAGCCGCCGCCGGATGCTTCGCTCGTGCGGCCGGGGGAGGCGTTGTGGCTTGAGGTGAAGGTGATCGGGCAATTCTGCTACACGCACGGGGTAGGGGGGCCGAACCGGGCGTATTCGTCGGAGCTGACGCGCAACGCCGTCACTGATCTCCGCAAGCTCAGCCGCGACCCGCTCATCGACCACGCGGCCTTGGTGCTTGTGCTCTTCACGATCGACGAGGCCACGGCCCGGCATGACCTGGCCGCGTTCACGCACCGGTGCCTCGACAAGGGGCTGTCGGTAACCACGCCGGTGGTGCGCGAGTTCACGCTGGCCGATCGGATCGGGAACCGGCACGCGAGTGTCGCGTTTGTCCGGGTCCGCCGATAACGAACGGGGCAATCGAACCGGCCGTCGGGCGTTGAACGGGCCGGGACGGGGGGAACAGGAGTTGAGCATGGGAAGCACGCACGCACGTTGGCTGGTCGCATCTGTCCTCCTGGCGACGGCCGGGGCGTGGGCGCAGTCCGCCAACGAGCCAGCGGCCGACCCGCTGCGCGGCCCAAAGGTTGGCGGCGGCGCTGACGCCGCCGCCCCGAGCCTCGTTGAGCGCGGCTTCGACGGGTCGATGGCGCTGCTCGAGGAGCGGCCTGAGACGGCGGCTCTCAAGCGGCTGACGCTCTCGGCGGACGAGCAGAAGGCGGTGGACGACGTGCTTGCGCAGCGAGCGGCGGCGGTGCAGAAGGTGCTCACAGAGAACATGGCCCTGTTCAACGAAGTGCAGGGGGCCCGCCAGAGCAACGACCGGGAGGCGACGCGCCGGCTGATGCCGCAGTTCCGCGAGGCCGCGGCCGAGCTGCTGACGCCGCCGCTGCGCGAGCGGCTGGGGGCGGCGCTCACGCCGGCGAACGCGGGCGAGCTGAACCGGCTCGTGGACGAGTACATGAAGCAGTTGCCGGCACGCGACCCGCGGCAGCGCCAGAAGCCTGCCGAGGCCGGCGCCGGCATGGGCGAACAGCCCGCGATGCCCGAGCGTGCCCGCCCCGAGCGCACGCCGCAGCGCATGGAGCTCAACCTGACCATCCGCGAGATGGCGCGTTCGCTGCAGGCGATGGTCACGGAGCGGCGCGAGCGGACCGACGCGATGCTCAAGGCCGTCGGCGCGACGCCGGAGCAGGAGGCCAGGATTCAGGCGATTCTGCGGGAGAAGCCGGGGTCCGGTCCGCCGGGTCCGGAAGCGCGAGCCGAGCGCACGCGGAAGATCATGGGCGAGCTCACGCCGGAACAGCGCCGGGCGTGGATGAAGGCAGCGCGGGAGAACTAGCCGGAAGCACCGAGATCGCAGAGCCGATCTCGGTGGCACGTCGGATCGTCATTGCGAGCCGTGTTCGCCGCCAACAGCTCCCCCGCCTCCCCCACTCGCAGCCCGCGGTCCCATGATGCTCTGATCCACCCGCGAGTCGCGCAGGACGAGCGAGACGTCCTCGGGCAGGTTCTTCGCCACCTCGCCCACGACGTCACCGGCCAGCGAGCGCGACAGGGCCAGACGACGGCTCTTGCCCATGATCAGCGTGTCGCACCCGAACGTGACGGTGTAGTCGAGGATCTCCTCGGCGATGTCCGGCGAGCTCACGTAGATCGGCATGAACGGCACGCCGGCCTCGCGGGCCAGCACCGCGACGCTCCCGAGCGCCTCGGCCGCCGCCGGGTCGTCCTTGATCTGGGGGACGGCGCCGGGGGGAAGGTCGATGACGCGGATGGTGCGGACGTAGATAGCCAAAAGAGTCGCGCCGCGTCGCTTCGCGAGGTTGACCGCGAACTGGGCCTGGGCCCGGCCGCGGGCGGCGAACATGACCTTGGGCTTGCTCGGGTCGATCACGATCGGCGGGGCCTCGAGCTCGGCGAGCCAGCCCGACGCCGGCACGGGCACCGGCGGCAGCGACGCGCGCCGGCGCTCGAGGGCCCGCAGCGCCGCCCGCGACACGAGCACGACGGCGATCAGGGACCCCGCGAAGATCGTCGCGTGCGGCTTGGCGACGATGATCGTGAGCTCGACGAGGGCCATGAACCCGCCCAGGGCCCACAGCCCGCGCCGCTCCCACCGGCCGATCGCGAGCGTGCGGTTGCTCGCGCAGCACAGGAAGTTGATCGTGATCGCCCCGACCACGCCGATCGCGTAGAGCTCGCCGAGGGCCTTCACGTCGGCCTCGATGATCAGCACGAGCGCCGGCAGCAGGCACGCCAGCACCAGCCCCACCCACGGCACACCCGAGTAGTTCAATTTCGCGAACGAGTGCGGCAGCTCGCGGTCCTGCGCCATCGTGTACTTCACGCTGACCATCGCCATCACCGCGGTGTTCACCGCGCTCAAGAGCAGCAGCCCGAAGATGATCCCCGAGACGACGCCCAGCACCCGCCCGCCTCGGTCGCCGAACGTCCGCGTGCCGGCCTCGGTCGCCAGGGCCTTGACGGCGGTGTCGCGGTACTGCTTCACCTCGTCGGGGACTTCATCGCTCGACACGTTCTGCTCGAGCTCGTACTGCACGTAGTGCGGCTTGGAAACGGGCTCGAGGGCGGGCATGGCGCTCAGGGCCACGCCGAAGATCATGTTGAGCGCGACGACTTCGAGCAGCACGGGCCAGATGGTCTTCTTGGCCGTGCGGGCCACGGGCTGGGTCATGAGGCCCGTCATGTTGGCGACGGCCTCGACGCCCGAGAGGGCCAGCACGATGCGAACGAGGCTCTCCCAGCGGGCCCACGGGTTCGCGATGGAGGCGTCACCGGTCGTGACGGTGCTGAGCCCCTCGACCGCCATCGGCAGGCACATGACGCCGATGATGAACGACGCGGCGATCGAGATGATCGCGATGAGCAGCGCCAGTCGGCCGGCGTTGCGCGCGCCCAGCCAGTTCACCACGCCGATGAGGCCGATCGCGGCGATCGCGACCCCAACGACCCACTCGCGGTGAACGCCGAAATAGTGGAACCCCTCCACCGCCGAGAGGGCGGCGGTGACGATGTAGTCGCACAACAGCAGCGTCGCCCCGATGACGGCGAGCGTGGGCGAAACCTGGCGGGCGGCGGTGTAGACGCCGCCGCCGTCGGGGAAGCAGCGGCACACGACGGTGTACGCCCAGGCGACGAGGGCCATGAGGACGCTGATGGCGGCGAGGAAGAGGGGCGAGGCGTGGCCGGTGTAGTAGAAGGCGAGGCCCAGGACGTAGAGGCGGCTGGTGCCCCAATCGCCGAAGAGCAAGGGGCCGGCGTGGAACCAGCGGAGGACTCGAGGGCGTTTCTGAGTGACGAGCATGAAGAACGACCGACCCTGAGCAGCCCCCCACCCCTCCACCGGTCTCGCTCAGCCGCCGATCGTAATGGGCCGACGGGCCCAGACAAGAAACAGCGGGACGGGCGAGAATTGCTCGCCCGTCCCGCTGAAGGATGCCTACCTATGCTCGGCGCCCGCGAGCGGCCCGCTTACGGGCAACCCAGGGTTGTCGCTGCGAACCAGGCGTTGATGAACTCGCCGACGTCGGTCGAGTTGGAGATGCCGTTGCCGTCGAAGTCGGCGAACAGGGTGCCGTTGGCCTGATCCTCGAACCAGGTGTTGATGAACTCGCCCACGTCGGCGGAGTTGACGACGCCGTTGTGGTCCCAGTCGACGGGGCAGTCGGGGGAGAATTCGTCGCAGAAGACGTAGTCGATGCCGACGGCGTCGACGCCGGCCTCGATCAGCGACCCATCACCGGCGTCGTCGGCGACGAAGCGGATCTTCATCTGCGCCGAAGGCGTGATGACCGACGAGATCAGCCACTCCTTGTGGAACCAGCCGCCGCCGACTTCGGCCCCGCCGGGCCCGACGATTTCGAGCGTGGTCCAGTTCGCACCGTTGTTGTTCGAGATCTGGACAGTGAAGATGTCGTTCTCGGGGTCGGCGCCGCCGTTGTTGGAGTACCAGCGGTCATAGCGCAGCGTCGCGCCCGCGATGCTGCCGTCCATGGTCGGGCTCGTGAGCGTGGTCGACCCGCCGTCGACGTCGGAGTTGCCGTCGGCGGAGTCGGTGAGGAAGCAGCGGCCCGAGCCGTCGGCGTCGGACGCCGGGTCGCCGCGGTCGCCGCCGCCGAGGGGAAGGTCACGGTTCCACGCCCCGTCGGTGAGCGCCGGGGAGTTGGTCACGGTCCAGCCCATGTCGGTCTCGAAGTTGTCGCTGAAGGCGCTGGCGGACTGGCTGATGTCGGTCGAGAAGAACGCGGTCGGCGCGCCCGGAGGATTCGTGGTCAGACCCGAGACGGTGCCGACGGCCGAGGCGTAGTACTCGAGCACATTGTCGCAGAACACCGCGGGAAGGTCGGCGCGATAGGACGTGCCGCCCAGGGCTACGAGCGGGATGCCGGCGAACGACCCGGCGGGCTCGGTCCGCACGTGGAGCGTGGGAGAGCCGGGCACGATCGACTCACCCGCGGCGCGGATGACGACGTCGAAGCTTACCGGCGTGTTCGGCTCCACTGTCTCGGGCAACTGGCCCACGGCGACGCTGAAGAACTGCATGGTGTGGCTCGCGCCGATCGACACGGGCTGCGGTCCCGACGGCACATTGAACCCGATGACCTCGACGTGCCACACACCCGCGACGGGGGCAGCGACATACACCTGCTCGAGGTTGTCGCGCCGGTTCGGGCCGGTCTGGAACGCGTTGGCCGAAGGGTTCGCCGGATCAAGGTTCCATGCGTGGAACACCTGCCCGCCGGGGGCCACCAGGCGCACGTCGATGTCGTTCACCAGGGTCGGGTTGACGTTGGGCGTGCCGGGCACGTCGTCCCACGCGATCGTCACTTTGAGCGGGCCCGATCCTGCGGGCACAGTGATCGTCGTCTGAAACGTCTCGCCCTGCAGGATGTTCCGCTCGAGGAAGTTGCCCGTGCGCATGAAGTCGAGAGCGGCCTGGGCACGCACCGAGCCGTAGCCGAACTGGTAGTCCGGCCCGGGGTTGCCCAAGTCAACGGCGGTGTGCGCGAGGAACACCTTGAGGGTGGAGTTGCGGAAGTCGGGCGAGCCGGGGAACTGGACCCGGTAGTCCTCGAGGATGAGCGACGAGATGCCGCACACCGTGGGTGACGCCATCGAGGTCCCGCACAGCGATGTGTAGGCGGTGTCGCTCGCGTTACCCGAGCTGGTGACGCCGTTGTCGCCGCCGCTCTGGCAGCCTGGCGCGGAGATATCGGGGCGCATGCGCCCGTCATCGGCCGGGCCCCAGGAGCTGAAGCTCGTCATGGTGTCGTCGTTGCTGTTGAGGGCGCCGACGCAGACCTGGTTCTTCGCGTTCGCCGGCGGGGCCGACGAGTAGTAGTCGCCGAAGCCCTCGATGTTGCAGCGCTCGCCGGAGCGTTCGTTGCCCGCGGCCCAGACGATCCGGAACGGCTGCCACACGGTCCCGCGTGCGATCGAGTCGATGATCACATCGGTGATGCCGTAATCGCCCTGGATTTCGCAGGGGAACCCGTTGCTTTCGGTGTTGGTGCCGATGGAGTTGTTGGCGATGTCGGCGCCGTGGTTGTTGATGGCGTTGCCGTAGTCGGCCTCGATGTCGCCGGGGTTGGTATACAGAAAGATGCCGCCCGAGCTCTCGAGGCCGGCCGAGAGCAGGAGGACGCCCGGGGCCATCCCCTTGTGCGGGTTGCCCGCCTCGCCGGCGCCGCTGCCGCCGATGGTGCCCGAGACGTGGGTCGGGTGGGTCGACTGGGCGGACGTATCGATCTTTGTGAGGCGCCCGCCGAAGGTCTGGTGCGTCGGGCGGGCGGTGCCGCCGTCGTAGACGAGCACCGTCACGCCGGCCCCGGTGAGGTTGTACGGGGCGGTCTGGAGCTGATCGGCTTGCACGCGTGCCCGGTTGGAGTCGTTGGTCTCGCCCATCTGAGGCAGGGCGGGCTCAACCCACATCACGTCGGGCTCGGCGGCCAGAGCCGGCGCTTGCGACAGGGGCAGCTCGATCACCATCCCGCGCGCGTTGAGCAGCTCTTCGCGCACGACGCCCCCATTGCGAGCGACGATCTGGGCCGCGTCGAGGCCCATCGGGGCATCGGCATGGAAGAGCACGTACGCGCCGATCGTCGGATCGCCCTTCCGGGACTCCTCGACGACCGCCCATGTCGGCGTCTCGCCGCGAAGCAGCAACGGGTACAGCTTCCAATCCGGCTGGATGGACGCGACGGCCGCGAGGTTCGGCGTGGCCGCGATCGCGTCCATGTCGGCCTCGGGGGCCGCCGACGCGAAGAACGCGCTCGCCCCCAGCGGGCTCGTGAGCGTGAGCCCGGCCCGCGCCAGCGCCGCCCTTTCGCCCTCGGTCACCGGACCGGCGAAGCGGACGACCATGCGCTGCGCCGTCGCGGCGCGAGCGCTCCCCTTCGCATCGGGGGCGGCCGTGGCCCGCAGCGCCGCCGCTTTTTCAGCGGGCGTCGCGAGCGTGGGCATCTCGACCCGCCCGGCCTTGAATTCCACCTGGGCCGCCGCGGTGCCGGCGATTGACATCAGCGCCGCGGCCGAAGCCGCACGCGCCGCACGCATCAGAATATTCCGCATCGAAATGCCTCCAAACTTGAAACGCCTCGCGGCGTGGGCTGGTCCTGTATTCATTTCCTCTCGCGCCCCGGTCATTGCGGGCGCGAGCAGTCAATCACAAGCACGGCGTGAACCACGCGTTAATGAACTCTCCGACGTCCGTCGAGTTCGAGATCCCGTTGCGATCAAAGTCCGAGACAAGAGTCCCGTTCACCTGGTCCTCAAACCACGCGCTGATCAGCTCCGCGACGTCGGCCGCGTCGACGACCCCGTTGCGGGTCCAGTCGCCCGGGCACGGCGCGGCGCACCGTTCGCGGAAGATCGAGACGTTATCGACCGCCGCCTCCATGTAGGTGTCGGGCGCGTTGTCGTTGGCGCTGAAGCGCAGCCGGGTCTGCGAGGTCGGTGTGATGAACGTGTTGAGCAGGAAGGAATGCTCGAACCATCCGCGTCGCGCCTCTGGGCCGCCGGGGCCGACGGTTTCCGCGGTGACGTACGAGCCGGTGACGCCGGTCGAGCTCACCTCGACCAGGAGCGGGTCGAGGTTCGGCCCCGCCCCGATGTTCGCGCTGTACCACCGCCAGTACGACACCGTGACGTTCGTGCGTCCCGCGAGATTGATCGCGTTCGACGTGTGACGCATGAGGCCGTCGACGTCGTTGGCGTCCAGGCGCGAGCCGGGCAGCGACGAGTTCGACGTGACCCAGCAGTTCACGCCCTGCTGGGCGTACTCGGGTTGGGCGGCCGTGCCGTTCGGCTCGCCGTGGCTCCAACCCGACCAGCCGGCGGGCGTTTCCATGTCGAACGCGGCGAACATCTCCGGATCGCTCACCGTCGCCTCGTACGGCGCGGCCGCGCCCCCGGACGGATTCAGGTACGGCGTACCCGCGGCCGTCGCACCCTCGATGTAGTACTGCACCACCGCCCCGCACGGCGCGGCCGGCAGCTCGCCGCTGCGCACGCCGCCTTCGCCGAGCGTGAGCGTCGCCTGCGTGAACGCCCCGACGCGCCCGACGCGGCACCACAACCGCGTAGTGTCGGAGTCGGTGCTGGGCTCGCTCACGCCGCGCATGAGGACAAATCGCAGCGGGGTCGGCCCCGTCGACGACGTCCGCGCCGCCCGGCCCGGCCCCATGAAGCGCACATGCAGGGTGTACTCGCGGATCAGATCGCCCAGCTCGAGCACACCCGCGAACACTTCGCGGGCCGCCGGAAGAATGTTGCTCGGCGGCAGCACGAACGAGCCCTCGTCGCGCAGTTCCCACACCCAGCCCATCACGCCGCGGTCGGAGAGATACCAGTCTTTCGAGCCGCCCGAGACCGAATAGAGGTTCGCGTACGTCGGGCCGCCGCGCCAGCGAATGCCGTTCACCGCGCTGATCCGCTCCATCAGCCCGTTGTTGAATTCGTCGTAGAGCTCGGCGATGTTCTCCGGCGGAGCCTGCCGATATCCCCAAGGCGAGAGGATGTGCCGCCCGTAGCAATGAATGTCGATATACGCGACGACTCCGGGGAGGGTCAGCGTGAAGTCTCGCATCGCCTGGTTTTCGGGCTCGCTGAACGCCCCCGTGCCGCGATAGGTCTCCGAGCACGCCTGCCCGCTCGACCCGTCGCCCGAGCCCCAGAATGCGCCCCAGTTGCGATTGTTGTCGACGCCGTAGCAGCCGGAGGTGTCCGGGGGCGGGCGCCGGTTCTTGCGCCACATCCGGTCGTTCGACCAGGTGTACGCGTAGCCGTCGGGGTTGAGCACCGGGACGAGGATGATCTCGAAGTCGTTCACCAGCGCGTCGATGCGCGGGTCCGCGTCCGGGTTGCGAACAAGCTGGTCCATGATGTACGAGCCGGTCGACCCCGTGATCCACTCGCGCGCGTGCTGCACGGCGTTCATCAGGATGATCGGCTTGGGCCCGCCGCCGGGGGCCGTCACGCGGATCGCGTAGATCTCGCGCCCCTCGAGGCTCGTGCCGATCGCCTGGCGCGTCACCAGGTCCGGTCGCAGCGCCATCAGCGCGTTCATATAGTCGGAGATCTGCTGGCTCGTGCGGTAGTCGTCGAAGTACGTCCCCGGCAGCTCGCCGCGCAGGGGGGGGACGCCCTCCTTGCGGGCCTCGTCCGCGAGCCGGGCGTTCTCCGCGTCGAGCATCCGCTGCACGTTGTCGATCTCGACGATGTACGTGACGCCCAGGTCGTCCAGGGCCTTGATCGCCTCGGGCGAGACAAGCAGCTGCATCGGCACGCCCGGTCGCGACTCGGCGCAGCCCCACAAGCCTTCGCTCAAGCCCAGCACCGACCGGTGCATCCGGTCGTCCTTGACGATGACCGTGACCACCTTGTCGCCGTCGTAGCGCTTGCCCTCTCCCGGCGCGGCCAGAGGCTGACCCAGCGCGCAGCACGCGGCAGCAGCGATCGTCACGAGCATCCCGACACCTCCGGTCGCACGCACCCCCCACCCCCCTCCACGCGCCCTTGCTCAGCAGGGCGTGAACCATGCGTTGATGAACTCGCCCACGTCGGTCGAGTTGCTCAGGCCGTTGCCGTCGAAGTCCGCGTTCAGGGTCCCGTTGGCCTGATCCTCGAACCATGTGTTGATGAACTCGCCCACGTCGGTCGAGTTCACGGTCCCGTTGCGGTCCCAGTCGCTCACGCACGGGGCGCTGCACGTGTTCAGCGTCACCTTCAGCTCATCGATCGCGGCCTCGACGAGCGAGCCAGGGTCCGAGTCGTCGGCGATGAACCGCAGGCGCACCTGCGCCGTCGGCGCCACGAAGTCGTTGATGGTGAAGCTGTGCACGAACCACCCGCCGTTGGTCTGGGGGCCGCTGGGCCCGACGGTCTCTACCGTCACCCAGCTCCCGCCCGCGTTGTTCGAGACCTTGACGGTGAACACGTCCTGGTTCGGGCTCGCGCCCGACGAGTTGTCGTACCACCGCGCGTACGACACGATCGCCCCGTTCATCCCGTCAAGATTCAGCGAAGGCGTTGTCAGCGACGTGAACCCGCCGTCCACGTCCTGGGCCCCGTCGCCGCCGCCGGCGGAGCCCTGCCCGGTGAAGTAACAGTTGACGCCCGCGTACGCGTTCTCGGGCTGGGCCGAGGTCCCGTTCGGGTTCCCGCGGACCCACTGGCCGGTCGTCGCGGTATCACCGGCCGCGCTCAGCGACCAGCCGTTGTCCGATTCCGCGCCGTCGGAGATGATCGTCGACGGCGCCGCCACCACCGCCTGGTACGGGGCCGCCCCGCCCAGCGCCGGATCGGTGACCGTCAGACCGCTGTCGGTCTCGGTGCTGAAGTAGAACTGCACCAGCGCGTTGCACGGCCCGCTCGGCAGGCTCGTGGTGTACGAGTCGGCGTCAACCGACGTCAGCGTCACGGGCGTGAACGGTCCGACCCGCCCCAGCCGATACCACATCGTCTCGGTCCCGTCCACCGGCTCGCTCGTCCCGCGCAGGATGTTGATGCTGAGCGGCACGCTCACGTCCGGCACCATCGTCGTCGGCAGGGGCGTCACGTAGCTGAACTTCACGGTGTTGTCGATGAGCCAGTCCGTCACGTACTCCACCGCGTTCAGCAACTCGATGCCGCTGGGCACGATCTGCTCCGGCGGGAGCACGAACCCGAACTCACCCGTATCGCGCAGCTCGCAGCCGTAGCCGATCACCGACGCGCCCTCGTACATCCAGTCGCTCGCGACGCCCGCGGCCGGGTAGATCGTCGTGTACGTCGGCCCGCCGACGAACTGCGTGCCGAACGGTTCGCCGAACGCCTGCACCAGCCCGACGTCGATCTCCGCGAACACGCCCGCGTCCGGCGGCAGCGTGGCGGTGTAGCCCCACGCCGACAGCACCAGCTGCGAGAAGCAGTGCACGTCCATGCCGAAAACCATGTTGGGCTTCGACAGCAGGAAGTCGCGGAGCACCTGCGTCTCGGGCTCGCTGAACGCGGCCGTGCCGCGATAGGTCTCGTTGTTCTGCGCGCCGCTCGACCCCTCGCCGCCCCAGCCCGTGCCCCAGTTGCGGTTGTTGTCGACGCCGAAGCTGCCGCCCGAGTTGGGGCGACGGTTCTTGCGCCACATGCGGTTGTTGGTCCAGGTGTAGACGTACCCGTCCGGATTCGATATCGGGATGATGTAAACCTCGAACGTGTCGAGGATACGGCGCAGCTCGGGGTCGGTGTCGTACTCGCGCACGAGCTTGTCCGCCGCGTACATCACCGAGGGACCGGTGATCCACTCTCGCGCGTGCTGCATCGCCTCGAAGTACACGCCCGGCTTGTTCGGCCCGCCGACCGGGCTCGTCAGCTTGAGCCCGAAGATGGCCCGGCTCTCGAGCGACTGCCCCAGCGTGACCCGCGACGCGAGGTCGGGGCGCGTCGCCACCAGCTCGTCCACGTACGAGGAGATCTGCGCGTAGGTCTTGTAATCCGCGAACCAGTCGACGCCACGGATCTCGCCCTTCCCGCCCGCCGCGTCGAGCCGCGCCCGCTCGGCGTCGATCCCCGCCTGCACATCCTCGATGAGCACGCGGAACTCGAGCCCCGACGCCTTGAGCGCCTCGAACTGCTCGGGGCTGAACCGCGCCGGCACCTGGGCCGCCCGGCCCCGCGGGGCCTTGATCGGCCCGCACGACCACAGGTCGTCGCTCAGCGCCTGGAGCGTCCGCACGTCGCGCACAGACGCGACCGTGACCGCGGCCACCTTGTGCCCGTCAAATCGCACGGGGGGGGTGGGGGGAGCCACAGGGGCCGGGGTGTTGATCGCACCCTTCCCGCCCTTCGCGCCGCCGGCCTTCTCCGTAACCGGGGGCAGCGCGAACGCCGCACCCGCGATCGCCAACATCGCACCCGCCGCCGCCGCTTTCGCCCAAATTCCCATCGCCGGCATTGCTGCACTCCAGCCCCGCCCGGCCCCGGTGCACGCTTTCAGCCTCGCGCCTGACGCGCGGCCCAACAACATACTCGAATCCCGGGTCGCACACCCGGGTGACACAGATCTTCGATGTGAACCGCCGTGGCGAACGTCCGTAAACCGGACCCCGCCGACACCGTCCAGAGTTTGGCGATACGACCCCGGACTTCTCCCGGATGCACGCCGCTCTTCAGATTACCCGGATCCCCATCCCAACACGAGGCCCTACCTCATTAAACGCTTTGCATGGACCCCTGAATCCCTAGCGTCCTCGGATGCCAGGGTCAGCCCGGCCGCCGATCGTCGTCCCCACCGACCGCGGGCTCTACTGCCCCGCGGGGGACTTTCACATCGACCCGTGGCGGTCGGTCGAGCGGGCCGTCGTCACCCACGCCCACTCCGACCACGCCGTGCAGGGGTGCGAGTCCTACCTCGCCTCCCCGACCGGCGCCATCGTGCTGCGGGCCCGCCTCGGGCAGGGTGCGGCCATCGACAGCCTCCCTTGGAACGAGCGGCTGAACGTCCGCGACGCCACCATCTCCCTGCACCCCGCCGGTCACGTGCTCGGTTCCGCGCAGGTCCGTGTCCAGACCGCCGCCGGCGTCTGCGTCGTCACCGGCGACTACAAGCGCCACGCCGACCCCACCGCCGAGCCCTTCGAACTCGTCGAGTGCGACGAGCTCATCACCGAGTCCACCTTCGGCCTCCCCATCTACCGCTGGCCCGACCCCGACAGCGTCCTCGCCGACATGCTCGCGTGGTGGACCTCCAACATCGCCCGCGGCGTCACGAGCATCATCTTCGCGTACTCCCTCGGCAAGGCCCAGCGCATCCTCGCCGGCATCGCCCGCGCCGCGGGCGGCACGCCGCCTGGGCCGATCGCCGTTCACGGCGCCGTCGAACGCATCAACACCGCCTACGCCGCCGCCGGCGTCGCGCTCCCCGACGCCCCGCGCGCCGACGCCCTCAACGCCAAGGACATCCGGGGCAAGGGCCTCCTCATCGCGCCCCAGTCCACCGACGGCACCGTCTGGCTCCGCAAGTTCGCCATCGGCGGCGAGATCGCCTCCGCCTCCGCCAGCGGCTGGCTTATCGTCCGCGGCCAGCGCCGGCGCGCCAACCACGACCGCGCCTTCGTCCTCTCCGACCACGCCGACTGGCCCGCGCTGCACGACACCATCACCCAGTGTCGCTGCTCGCGCGTCGGCGTCACCCACGGCTTTGTGCAGCCGATGGTCCGCTACCTCACCGAACACGGCTGCGCGGGACGGAGCGTCGACGCCTACGTCGTCCCGACGCGCTACGAGGGCGAGACCGTCGCCGAGGATTCCCCGCCCGAAACCCCCGCCGAGCCCCCGCCGGAGGCGTCCTTGTGAGGCTCTTCGCCGAGCTCTTCCGTCGCCTCGACGAGACCTCTCGCACCAGCGAGAAACTCGCCGCCCTGGCGTGGTATTTCCGCACCGCCCCCGCGCCCGACGCCGCGTGGGCCCTGTACTTCCTCACCGGACGCCGCCTCAAGCGGGTGCTGCCGCACGCCGTCCTTCGCAGCACCGCCGACGCGGCCATCGGCCTCCCGTCGTGGCTCATCGATGAGTGCCGCTTGAGCGTCGGGGACTCCAGCGAGACGCTCGCGCTGCTCATCCCGCCCGCGACGCGCCCGCAGCCGATCGCCCTGCACGAGCTCGTCGCTCGGCGCGTCGCCCCCTTGAGCTCGATGGACTTCGCCGGCGCGGAGCGCACTCTCCGAGATACCTGGGACCACCTCACCCCGCCCGAGCGCTTCCTCTTCCACAAGCTCATCGGCGGCGAGTTCCGCGTCGGCGTGCAGCGCCCGCTCGTCGTCCGGGGCCTCGCCGCCGCCTTCGGCCTCGACCCTGCACTCGTGGCTCACCGCGTCAGCGGCACGCTCGCCCCCACGCCCGACGCCTACGCCCGCGTCACCGCGCCCGCTCCGGCCGCGTCATCCCACGGCTCGTTCACCGACGACGAGCCGCGCCCGTTTCCGTTCTGCCTCGCCCAGCCCGTCGAGGCCGCCCTCACGCGCCCCGACGAGCTCGAATCCGAGTTCGGCCCCGTCGACCTCTGGCAGTTCGAGCACAAGTGGGACGGCATCCGCGCCCAGCTCGTCCGCGCCGGGGCCGGCTTCGCCGTCTGGTCGCGCGGCGAGGAGCTCATCAGCGACCAGTTCCCCGAGGCCCGCGCCATCGCCGCCCACCTCCCGCCCCACTCCGCGATCGACGGCGAAATCCTCGCGTGGGACTTCACCGCTCACCGCCCGCTTCCGTTCGCGGCGCTCCAGCGTCTACTGGGCCGCAAGAACGTCCAACGCGGACTCTTCGACACCCGGGGCGTCGCCTTCATGGCGTACGACGCCATCGCCTCGCGCGGCGCCGACCTCCGCGCCCGCCCGCTCGTCGAACGGCGCGAGATCCTCGACACGCTCGTCCGCGACCTCACGAGCGCCGGCCTCCCGGTCTTCGTTTCACCACTGCTCACGCCCACGAGCTGGCCGCACGCCGCCGAGCTCCGGGCCCAGTCGCGCCCGGTGCACAACGCCGAGGGCCTGATGCTCAAGCGCCGCGAATCGCTCTACGCCGTCGGGCGTGCGGTCCAGCGCGCGGCCGACGGCTCGCGGGGGGGGCGTGGCGGGTGGTGGAAGTGGAAGGTTGATCCGCTCACGCTCGACGCCGTGCTGCTCTTTGCCCAGCCGGGCTCGGGCCGCCGCGCCGGGCTGCTCACCGACTACACCTTCGGCCTGTGGTCCGCGCCCGAGGGCACCCCCGACCGCGAACTCGTCACCTTCGCGAAGGCGTACTCCGGCCTCTCCGACGACGAGATCGCGAAGCTCGACGCCTGGGTCCGCGCCCGCTCAACCGGGCGTGTCGGCCCGCTGCGTGGCGTCCCGCCGGTGCAGGTCTTCGAGCTCGGCTTCGACAGCGTCCGCCCCAGCACACGTCACCGCGCCGGCATCGCCGTCCGCTTCCCCCGCATCCTCCGTTGGCGCACCGACAAGCCCGTGGCCGAGGCGGACACGCTCGCCACGGCCCGCGCACTCATCGTGCCTGACTGATCGGCTTCGTCCCCTGCTTGTCGTCGTGCTCGTGTTCCGGCCCGCCCTCCATCGCCAGCACTTCCATCGTGAACGGCACCGTCTGCACCGCTCCGGCAAACTTGAACTCCAGGAACATCCGATACAGCCCGCTCATCGGCAGGTTCGCGTGGAACACCAGGTCGGTGTCCTTGCCGTTCCCATACTTCGCGGCCTTCGCGAGCAGCACGTCCGCCCCCGCCCCGCCCCCCTTCGCCACCGGGTGCGCGTGCACGTACTGCCGTCCGTCGGCGCTGATGATCACCAGGTGCGCCGGCGCCCCCAGATACGGCTCGAACGACGTCACGTCCGCCCCGTCCTTCTGGAAGTTGAACCGCAGCACCGTGTCCTCGCGCGAGCGGTCGCCGCCGTTGCACCGCACGCGGACATCGAGCCCTCCGGCGTGCTTGACCTCCGCCGTGTCCACCTTCAGTGGCTTGGGCCCCACGAACGGCGGCGAGCCCGGCGCCGTGACCGTGGCCGATGCCACCTGATTCCCGATCGCCGCCCCCCCTGCGCTCGGAGTTGGGGTGAAATCCGCGAACACCGCGTACTCCCCCGGCGTCGGCAGAGACACTTCCATCGCGAACGTCCCGTCCGCGTTCCGCTTCGGGTGCTCATGCCGATACCAATCGAGCCCCTTCGACACGACGATCATGTGCACCGGCTGCTCGTGCACGACCTCGAGCCCCTGCACCACCGCCCCCGCCGGGTCGCGCAGCGCGGCCGCGAACTTCGTCACCTCTCCCGTCTTTACGCCCCCCTCGGGCACCAGGCTCAGCGTGTACGTCGCGGGCGCCGCCTTCGCGATCTCCCCGTACTCCGTCTTCACCCGGCCAAAGTACTTCGCTGCTTCGTCGGCCTTCCCCGCGTCCGCGGCGTCGTGCATCAGCCCCACCGCCTCGGCGATCGCCTTGCCCCGGATGTTCACATCCTTCACGGCCGCACGGGCCACGCCGCTCTCCTTCGGCAGCGCGAGCTTCCCCAGCAGCTTCGCCGCGCTCGCAATCGCCTCGGCGTCGTCGTGCGTCTCGGCCCATTTCCCCGCGTCGGCCATGCTCTGCACGATCCCGATCCGCATGCCGATGACCCGCATCGCCTCGCCGTATCCCTTGGGCTCGACGAACGCCATCGCGCTCCCGTGGTCGTGACCAGCGTGCGGAGGAGGGGTGGGGGTGGCGGGCGCCGCCGCCGGCGCATTCTGCCCCAGCGCCGCCCCAGCGCCCGCCATCGCGATCACCAGCCCCGCCGTCCCCGCCATCCCCACAATCGTTGCTCGTCGCATCGTCCGCGCTCCACGCCCTTGGGCAAGATCACCACACACCACCAGCAATTCGCTCACCAACCCCATGCGCTCGCCCCGCCGCCCCCCACTCCCACCGCTCAAACCCCGCTCGGCGTCCGCGCCTTGGCCCCCGCCAGCGCCGCCGCCGCCGCCGGCGCGGTCTTGCGTGCCAGCCACGCCCGCTTCTCCGCCCGCTCGTTCCGCAGCATCCACAGCGTGTGCAGCACGCGCGTCGTCACGATCGCCGCCCCGTACCCCGCCACCTGCGCCAGCACGCGGTCGTGCCCCTGGATCAGGAGCCACTTCTGCCCCCCCACCGCGATCCCGTAAAACAGGAAGCTCAGCGCCATCCGCTGCAGCTGCACCGTCGTCGCGTCCTTGAAGAACGACGGCTTGGGCGTGTCCTCCATCAATTCCTTGGGCGCCTGCCACAGCCGGCGCGGCCAGTGGTTCGCCATCCAGTGCAGCCCGAAATAGATCAGCACGTCCAGCACCAGGTCCACGCCGAACGTGAACCACACGATCAGCCACTTCTGGTCGTCGCCGATCCACCGCGAGTAGTGGACCGCGATCGCCGTCAGGCCCAGCGCCAGCACGTTCGCCAACAGGATGTTGACGTTCACGTTGACGATCCGTCGCGCGTATTGCCGGCCGCACCAGGCGAGCATCGCCCCATGCTAGTCCGCGGAGGACCGCCCATTTCCCCACCCGCACCCGTCCGTCCCGCCGCGCTTGACCCCGCCCGCCGACCTCCCAAGCCCTCGAATCAGCGCTATCGCCGCAATGGCAAGGACCCGTCCCCGGTTGTGCTACGTAAGGAGGGTTGTTCCGCCCACACGCCTCTTGCTTCGGCCGGCATTCTCGGCCACACTTCACCCCCTGTCGCCCATCGACCGACCCATGGAGACCATGCTGATGCTCACCCGTCGCCGCACCCCGGCCCGCGCCATCGTTCTCGGACTTCTCGCCTTCGCCGGGCTCGCCCTCCCCTCGATCGCCGCCGACGAGGTCGTCCAGCCCCCGCGCAAGCCGGCCCAGTTCGTCCAGCACCCCGGCGCGATGGAGTTCAGCGGGTTCCTCACCGTCCGCCCCGTCCAGGCCCAGGCCCTGCTCGCCCGCGGCGTCAACGCCAAGGTCGCCGCCGATCGCGTCAACGCGGCCCGCGCCCGCGTCGCCAGGATCGCCGCCAAGGCCTACCCCGGCGTCGACGAGTACGTCATCCCCGTCCCCAAAGGCTCCACCGAGTCCGCCCGCGCCGCCGAGCTCATGGCCACCGGCGATTACGAGTACGTCGTGCCCGACTGGATCTGCTACCCCCTCAACACCCCCAACGACCCGCAGTTCGCCGGCCAGTGGCACCACGCCAAGATCCACTCCGAGCTCGCCTGGGAAGTCACCCCCGGCTCACAGGACATGCTCATCGCCTTCTGCGACACCGGCGTCGACCTCGACCACCCCGACCTCGCCGCCAGCCGCGTCTCCGGATACAACGCCCCCGACAACCTCGCCGAGGCCGACGGCGGCAGCGTCGCCGACATCAACGGCCACGGCACCCACGTCGCCGGCATCGGCGCCGCCATCGGCAACAACGCTGTCGGCGTCGCCGGCGCCAACCTCACCACGCGCTTCATGATGTGCCGCGTCACCAACGCCCCCAGCGGCGGCGCTGCCATGAGCGAGCTCATGGAGGCCGCACGCTGGGCCGCCGACCACGGCGCCAAGGTCACCAGCGTCTCCTACAGCGGCGTCTCCAGCCCCTCCATCCAGACCACCGGCCAGTACATCCACTCGATCGGCAAGATCCTCCTCTACGCCGCCGGCAACGACGGCGCCAACCTCGCCTTCGACTACGCCGACGTCATCGTCGTCGGCGCCAGCGACGAGGGCGACAACCGCGCCGGCTTCAGCGCCTTCGGCCAGGCCATCGACGTCTTCGCCCCCGGCACCAACATCCTCAGCACCTGCAACGGCGACGGGTACTGCCAACTCTCCGGCACCTCCATGGCGACCCCGCTCGCCAACGGCGTCACCGGCCTCATCTGGTCCAACAACCCCGCACTCCCCTACACCGTCATCGAAAACGCCCTCTTCAACGGCTGCACCGACCTTGGCGCCGCCGGCAACGACGCCACCTACGGCTGGGGCCGCGTCGACAGCTTCGGCTCCATGGCCGCCCTCCTCGGCGGCACCCCCTCCGCGCCCTACGCCGTCGCCGACTCGGCCGTCGCGCTCGCCGGCTCCAACTCTCCCGTCGACGTCCTCGCCAACGACTTCGACCTCAACCCCGGCGACACCGTCACGATCCAGACCTTCACCGCAACGTCCGCTCAAGGTGGCACGATCGTCCTCTGCCCCTCCTGCGGCCCCGGCGGGCGCAGCACCCTCACCTACACGCCCCCCGTCAGCTTCTTCGGCTCCGACACCTTCAGCTACACCATCCGCGACGTCGCCGGCAACACCGACTCCGCCGTCGTGAGCGTCACCGTCGCCGACCCCTCGGGCTTCCGCAACCCCGAGAATCCCCAGTTCCACCGCGCCGGCAACGACGTCGCGTACTACGCCCTGTCCAACCCTCAGGTCCTCCCGAACTTCAACGGCCTCACCCCCTACGCCAACAACGTCGTCGCCGACGTCAACTTCCCCTCCACCGACGGCGTCTACTCCACCAGCGGCCGCGCCGATCAGGTCGGCGCCGTCTACACCGGGTACCTCCGCGTCCCCGCCCACGGCATCTACACCCTCTACACCAACTCCGACGACGGCTCCAAGCTCTTCATCGGTGACACCCTCGTCGTCAACAACGACGGGCTCCACGGCATGGTCGAGGTCGGCGGCACCATCAGCCTCAAGGCCGGCCTCCACGCATGCCGCGTCGAGTTCTTCGAGAACGGCGGCGGCGCCGGCTGCATCGTCTCCGTCTCCGCCGCCGGAATGCCCAAGCAGGTCGCCAGCGCGTCGATGTTCCGTCGCGACTGGTGCCCCGTCGACTGGGACAACAACGGCATCATCAACTCCACCGACGTCGGCGCCTTCATCAACTCCTGGTTCGAAGACCAGGCCAACGGGACCACCGTCACCGACGTCAACAACGACGGCATCAGCAACTCCACGGACGTCTCCGACCTCATCAACGGCTACTTCGGCCCCCCGGCCAATTGCCCGTAATGAACGAGCCGTGAGCGCGAGCTCACGGTGCACGCCCGATTCGCCAACAACTCACCGGACCTTTCCAGCGGCGACCCTTTCGGGGTCGCCGCTTTCTTTGCGCCCCCACCCGTCGGTACCCTCCTCCATGTCCCTCTCCAAGCGCCGCACCGCCGCCGCCAAATACAAACCAAAGAAGGTCGACCTCCTCCTCGTCGCCGAGGCCCCGCCCTGCGACCTCGACCGCTACTTCTACTTCGAGAACGTCGCCGAGCACGACTGGCTCTTCCGCTACGTCTGGGAAGCCCTGCGCAACGAGAAGCCCGACCGCGCGAGCAAGGCCGACCACCTCGCCGCCCTGCGCGACGAAGGCGTCTTCCTCATCGACCTCCACGAAGACAACATCTCCCAGCCCACCCGCGCCCAGCTCGACCCGCACATCCCCGGCCTCATCGACCGCTGCCGCGCCCTCAAGCCGCGGCGGATCATCCTCATCAAGTCCATCGTCCACGACGCGGCCTTCGAGCCCCTCAAGGCCGCCGGGCTCCCCGTCATCGACGCCCGCATCCCCTTCCCCGCCAGTGGACAGCAGAAGAAGTTCCTTGATCTGTTCCGCCTGGCCGTCGGCACGAAGTAGCCCGCACGGGCCGGGGAGCGTCACGCCTTCTTGGCCAGCATCACCGAAATCGTCCGCCACGCCTCGAGCGGTCGGCGCGGGTTCAGATGCCGGAATCCGCCATCCGCGCCACAGCGCGCATCCTCTCGATGCGCCGCCCGGACCTTCGCGCCGCGCTCGAGCAGCGTCCGCACCGCGTCCACGGCCCCGCCCACGATTGCCCACCCGATCGGCTCGTTGCGGTGCAGGCTCCCCGACACGCCGTCGATCTCCGCCCCCGCATCGATCAGGGCGCCGATCGCCCCGGCCTTGTTCCCCCACGCCGCGGCGTGCATCGGCGTGCCGTCGTCGTACCCGCCCCGGATGTTCATGTCCGCGCCGCGGCTCGCGAGCCAGCCGATGACGTCCGCCCGATCCATCGACGCCGCGCAGTGCAGCAGCGAGCACCCCTCGCCGATCGTGTATAGGTAAATATGTCCCGCGGCCGGCGCCGCCGCCGGGAATCGCTCACGCGACACCCGCACGTTCACGCCGTCGCGCTCCAGCCCGACCAGCTTCTCCAGCAGCGCCACATCCCCGATCCGCACCGCCATGAACGGATCCGCCGCCGCCCCGCGCGACACCAGGTGCGCCGCCACCAGCGGCCGCGACTCCCCCAGCCACTGCGCCGGCGTGCTCGCGTGATCGATATCGAGCGCGTCGATCTCCGCCCCGTGCGCGAGCAGCAGGTCCGCGATCTCCACGTCCCTCGCAAAGTGCAACGGCGTCTGCCCGTCGCCCCCGCGCGCGTGCACGAGCCCCGAGTCCTCCTCGAGCATCGCCCACAGCTCGTCCGCCTTGCCCAGCCGCGCCGCCGCGTGGGGCGTCAGCATCGCACCGCGCGAGAGCAGGTACGCCGCCATCTCGTCGCTCGCGCTGTCGAGCACCCCGAAACTCCCCGCCCACCAGTCGCTCCGCTGGTTGATGTCCGCGCCGAGTTCCAGCAGCGCATCGACCATCGCCCGGTCCTCAGCCCCCACGGCGTGGATCAACGCCGTCGCCCCGAAACACTTCAGATCCGTCGCCCCCACGAGGTCGCGACTCCCGCGCACCATCGCCTGCACGTCGACGACGCTGCCTGAGCGCACCACGTCCATGAACCGCGCGATGCCACCCCTTCCACTCGCCCCGCCCATCCCGCCGGCCTCGGTCGTCGTGCCCATGGCGCTCCTCGCCGTCCTCATCAAGCGCAGTGAAAACGCCGCGTCACGCGGCGTTCATAAGCGGAGAGGGGGGGATTCGAACCCCCGATACAGGCCAAAACCCGTATAACGGTTTAGCAAACCGTCGCCTTCAGCCGCTCGGCCACCTCTCCGGCGACGCCCCGAGTTTAGCCAGTGTCCCGACCGGAAACAGGCCCGCCGTGCCCGCCGCGCCGACCCCCACGCCGCCCCCGGGTGAACGACCTGGCCGACCTGGACGTCTCTGAGGAAACGTCCCGCGCCCCGGAGCCCGCCTTGGCCCGATGCGTAAGGGTCATGTAATCTCGTAGTGCCGTCCTTCCGACGCGCACGTCATCGCTTCACCCGCGAACTTGTGAGGAGCCCCATATGAAGCTCACCCGTCCGATCGCCATCGCCGCACTCCTGTTCTGTGCCGGTCTCGCCCATGCCGACATCGTCATCACCACCAACACCACCATCGCCCCGGGCGACCCGGTGTACCAGAACCAGGACATCGTCGTCCGCGGCTGCACCGTCACCATCAACGGCGCGCACACCTTCGCCTCGCTCACCATCGAGGGCGATGACAACGTCGGCTCGCACGGGGTCGTCACCCACGACGCCAATTTCTCTGCCGGCGTCAACGGCATGTTCCTCACAATCACCGGCAACCTCACGATCCAGGGCCCCCTCGGCAAGCTCCCCGCCAGCCGCATCGACGTCACCGGCAGGGGTTTCCCCATCGGCCAGGGTCCGGGCGCGGGCCCGAACCAGGGCGGCGGCAGCACCATGTACTGGCCCCAAGGCGGCAGCTACGGCGGTGCCGGCGCCCTCGGCTCTCCCGGCGGCACCACCTTCCGCAACTATGACCGCGTCGAGCCCGCTCCCTGCTACGGCTCGTACATCGAGCCCATCGACTTCGGCAGCGGCAGCGGCTATTGCACCCTCGGCCCCCCGGGGAACCCCTTCCTCCAAGGCAGCCCCGGCGCGGGCGCGGTGAGACTTGTCGTCGGCGGCACCGCCGCTATCGACGGGCTCATCATCGCCGACGGCGGCGGCGCGTACACCTCTAACTGGTGGGCCGGCGGCTCCGGCGGAAGTATCTGGATCACCGCTGACCAGTTCACCGGCGCCGGCGCTCTCCGCGCCAGCGGCGGCCCATCCGGCTCGGGCGGGGCCGGCGGCGCCGGCGGCGGCGGACGCATCGCCATTCACGCCAACACCAATTCCTTCACCGGCACGGTCTTTGCCTGCGGCATGGCGCCGACCGAGTTCGAGTTCATCGGCGGCGCCGGCGGACCCGGCACGGTCTTCTACCGCATCACCGGCCAGAACGACACGCTCATTTTCGATAACGCCGACACACCCCCCACGCTCTCCGTGGGATCCGCGGACTTCGTCGGATCTCACACCTTCGACGAAGACGTCATCCTCCGCAACCGCGCCAAGGTCAACGCCCGACGCGGCACCGGTGCCCTCCACCTCACCTTCAACGGCTCGCTCTCCATCGACAGCTCCTCCCAACTCGGCGCCAACGATGCCGGTCCGCGCCCCTCCCCGGTCGGTGCGGGCGGTTTCGCTCACCCTTTCAACCCAACACCCGGCGCCGGCGGCGGCGGCCACGGCGGCACCGGCGCGCCGGGAAACGGTTGGGTCTCGGGCGTCCCCGGCGCCCCGGGCGCCAGCCACGGCGATCCCAACAACCCCATCATCTCCTTCGGCGGCTCCGGCGGAAACTCGCCCTTGAGCATGGGCCACCGCGGAGGCGGTGCATTTCACCTGATCGCCAACGGACCGTTCATCCTCAACGGCGCCGTCAGCGCTGACGCCACCCCCTCCGGCGGGTTGGGCGGCGGCGGCGCCGGCGGCAGCATCTGGATCGAGGCTCCTGCCATTTCCGGCTCCGGCATCATCGCCGCTCGCGGTGGCCCCGGCACGAGCCCCAACGCCGGCGCAGGCGGCGGCGGGCGCATCCGCATCGACACCTGTGAAACGCTCGGCATCCCTGCCGGAAGCATCTCCGTCATCGGCGGCGGCGGGACGGCTCAGCCCGGCACCATCGTCACCGGCTCCCTCGCCGCCCCCTCCGCTTCCCCCTTCGCCGCCGACCCCTTCATCCCCCACCACACCGTTGTCCTCACCGCCTCCGCCACCGGCGACGCCCTCAGCTACCAGTGGCGCCGCGACGGCGTCGATCTCCTCGATGGTGGCCGCTACTCCGGCACCCAGACCGCCACATTGACAATCACCGACGCCACCTGCGTCGACGCCGGCAATTACGACTTCGTCGTGACCAACACCTGCGGCTCCGACACTTCCAATTCCGTCTACCTCCACTCCACCACCGACTGGGACGCCAACGGCGTCATCAACTCCGCCGACGTCGGCGAGTTCATCAACGCCTGGTTCGTCGACCAGCTCAAGGGCACCGCCGTCACCGACATCGACGGCAACGGCATCTCCAACTCCGCCGACGTCGGCGAGTTCATCAACTTCTGGTTCGAAGAAACCCTCGCCTGCGGCTGACACGCGGCGTCGTTCACAACCAACAAGCAAAGCGACGGGGCGGCGCCCGCCCACCGGGACCGCCCCGCGCACAAGAACGTACCGATCCAGCTTCCCCGGCGCTGCACGCGCCGTGCCCCACCCGTGCGCCCTTGGTATACCGCGCGCCCCCCCGCGCGCCGAGCCCCAATTACAACTTTCACAATGCAAGCAAAATGCGACCACGGGGCGGAACCCACCCACGGGGTCCCGCCCCGCGTCTGGCGACGGCCGCTTTCGACCGCTCACCGTGAGGAGCACGCACGCATTCTCGGGAAGGAGTGATCAGTGAGCGGTGATCGGTGAACGGACTCGGACTTCACAGTCCCAACCCGCAGGGTCGGCCTCCCCGCAGATCATCCCTTCACGTTTCCCTCTTCACTGTTCACCGCTCACCATTCACCGTTCACTCTTCCGCCTCACTCCGCGTTCTTCTGGTCCAGCAGCTTGCGGAGATACTGGTTCTCACGCCGCGTCGCCTCCAGGTCGAACACGAGGTATTTCACGCTCAGGCGCAGGTAGTCCAGCGACTCCTGCAGCTCGCTCACCGCGCGGTTCATCCGCGTGTGCCGGTCGCGGGCGTCGTCCGCGAGCTTCTGCAGCTGGTCACGCTGCGGCCCGGGGAGGTGCTGGATCTGACCAATAAGGTCGGAGAGCTTCGCCTGAAAGTCCTGCTCGTTCATGGGTGCTCCGTTCTTGTGTTGTTGGCCGCCGGCGACCCCCAGGGCATCTCTGCCTTGGATGACGCCGTCGTCGCTCGACACAAGGACACAAAGCAACCACCGGCCCGCACCGCGCCAAGATCCGTGCCAACGCCCGCCGCCCGCCAACGTCCAAGAAGAACGCCCGCGCCGCAGCGCCACAGCCACCCGCGCGCGGCCCGCTCCCGGCGTGCGGCCTTCACCGCCCGCGCCGGATGCCCGGGATGTTGTGCAATCTCACCGCAGCACGTCGAGCCGACGCAACGCCTGTTGCGCCGACGGCAGCGCCCCGCGAAGCGTCCGGCCCAATAACGCCGGGTCCTTCTTCTTCAGCTCCAGCACGAGCTTCTTCAGGTGCTCGTCCCGGTGATGGGCAAACCGCTTGAAGAACCGCTCGAGCTCGTGGCGGTTGAACCGCGACAGCGGGTCCTTCAGCCCCGTCTGGGCCGCGGCCCAGTCGATGAGCGAACCGCCTGTGTCCGAGAACCGGTACAGGAGCAGCGTCGCCGCCACCCGCTGATCCAGGGTCCGGAACGGGTCCGTGCACACCTCGGGGATCTTCGCCATCACCTCGTCGGGCGCGCTCGTCGCCGCCGCCTTCTCGAGCCACCCGCTCGCGGGCGCCCCGATCGTCGTCGCCCCCGCCACCGCACCGGCTGCCGACCCCGCCGATCCACCGTTCCCCGCCGATCCGCTATTCCTGGTCCCACTTCCCGCCACCGCCGCCATCGGCCCCGGAATAGTCACCGCCGCCGGCGCCCCGCTCCCGCCCGACGCGTCCGCCTCCGGCTCCTCACTCACCAGCGGCCCGCTGGCCGCCGGCAGCAGCTCGGCCATCGCCGTGAGCAGCGTCTTCACCCCGGCCCGCTCGAACCGGACCGTCAGCCGCTGGCACTTGGCCCCCTCGTGCACCGCGTCTTCCGCGGAGTTCACGATCCCGTGACCCCACTCTGGGCGCTGCGCATGGACGACCCGGTCTCCAAAGCCCCACTGCCGACTGGCCTGTTTGATCACGTTATTCGGCTCCGCGCATCCGTCCGGACGCGCACCACGGCCGCGTTCAGCGATTCACTCGGGCGTCCTGCCCGTCGCCGCCGGCTCGCGAAATGACCTACCCCTCAGCTCCCCCAGCCACGCCGACCCCTTCCGTAAAATCCGGGGTCAACCCAGCAAAACTCGTACCCCCACGCCACGCGACCCACGCCCCGTTCAGCGCTAGTATACCCGCTTGCGCGGGCTCCGCAACCAGGTTTTCGGTTGCCGACACCCCCCGCGCGTCCAATCCATCTCGGAGCCGACATGATCGAAGCCCTGAAGAGCGACAGCATCGTTGAGAAGGTTGGCGGCCGCTTCAAGCTCTGCGCCCTCGTCCAGCGCCGCCTCGTCCAGCTCATGGACGGCGCCCGCCCCCTCGTCGAACGCGACGGCCGCAGCGACCTCGAGGTCGCCATCGACGAGATCGCCCAGGACAAGATCCACTTCGAGTTCGACCCCACCAGCGAAGCCGACTGGAAGACCGCCATGGGTCCCGGCGCCAAGAAGTACCTCCCGGCCAAGCACTGAGGCAGGAACGCGGAGGACGCAGAGAACGCGGAGGAACGCGGAGAAAGGCATTTGGTGAAAGTGCCCCGGTGGCGCTGCGCGCTCGCCACCCCTGCCCTCCCTCGACAATCTCATCCTCTGCTCCCTCCGACTCCGCGTCCCTCCGCGCTCTCCGCGTCCTCCGCGTACTCTTCCCCCGCATGTCAGTCTTCACCGACACTCGCATCCTCGTAGGCGTGACGGGCGGTATCGCCGCGTACAAAACGTGCACCCTCGTCTCGCGCCTCGCTCAGGCCGGCGCGAAGGTCACCGTCGCGATGACGCCCGCCGCCGCCAAGTTCGTCGCCCCAATCACCTTCCAGGCGCTCTCGGGCCGTCCCCTCTACACGAGCCCCTGGGACCACATCGAGTCCAGCGACCCCCAGCACATCGCCCTCGCCTCCAGCGCCCACGCCGCCATCGTCGCCCCGTGCACCATGGACTGCATGGCCCGCCTCGCCCACGGCCTCACCGACGACGTCGTCACGCTCATCCTGAGCGCCATCGACCGCACAAAGACCCCCGTCCTCCTCGCCCCATCGATGAACGCCGCGATGTGGAACCAGCCCGCCAACCAGCGCAACTTCACCACGCTACAGGCCGACGGCTACCAGATGATCGGCCCCGCCGAAGGCTGGCAAGCCTGCCGCACCATGGGCCCCGGCCGCATGGTCGAACCCGAAGACCTCTTCGCGGCACTCGAGCTCGCAATGACCGAGCCCGCCTGAACGAGCCGTGAGCGCAAGCTCACGGTAAACGTCCGCTAGCCTGCAACCCGCAGGTCCCCGGCGAGGGGCCCAGGCCCCGTTCCGGCCCCATTCCATGTTGTACACTTAGGCAATGAGCGCAGCGCCCCATCACAACTCGGGCCTGGGTTTCGCGGGGCTCCGCATGACCGCGGCCGAGTACCTCGCTCTCGGTGAAACCGCCGAACGGTACGAACTCATCGACGGAGTGGTGGTCATGTCACCCAGCTCGCTGCCCCGCCACGGCCGTATGGCCGCCGAACTCACCGCTCAGATCAGAAACTCCATGCACGCCCACACGGGCCCGGGCACGCCGCAGCTCTTCGTTGAGATCGACCTGCTGCTCTCTCCATTGATCGTCTACCGGCCTGACATCTCTGCGTATGGCCCCGGCCGGCTGAGCCCATCCGTTCAGAGACTCGACACACCCCCCGACCTCATCGTCGAAATCCTCTCCCCGACTACCAAGCCTCTCGATCTCATCACCAAACGCGGCGACTACGACCGCTTCGGCGTCGGCGAATACTGGATCGGCGACCCCGAGACCGGCGCGGTGCGAAGCTGGCGCCGTCGCGCGCGTGACCTGGTGGAAGAGCCCGTCACCGGCGACACGCTCGAATGCACATCGATCCCCGCCCTGCGCGTCGACTTGGCGGCCGTGCGCCGGGTGTGCATCCCCCGCTAGCCGCGTCAAACGAGCCGTGAGCGGCGCAAGCTCACGGTGAACCGCCGGGCTCTCCCTGACATCGCCAAAAGAAAAACCTCCCGCTCACGAGCAGGAGGTTCTCTTGTTCATTCCATTCGCGTCAGCGGGAACCTTACCCCGCCTTCACCGCCGCCCGCCCCACGCTGTAATAGCTGAACCCAAGCTCCTTCATCGCCGACGGCTTGTACAGGTTCCGCCCGTCGAAGATGACGACCTTGCCGCCCATCCGCTTCTTCACCTGCTCGAAGTCCGGGCTCTTGAACTCGTCCCAGTCGGTGCTGACGACCAGTGCATGAGCCCCGTCGAGGGCCGCGTACATGTCGTCGACGACCTGCACGCTCGGGCCCAGCTCGGCCCGGGCGTTCTCGTTCGCGACCGGGTCGTACGCCGAAGCGCTCGCCCCATGCCCGAGGGCCTTACGGATGAGCGTCAGCGCCGGCGCCTCGCGGATGTCGTCGGTCTTGGGCTTGAAGGCCACGCCCCAGAACGCGATCTTCTTGCCCTGCAGCCCCGTCGGCCCGCCGCCGATGCCGACCTTGCCGCCGAAGTGGGCGACGATCTTGTCCCAGAAGCGCTCGCGCTGCCGCTGGTTCACCTCGTGCACCGATTTGCTGAGCCGCGCCTCGATGCCGGCCTTGTCGCCCATCATGATGCACGCGAGCGTGTCCTTGGGGAAGCACGACCCACCGTAGCCCAGGCCGGGGTACAGGAACTGGTTCCCGATGCGCCGGTCGGAGCACATCCCCTCGCGGACCTTGGCGATGTCGGCCCCGTACGCCTCGCACAGGTTCGCCATCTCGTTGATGAAGCTGATCTTGGTCGCGAGGAAGTTGTTGCTCGCGTACTTCACCATCTCGCTCGAGAGGATGTCCATCACGAAGATCGGATGGCCATTGCGCACGAACGGGTCATACAGGTCCCGCATCCGCGCCGCCGCGACGTCGTTCTCGACGCCCACGACCACGCGGTCGGGCTTGTTGAAGTCATCAACCGCCGCGCCCTCCTTGAGGAACTCGGGGTTGTTCGCGATCTCGAACGGGATGTTCGGGCCGACGCGGTCGCGGATCCGCTGCTTGACGGCCAGCGACGTCCCCACCGGCACCGTGCTCTTCACCACGATCACCTTGGGCTTCTGATTCGGCCCCAGGCTCTTGAGCATGTCCGCCACGTCGTCCGCGGCCTTGAAAATATACTTCAGGTCCGTGTGCCCGCGCTCGTCGCTCGGCGTGCCCACACAGATGAAGATCATGTCCGCGTTCTTGTGCGCCTCGGGCGCGTTCGTCGTGAAGTGCAGCCGCCCCGCCTTCGTGTTGTGGTGCATCAGCTCTTCGAGCCCGGGCTCGTAGATCGGGCACTCGCCCCGGTTCAGCTTCGCAACCTTCTTCTCATCGACGTCCAGGCAGTACACGTCGTTGCCGACGCTCGAGAGGCACACACCCGTGACCAGACCGACGTAGCCCGTGCCGACCATGCTCAGATGCATCGCTCATTCTCCGAAAAAGGCCCGAACACCTTTGGATTCAGGGTGGGGTCGAGACTATAGGACCACAACGCACGAACTCCCCGCGTGTTCGATATCGGAACAAGCCGCGCCACGCTTGATTGATCGCTCGGGTGCCCCGGCGGAGCTCTGTCCGCCGGGTCTCAGCCACGCCACCGGGCGGACAGTGCTCCGCCCGGGCACCCGCGAACTCCCCCGATCACCCCTCTAAACTCCGCCCCCATGCCCCAACGCCGCCCTCGCGCAACTTCGACCTCTCCCTCCGCAAAGACCCCCACGCGCAAGACCCCCAAGCCCAAGCCCCCCCCGCTCACCCGAGCCAACGCCGACAAGTACGACCTCTACACCGAGGCCGTCCAGTCCATCGAGGCCGAGATCGACTTCGTCGACCGCGTCTACAAGTCCATCCGCGGGCGCACCGCCTCGCGCTTCCGCGAAGACTTCTGCGGCGCCGCCGCCTCCGCCTGCGAGTGGGTCCGCCGCCGCCCGACCAACACCGCCGTCGGCGTCGACCTCGACCCCACGCCACTCGCCTGGGGCATCCTCAACAATCTCTCCCAGCTCACCCCCGCACAGCGCGACCGCATCGTCCTCGAGAACGGCGACGTCCTCAAGCACAAGGCCGCCCCCGGCGCCCGACCCGACATCGTCAACGCCATGAACTTCTCGTACTTCTGCTTCGAGGACCGCAACCTCATGCTCAAGTACTTCCGCTCCGTCCGCGATGACCTCGCCCCCGGCGGCGTCTTCTTCCTCGACCACTACGGCGGCTCCGACGCCCTCCTCGAAAAACGCGAGTCCCGCCGCTGCGGCCGCGGCGTCCGCTCCTTCAAGTACATCTGGGACCAGTTCTCCTTCGACCCCATCACCGCCCACTGCATCAACTACATCCACTTCCACTTCAAGGACGGCACGCAATACAACCGCGCCTTCCGCTACGACTGGCGCCTCTGGAACCTCAAGGAAATCCAGGACGTCCTCACTGACGCCGGCTTCAAAAACGTCTGCGTCTACTGGGAAGACGAAGACGAAGACGGCGAAGGCACCGGCACCTTCCGCAAACGCGCCAAAGGCACCGCCGACTACGCCCACATCAACTACGTCGTGGCAGAGAAGTAGCCGCTGCTATAGAGCTGGGTGGCATGCTCAAGCCGCTCTGGGCTTGAGCATGTTCTCAACGCCGGGTGCCACTACCGGCCGCTTTGGGCCGGTAGTGCTCTTCAACACCCCAACGAGCCCGTAGTGCAAGCGAGAGTTGCGAACGCGCCGCCGTCACATCAACGTCCATCGCCCGGACGCCGGACCTGAGGCTCTGCGATGGTCCGGGTCGATCGACCAGCCGCGCCCATACGAGCCCTGAGCGCAAGCTCAGGGTGCACCTCCGCTTGCGCGCACGCGCTCGACCACCCAACCGCGCCCCCCCGCGAGACTGCTCCCGCCGACCGGCCATACCTTCTCATGGTGCCCGTCCCAACCTACACCCACCCGATTCGCGCCGCGCTCGCCGCAATTGCACGCATCGCCACAACCATGGTGCTGTGCGCGTGCGCCAACGCCGCCCAGCCCAACCCAACGACCACTCCCCCGCCGGCCACAGCTCCCCTCGCCCAGCGCATCCTCGCCGCACCTCCCAGCGAGCGTCAACAGCTCCTCGCCGAAGCCATCTCCGCACGTGCGAGGGACGACGCCGCCCTCTTCGAAGCGCTCACGGCGGCACTCGACACCACCCTGCCGCGGGGCGCACGGCGCGAACTCGTCACTGCAATTTCGCAGCACCCGCTCCAAGCCCTCCCGGCCGATACCTTCAATCTGGTCTCCAAGGCGCTGACCTCGAGCGACACGACGGATAACACGGTCGCCGGGCAGATCGTCCGCGCCACCTGGCCCGCCTGCCGCGATCAACTCCTCGAACTCATCCGCACGCACGCCGACTGGCCGCGATTCGCCGTTCTTTACGCCGACATCGAACCGGCAAATCAGGACTCCGACCGTCGTCTGGTCACCGCGGTCAGAACTCGCGCCGCCACGCCGGTCGATCCGTCGATCCACTGGGCGGTGGGCGACGCGATCGCTCCCGCCGACGAGCGTTCCAAGCGCCTCTGCGAGCTCTTCAAGTCCAAGGCGACCCTGAGCAACTCACCGCGCCCGTGGCACACATCCCGCGGCCTGTCTTTCATGCTCGACGTCGCCAAAGACGAGTTCCGCCTTACCTTCCACCTGCATGTCGTCAACATCGGCGACAAGCCCGTCGACCTCCCGCGCTCCCTCTTCGGCAACCTCCGCAGCGGCGTGTCTCGTTGGGCCTTCCACGACAAATCCGGAGCAAGCCTGCCGCTCCAGTGCAACTACTCCAGCCGCGTTGACCCCGCCCCAGGCCAGCAGACCCTGAAGCCGGGCGAACTCCTCTCGATCGAGCTTCCCGTCGAATTCGCGTCCAAGCCCGACGCCTCGATTACCCTCGGCAACCTCCGCTACGACTGGTTCGACGCCCCCGGCTGGCCGCTCGTTGCGTCATGGCGATATGACGGCCAGCCCGGGAACGGCACCGACTGGCCCGGTGCCGTAATCCTCGACGTGACGATCCCGTAGCGTGACCCGGACGAGGCTCCGGGCAGCGCGCTCGACTTCACCAACCCGGACCTTCGAAGACTCAGGTCCGGCGTCCCCTGCGCCTCACGGCCTCCCCATCGGCTTGATCGCCCCACGATCCTGCTTCCGATCCCCCTGCACCTCATCCAACCCCAGCTCCCGCCGCTCCTCCGCCGTCAGCGTCATCGGGTCGACTTCCTTCCAGTTCTTCCCCGGCGTCGGATGGTCGCTCTTGCGCACCTTTCGAAGCCCCTCCGACCCCCCCCGCGGCCCGCCCGCCGGTCCGTTATCGAACTGCTCAACAACCTTCCAGCCGTCCCCGCCGCCCGCGCACCCGCCCGCCAGCGCGATCAGCCCGCACACGACAACCACTCCAATTCGGCTCGTTCTCATACCAAAACCATACCCGCCTCCGCTCCGGTCCACTCCGCCCCGAATCGCATTTCTCCGCGTCACTCTGCCAATCTCCGCGCCCTCCGCGTACGTCTTCCTCCTATCCTCCCGCACATGCCCGCGTTCCTCGACGTCCCCGCCGATCTCGCCCCCGTCCAGGCCCTGGTCGGCGACACCCTCGCGCGCGTCGAGGCCCTCTTCGACGACCGCCTCCGCTCCGAACTCCCCGCGGTCACCCGCCTCGTCGAGCACGTCGAGCACTACCGCGGCAAGATGCTCCGCCCCGCCCTCGTCATCCTCTCCGGCCTCGCCACGCACCCCCGCGCCGCAACCTCCGCGGGTGAGGGGGGCGTCGACGCGGGCATGATCACCGACGCCCACCTCGCCGTCGCCGCCGTGTGCGAGATGGTCCACATGGCCACGCTCGTCCACGACGACGTGCTCGACGACGCCGGCACCCGCCGCCGCGGCGCCACCATCAACGCCCTCGCCGGCAACGAGGCCGCCGTCATCCTGGGCGACTACCTCTTCTCCGCCGCCTACCGCCTCTGCTCCGGCATCCCCGGCGAACGCGGCCGCCGCTCCGCCCTGCTCATCGGCGAAGTCGGCATGACCCTCTGCTCCGGCGAGCTCCTCCAGCTCGACCACCGCGGCGACTTCTCACTCGACGAACCGACCTACTTCGAGATCCTCGAGCGCAAGACCGCGAGCCTCATCGCCGCCGCGTGCCGCCTGGGCGCCATCCATTCGGGCGCGACCGAAGACCACGCCGACCGCCTCGCGAGCTTCGGCTCGCGCCTCGGCATTGCCTTCCAGATCCAGGACGACCTCCTCGACCTCACCGGCGACGAGACCACCGTCGGCAAGCCCCTGGGCCGCGACGCCGAGCTCGGCAAGCTCACGCTCCCGATCATCCACCATCTCCGCGCCGCGACCCCCGAGCAGCGCGGGCGCACGCTCCGAGTCCTCGAGTCCGTCGCCGATCAAGGACCGGCCCCCGCCCCGCTCGCGCTCAAATCTGCCCTCGCCGCGACCGACTCCATCGCCCACGCCCGCTCCGCGGCCCAGCGCTTCGTCGACCGCGCCAAAGCCGACCTCACCGCCCTCCCCGAGAGCGCGCCCAAACGCCTGCTCCTCGCGATGGCGGACGCCGTGGTCACCCGCTCGGCCTGAAGAAAGGCCGTACGCAGAGGACGCGGAGACGGGCAGAGGAACGCAGAGAAAACCAAAGCTATTTGGAGGACGGCGAAGTGCTCAAACGCATTTGAATTCAATCATCGGTTCCACAGTTCCGTCTCATCCTCTCCGCGTCACTCCGTCCATCTCCGCGCCCTCCGCGTACCGCCTTTCTGCATTCATCCTCACAAGGGAACAATCCCCCATGACTCTCCACAAGAACCCCAGCCTCGCCATCGTCGGCGCCACCGGCGCCGTCGGCCTTGAGATGCTCCGCGTCCTCGAGGGCCGCAAGTTCCAGCACCGCGAGATCAAGCTGTTCGCGTCGCCGCGCTCCGCCGGCCAGAAGCTCACCTACCGCAACGAGCCGCACACGATCATCGGCCTCCCCGAGGACCCCGCGGCCCTGCTCAAGGCCTTCGCCGGCGTGCACGTGGCCCTCTTCTCCGCCGGCTCCTCGATCTCGAGGAAGATCGGCCCGCTCCTCGCCCGCGCCGGCATCGCCGTCGTCGACAACTCGAGCGCGTTCCGCATGGAGCACGGCGTCCCGCTCGTCACTCCCGAAGTGAACCCCGAAGACCTCAAGATCCCCAACGCGTACGCGGCCCCCTGCGCCAGTGGCGGCCCCGGAACGGTCGGCGGCATTTACGCCAACCCCAACTGCTCCACCATCATCATGCTCGTCGCCGTCAACCCGCTCCGCAAGGCCTTCGGCGTCGACCGTCTCGTGATCTCCACCTACCAGGCCGCGTCGGGCGCCGGCGCCAAGGCGATGGAAGAGCTCCGCGAGCAGACCGAGCACGTCCTCGCCGGCAAGGACCCCAAGCCCGTCATCTTCCCCGAGCCCTACGCCTTCAACCTCTTCAGCCACAACTCCGCCATGGACCCCGCCACCGGCCTCAATCAGGAAGAGTCCAAGCTCATCCACGAGTCCCGCCGCATGTGGCACGACGACTCGGTCCGCATCACCGCCACCTGCATCCGCGTCCCCGTCATGCGGGCCCACGCCGAATCCATCAACATCACCCTCAAGAAGCCCGCGACCCTCGCCCAGGTCCGCGCCGCCCTCGAGTCCGCGCCCGGTGTGTCCCTCGTCGACGACCGCGCCGCCAACCGCTTCCCCACTCCCTTGAAGGCCAGCGGCAAGGACAACGTCCTCGTCGGCCGCCTCCGCGCCGACCCCAGCCAGCTCCCGCCAGGCGCCACACTCGGCGTCGACTCCCCCACCCTCGGCTTCGACATGTTCATCGCCGGCGACCAGCTCCGCAAAGGCGCCGCCCTCAACGCCGTCCAGATCGCCGAGCTGCTCTAACGAGCCGTGAGCCCAAGCTCACAGTGAACGCCCGCCGCGCGAGAGACGCACCGGAGCCCACTGATGCCTTCCCCGCCCCCGAATTCACATCTCCTCTCCACCTATCTCGCCGACACCGACGAATTCTGCCCGAGCTGCAACTACAACCTCCGCGGGCTCGCCACGGGCGTCTGCCCCGAATGCAACCAACCCCTGTGCCTGAGCGTCACCGTGCGTGAGCCGCGCCTCGCTTGGTTCCTTGTCGCCGTCATCGGGTTGTCCTGCGGAATTGGCCTTACTGGTTTCATGATCGTGCTGCTGATCCTCATGGTTCGGAACGGCAACGTGGGCCCGTCCACTCTCATGGGCACGCTCGGCCTGCTCTTCGGCAGCGCCTTCGCCACTCTCTGCGGCAGCCTCACCACCATCCTTGCTGCCCGCCGGCGATTTGCTCGTTTCTCTCGCCAGCTCCGGGCCATGATCGCCGTCCTCGCCTGCACGCTTCCTCCCGTGTTCGTCGCCTTTGTTCTTTGGCGCTACGCGGACTAGATCCTCTTCGACCCCGCACCTCCCCATACCCTCCGCCCATGCCTTCCTCCTTCCTCGACGAACTCGCCTGGCGCGGCCTGATCCAGCAGGTCACCGACCAACCCGCCCTCGACGCCCACCTCTCGGGCTCCACCCCCGCCGCACGCAAGGCCTACGTCGGCTTCGACCCCACCGCCGACTCCCTCACCATCGGCAACCTCGTCGGCATCATGGCCCTCGCCCGCTTCCAGCGCCACGGCCACTGTCCTGTCGCCCTCATGGGCGGCGGCACCGGCCTCATCGGCGACCCCTCCGGCAAATCCGCCGAGCGCCAGCTCAACACCCCCGAAGTCGTCGCCGCCAACGTCAAAGAGATCCGCACCATCTTCGACCGCTTCCTCGACTTCTCCCCCGGCAAGTCCCAGGCCGTCATGCCCGACAACATCGACTGGCTCGCCAAGCTCGGCTACCTCGAGCTCCTCCGCGACGTCGGCAAGCACTTCTCCGTCAACATGATGATCCAGAAGGACTCCGTCAAGTCCCGCCTCGAAGGCCGCGACCACGGCATCTCCTACACCGAATTCTCCTACATGATCCTCCAGGCCTACGACTACGCCCACCTCCACCGCATCCACGGCGTCACGCTCCAGATGGGCGGCTCCGACCAGTACGGCAACATCGTCGTCGGCATGGACCTCATCAAAAAAATGAGTGGCTCCGGTGGTACAGGCGTCCCGCCTGTGTCCCCACCCGGTGGCACAGGCGTCCCGCCTGTGTCTTCCTCCGACGCCCCCGACTCCCCCCCCGCCTTCGGCCTCGTCTGGCCCCTCGTCACCAAAGCCGACGGCACCAAGTTCGGCAAAACCGAATCCGGCGCCATCTGGCTCACCGCCCCCAAGGGCCCCAACGACAAGTCCCCCGCCCGCACCTCCGCCTACGCCTACTACCAGTTCTGGCTCAACGCCGCCGACGCTGACGCCGTCCGCTTCCTCAAGATCTACACCCACCTCTCGCGCGAAGACATCACCGCCCTCGAGCACTCCCTCGCCACCGACCCCTCCAAGCGCGAAGCCCAGCGCGCCCTCGCCCACCACGCCACCGAACTCCTCCACGGCCCCACCGAACGCGAGCGCGCACAGCACGCCGCACAGGCCCTCTTCTCTGGCGAACTCAACAAGCTCGACGAAGCCCTGCTCGACGAAGTCCTCGCCTCCGCCCCATCAACGAACCACGACAAGCAATCCCTCAGCGCCGATGGCGGGGCGGGCGTAGCCGGCATCCCCCTCGTCGACCTCCTCGCCCAGACCACCCTCGCCAAAAGCAAATCCGAAGCCCGCACGCTCCTCGCCCAGGGCTCCATCTCCGTCAACGGCCACAAAGCCGCCCCCGACGCAAGAGTCTCCCTCGCCACCCTCCTCCACGGCCGAATCATCGCCCTCCGCCGCGGCGGCAAAACCTGGCACATCACGAGATGGTCATAAGAGACGCGAGCGCAAGCGAGTGAACAAGATCTCCCTCCGCGCATCGCGGAGCGACTGTCTTGAAAGTCAAGGGCTCGGGGGGTTCCTGGGGTGG
>CAZMCC010000003.1:0-77628 GCA_964564695.1 uncultured Phycisphaeraceae bacterium | reverse complement strand
ATGCAGGACGAGCGCGTCGAGCGCGAGCGGCTCGCGGCCACCGGCGAGATGGTGCGCCGCCTCGCCCACAACCTGCGCAACCCGCTCTCGGGCATCCGCGGGCTCGCGGAAGTCAGCCTCACCGAGCTGCCCCCGGGCTCGGAGCTGCGCGACAACCAGTCGCGCATCGTCGCGGCGGTCGATCGTTTCGAGCGCTGGCTCGCCGACCTGCTCAACGTGACGAGCCCGCTGCGGATCAACCCCCAGCCGACGCCCGTCCGCGCGTGGCTCGCGGGGATGCTCACCACCCAGTCGCCCATGGCCCAGGCCCGAAACGTCGCGCTCATCGTCGACGACGCCGGGGCGCCCGACACGGCCATGTTCGACCCGCGCCACCTCGAGCACGCCCTGGTCGCCCTGGTCACCAACGCGATCCAGGCGACGCCCGAGCGCGGGTCCGTCCGGGTCACGCTCTCGCAGGACACCGCCGCCTCGACGTGGCGGATCCGCGTCGCGGACACCGGCCCGGGCATCCCCAAGTCGCTCCGCGAGAAGGTCTTCACCCCCTACTTCACGACCAAGAAGGACGGATCGGGCATCGGCCTGCCCCTGGCCCGCCAGATCGCGCGATCCCACGGCGGCGACCTGACCCTTGTTGAGCCCGCGCGCGAGCACGACTCCGGCGGAGCTACTATCGATATCGAACTCCCGATCCACGGCCCGCCGCCGCCGCCCGGCGGCGCGTCGGAGACGGGTGGACCGGCGGAGACCCCCCGTGCCCAGAATCCTCGTGCTCGAGGACGAAGAGAATCTCCGCCTGTCGATCTCGCGGACGCTGGGAAAGGCCGGCCATAACGTCGCGCCAGCGGCCACGCTGGGCGAAGCCCGCGCCGCCACCCGCAACGCCGAGTTCGATCTCGTTCTCACCGACGTCATGCTCGGCGCCGACTCCGGCCTCGACCTGGTGCGCGAGCTCCGCGCCGACGGGTTCGAGGGCGCGATCGCGGTGATGACCGCGTTCGGCACCATCGAGTCGGCGGTCGCCGCGATGCGCGACGGCGCCGACGACTTCGTGCAAAAGCCCCTGAGCATGGCCGACCTCCCGGTGCGGGTCACCAAGTGGCTTTCGCACCGCGAGGTCTCCCGCCGGGTCCGGTTGTACGAGCGGCTGGAGGCGACCAAGCTCCAGGAGCAGCCGATGCTCGGGGCCAGCCCCGCCTGGCGCGGCGCGGTCGATATGGCCGATCGGCTCGCCCGGCTCCCCCTGGGTCACGCCGAGCCGGGGATGCCCTCGCCGCTGCCGGCGGTCCTCATCTTCGGTGAAACTGGGACGGGTAAAGGGGTTATGGCCCGCTATCTGCATCAGCGCGCGAGTATGGGGGAGAAGGGTCGGCCTCCGTTCGTGCACGTGAACTGCTCGGCGCTGCCGGCGACCCTTGTAGAGGCCGAAGTCTTCGGCCACGAAAAAGGCGCCTTCACAGACGCAAAAGATGCCAAGCCGGGCTTGTTTGAGATGGCGGACTGTGGCACAATTTTCCTGGATGAAATCGCCGACATGCCCATCGAGATGCAGGCGAAGCTCTTGCTGGTCGTTGAGCACGGGACGTACCGGCGCGTGGGCGGCACCAAGGAAAGGAGCGTGCGTGCGCGAGTGATCGCCGCTTCCAACCAATCTCTTGAAGACCGCATCGCGGCGGGCGCGTTCCGACGTGACCTGTACTACCGACTCAGCGCGTTCGCGATCCGGCTTCCGCCGCTGCGCGATCGCGAGGACGACGCGGTGGTCATCACCGAATCGCTCGTCGAGCGTGCCAGCCGCCAGTTCGGCCGGCCCACGATACCCGTGAGCACCGACGCACGGCGTTCGATCATGATGCACGACTGGCCCGGAAACGTGCGAGAGCTCTCCAACGCCGTGCAGCGGGCCGTCATGCTCAGCACCGGCCCGGAGCTGACGCCGACCGATTTCGGGCTCCCCGAGCCCAGTCAGACACCTACGCGCCCGGCCCCGCCGGCCGCACCCCAGCCCGCCAACGGCGGCGCCCTGACGTTCGACTTCGACAGCGGTCCTCACACCGCTGACGCCGTCGAGCGCGAACTGATCGTCCAGGCCCTGGCACGCACGAAGGGCAACGTGTCGGCCGCGGCCCGCCTCGTAGGCATGCAACGAAGCAGCCTGCGGTACCGTATCGAAAGATACGGACTTGAGCGATTTGTCGAGGAGGTCGCCCACCCATGACCACTCCGACCCGACGTTGCCTGATCGTGCTGGTGCCCTGGTGCGTGATCGTCGCGCTCGCGTCGGGCGCCCGCGCTCAGATCTCGGACCCGGCCGGCGACGCCACGCTGCGCCGCACCGACCAGAATAACGATGGACCGATCCCCCCCACCGCCGTCCTCCCCGACCTCCTCGAGCTGACGCTCCGCGGATGGACGATGACGACGCCCGGCGGCGACCCGTTCATCGGCTCCGCGGTCTACGTCCCCGCCCAGCTCGTGCGGATCGACGCCGAGTTCGTCGGCCTGCTCAACCCGCCCGGCCCGCTGGGGCTCAACGGCCAGCCGTTTGACCCGTACCGCTACGGGCCCAGCCCGCTCTTCGGCTTCATCGAGTTCGACATCGATAACGACCCCGACACCGGCGGGCAGCTCCCCAACCCCGCGCGGGTCCGCGTGCTGGGCAACCTCGGACGCTTCTCCACCAAGCCCATCGGCATCCTCGCCGAGCGCACCCCGGAGTCCGGCTCCCTCACCGATCGCGACTTCGACTTCTTCACCCCGCCCTACTTCGAGCGCTCCGGTGAGGACTTCGCCCTCGCCTGGTGCGGCTGCCACGCCACCACGATCCTCTCGGGCGACGACGGCGATGGCCGCTTCGAGCCCGGTGAGACCTGGAAGCTCCGCGGGCGGTACTTCCCGCGTGCCGCCGGCTACGCGGGCGCCAGCGCGACCTTCGGCGGATCGGCCCCGGGTCTCTATGACCCGTGGGTCACTCTCCGCTGGTCGTACTCCGCGCCGAGCAACCGCACGACGGTGTCGCTCGTCTACCCGCTCACGCCCGCCGGCGCCTCCATGCTCACCGGCCAGGCTCAGCAGCCCATCGACCTTGACGTCGGGAACCACTTCTCGATGGAGGAAGCGCTCCAGGACGTCATCAACGGCGCCAGCGGCCTCTACGGCGGGATCTCCGCCACCGCCTCCGTCCTCGCCGGGCGATGGAGCAAGAAGTCCGCCTCCGATTATCGCATCCCCGAGTTCTACTCGGCCATCGGGATCGTCGGAACCTCGTACTCCGATTCCGCCGCCGGCCTCTATGCCTGGACCGACGTCGCCTTCGCCATGCCCCACGGCGACGTCAACGGCGACGGCATCACCAACGTCAACGACGCCGACAGGGTCGCCCAGTACATCAGCGTCAACGACGGAACCGCCGCCGATGCCGACGGCCTGGTGAACGGCCAGGTCAGCGTGCCCGACCTGGGGCTCAGCTTCTCCATGTTCGACGTCGTTTACGACGGCGTTGTCAACGCCATCGATGTCTCCTTTTACCCCACGTTCTGCGCCGCCGACTGGGACCTCAACGGCGTCGTGAACTCCACCGACGTCTCGCGCTACCTCAACGACTGGTTCATGGACGTCATCAGCGGCGGAACCGCGACCGACTATGACGACAACGGCATCGTCAACTCGACCGACGTGTCGTCGTACGTCAACTCGTGGTTCACCGACGTGCTGGGCTGCTCGCCGTAACGCGATCCACCGGCCTCAGACATTCTGACCTCCGCCGGCGAAGTCCGCGTGTTGCACGCGGCCGCGCTAGGCTCGCTTCCGCACGCTCGGGCGTGGAGTCGGCCCGGCAGGAGCGACCAGTGAACCCCGCGAAGCCCACCTCCGCCCAGCCCACCGGCGACACCCGCATCGAGCGCGACCTGCTCGGCGAGAAGGCCATCCCCTCGTCCGCGTACTACGGCGTGCAGTCGGCCCGCGCGATGGAGAACTTCGCCATCTCCGGCGTCAAGCTCTTCCTGTACCCCGACCTCATCCGCGGGCTCGCGATGGTCAAGCTCGCCGCCGCCCGCGCCAACCACGACTGCAACGCCGGGGCGATGCCCGCGGGCGTGCTCAAGGGCATCGAAGCGGCGTGCGCCGACCTCATCAAGGGTGAGCTCCACGACCAGTTCGCGATCGACGTCTTCCAGGGCGGCGCCGGCACGTCGACGAACATGGCCGCCAACGAGATCATCGCCAACCGTGCCCTGGAGCACATGGGGCACACGCGGGGCGAGTATGAGCACTGCGACCCGCACGACCACGTGAACCTCGCGCAATCGACAAACGACGCGTACCCCAGCGCCCTGCACATCGCGATCGTCCTGGGCAACGACCGGCTCATCGCCGAGCTCGAGCGCCTCGTCGCGTCGTTCAACACCAAGTCCCGCGAGTTCGCGAATGTCATCAAGATGGGGCGCACGCAGCGGCAGGAGGCCGTGCCGATGACGCTCGGGCAGGAGTTCGGCGCCTGGGCCCGCAGCATCGCCGACGAGGTCGACGCGCTGCGTCACGTCGAGGGCGTGCTCTGCGAGGTCAACATGGGGGGCACGGCCATCGGCACCGGCCTGAACGCCCCGCCGGGGTACGCCCAGAAGTGCGCCGATCATCTGGCGAGCGTCACCGGCAAGCCTGTGCACCTCGCGCAGGACCTCGTCGAAGCGACGCAGGACACGCAGACGTTTGTGATGTACTCGTCGACGCTCAAGAGCCTCGCGATCAAGCTGTCGAAGATCTGCAACGACCTGCGACTGCTCTCCTCGGGCCCGCGCTGCGGCCTGCGCGAGATCAACCTGCCCCCGATGCAGCCGGGATCGTCGATCATGCCGGGCAAGGTCAATCCGGTGATTCCGGAGGTCGTCAACCAGGTGTGCTTCCGCGTCATCGGCTGCGACCTCACCGTCACCATGGCCGCCGAGGCGGGGCAACTGCAGCTCAACGTGATGGAGCCGGTGATCGCGGCGTGCATCTTCGAGTCTCAGATGCTGTTCATGAACGCCGCGGCGTCGCTCCGCGTCAACTGCGTCGACGGCATCACCGCGAACGAGGACGTGTGCCGGCGGTTGGTGGAGCAGAGCATCGGGATCGTGACGGCCCTCAACCCCGTGCTGGGCTACGAGATCGCGACCCAGCTCGCGGCCGAGGCCCTGCGCACCGGCCGGGGCGTCGTCGAGCTTGTCCGCGAGAAGAAGTTGCTGACCGACGAGCAGATCAAGGACGTGCTCGACCCGCGTAAAATGACCGGGAGCCGGTGAGGATCGCGCAGAAACAACGCTCGCCCGCCGGGGCCGATTGACCGATGAGAAGCCGAGCGCCCCGGTCGGTGCGGGAAAGACCCGTTCCGGCGGGGAGATCGACCGAACCCGCTCCGCCCCGTGCCGCGTACACTCTTGCCGCCGATGCTGCTCAGCAACGCACATCCCATGGCCCGCCTGACCGCGCTCGTGCTGCTGCTCGCGCAGGTTGTCGCGGCATGGGGGCCGACCCGTGTGGCCTGCCTGAGCGCGGGAAGCTGGAACGAGTGCGCCCTGCCCACCGCCGACACCTGTGGCGACTCCCAGGGCGAAGATGTCGACCTCGCCGTTGGGTCCGCCGACGCCTGCTGCGGCCACGATTCGGGCGAAGCCGTTTCCGGCCTCGTGCCTCCCCCACCCTGCGACTGCCACGTGCACGTGCCCACGCCGTCGGACCCGCGGCCCCCGGCGCATCGCCCCGGCGAGCGGCCGACTCTCGGATCCACAGACACGACGCCGATGCCCGTCGCGACCGGCCTGATCTGGGCCAATTTGTCCACACCCGTCATGCGCACTGCGCCGACGTCGCCGCACTCAGGGAACCGCGCTCAGACGCGTGCCCTCGAAACAACCCGCCTCAGAATCTAGTCGGTCGCACCCCTCGTGCTTGACCCTGCGCGCTGTCGGCCACGCTGACCGCTCGCGCCAGCGCCGCATACCGCGGCCCGCTCATCCACATTCGTCTACTCACGGCCATTCGGCCGGTGCCCCCGCACCGCGACCGGCCGCCCGCACCCGTCCCGAGCGATCTCCATGCCCAATCCCCCCCTCCACCGCCCGCGAGCGTCACACGTGCTCCTCCCCACCCTCGCGCTCGTCGTGATCGCGGGGGGATGCAAGACGTACGAGGCCCGGCCCCTCGACATCGACGCGGACCGGGCCACGTTCCTGGCACGCACGCCCCCGTCCCCCGAGGTCCGCGAATTCGCGGCCGCCCTCGCGGCCCGATCTGCGACCCCCGCACCGTTCGACCTGGCCGACGGCGTGACGCTCCCCGAGGCCGAACTCGTGGCCCTGGTCTTCAACCCCGCGCAGCCCCGCGCTGCTCATCGCTATGGCCGAGTACGAGGTCGCCGAGAGAACCTTTGAGCTCGAGATCCGCAAGCAATACCCCGACCTCCAAATCGGCCCGGGCTACGGGCTCGAAGACGGCCAGGACCAGGTGCTGATGGGACTCAGCCTGCCGTTGCCGGTCCTCAACGCCAACCGCCAGGCCATCGCCCGAGCCGAGGCGAACCGGAGCGTGGCCCGCGCAAGCGTCGAAGCCGCCCTCGAACGCCTCACCCCCCTCGAGCTCGACGGCCGGTTTGGCGCGGTCGGTGGCGCCGGCCTGCTCACCCTCCTCTCCCTCGCGCTCGCCACCACCTTCGGCACCTCCTTCCTCCCCGCCTTCAAGGAGGGCACGTTCACCGTCTTCCTCATGGCCCCTCCCGGCACCTCTCTCGCCGAGAGCAACCGCCTCGCTCTGGGCATCGAGTCCCGCCTCGCCGACATCGAGGGCATCCAGAGCGTCACGCGCCGCACCGGGCGCGCCGAGCGCGACGAGCACGCCGAGCCCGTCAGCAGCTCCGAAGTCGAAGTCACCATGAAGCCCGGCGCCGACCAGGAACTCGTCCGCGCATCCATCGACCGCATCATCGCCAACATCCCCGGCGTCACCACGATGATCGGCCAGCCTATCGAGCACCGCCTCAGCCACGTCCTCTCCGGCACCCCCGCCGCCATCGCCATCAACGTCTACGGCGAAGACCTCAACACGCTCCGCACCCTCGCCAAAGACATCGAGGCCCAGCTCCGCGCCATCCCCGGCACCCGCGACGTCGCCGCAAACCGCGAGGTCATGATCACCTCCCTCCCCATCCGCTACCGCCCGCAGGACCTCGCCGCCGCCGGACTCTCCCCCGGCGCCGCCGCCGAGCAGGTGCAGCAGGCCCTCTACGGCGAAACCGTCGCCGAGGTCAGCCAGGGCGTCCGCCGCTACGAGATGGTCGTCCGCCTCGCCCCCATCTACGCGACCGTGCCGCTCCGAACCTGCGCGTAACGTCCGCCGACGGCCTTGTCGCGTACACCACGCAGACACAATCGGGCGACGCCGCGTTCATCCATGTGGTCTCGTGGCCCCCCGGCGACAGACCGATCCGGGTCCAGTGGCAAGGTACCTGGGAAGCCGACGCGGGCCTGCTCGATTCGTCCCTTGGCGAACTCCGCTACGACAATCGAAAGACAGTCGACCCCGGCAACCTGACCATCACGCCGCCGGCGAAAAGGGACCCGTACGCGACGGTGATCAAGCTGACGCGCCGCGCGAAATAGCCCACCCCAATGAAAAACCCGCAGATGGCTGCGGGTTGGCACCTTCGTGCAATGCTGTAGAAACCGTGAAAATGGGCGCGGAGGGACTCGAACCCCCGTAGGCGTAAGCCACCAGATTTACAGTCTGGCCCGTTTGACCGCTCCGGCACGCGCCCGTGCTGGGGGCGACTTTATGCGAGAACCGCCCCGGGAGTCCACCGTCCCCCCCATCTGCCCGAAAACACCGCGTTATCATTCCCTGATTCCGGCGATCCGTGCCACCGTAGCTCAGTTGGTAGAGCATCGCTTTTGTAAAGCGACGGTCGAAGGTTCGAATCCTTTCGGTGGCTTTGATTTTGGACGCCGGACCTGAGGCTCGGCGAAGGTCCGGGTTTCCTTCGCCACTACCCCCACCATCGCTGCCCCCACAGGGCCACGTTGGTCATCGGCCACGCCAGCGTCCACACCTGGTTCCCCTGCCCGGCGCGCAGGGCGTCGATCACCCCACGCAGGGTCCCGGGCTCGAACACCTCGTGCGCCAGCGCCGACGCCTCGAGCCACGCCGCACTCTCATCCCCGAGCCACCGCTCAAACGGCAGCGGAAAGCTCGCCTTCGGTCGCCCGATTACCGCGTCCGGCACCACCCCCCGATACGCCTCGCGCAGCACGAGCTTCCCCTGCGGCATGCTCGCTCCTGCTTGATGCCTCGATGCCTCGCGGGGGTTGCCTTGATGCCTTCTTCCCCCCCACTTCACATCCATCCCCAACCCCTCCCCCGCCTCCACCACCACCCGGTCCGCCAGCGGCGTGCGCCCCTCGACCCCTTCGAGCATCGTCGCCGTGTCGAGGCGTGAGAGCAGGCCGGTGAGATTGACGCGGCGCAGCATTCGCAGCCGCGCCTGCCAGCGGATCTCGGCGTCGACCGCCGCCCCGCCTCCACCGCCCGCGCACTCATCGATGCACGCGTCGAACTCGCGCTCGTACTCGCCCACCAGGGCCGCGTCGTTCTCCAGGGCCCGCCACACGCCGGGGCGCAGCAGCGACGCCTTCACGTCGCGCCGAACCCACGCCGCACTGTCGAGGTGATCCAGGCCGCCGCTGGCAACCGGCGATCCGCTGGCCCAGGCCCACGCGGCGTTCATCGGCGCTTCGTACCCGCCAAACACCTCGTCGGCCCCTTCACCCGAGAGCGCCACCACGCAGCCGTCGGCACGCAGGCGTCGGGCCACCTCGTTGATCGCTACTTCATTGGGCGTCCCCAGCGGCACGCCCATCCGCGCCACCATGTCCGGCCATCGCTCCAGGAACATCGCCCGATCGACCGGCGCCGCCGTGTGGCGCACGCCGAGTTCCTCGGCCGTGCTCGCGGCCCATTCGAGGTCGCTGCGGGCGGGGGGGTCTCCATCAGCAGCCGGAGTCCCCGAGCAGTACGTCCCGATCGTCTGGTGCCCCCGCGCCTCCGCCACCACCGCCGAGCTGTCCAGCCCGCCGCTGAGCAGGGCGCACACCGGCACATCGCTCCGCAGGTGCACGCGCACCGAGTCGCTCACGGCCGTCCGCACCGCCGCCGCCGCGTCGCTCAGTGACTGGCCGCGCCCCGCGCTCACGCCGCGCCAGTACGTCACCCGCCGAATCGAGGACGACGACGCGTCGGCTCGCCGCAGGTCAACCTCGATCGCCTCACCGGGGCGCACCGTGCGGATCCCCTCGAACATCGTGCGGTCGCCGAGCGTCACGCGGATGGACGTCAGGTACGCCGAGAGCGTGACGAGGTCCGGGCGCGCCGGCACGTCGGGGTGCGCCAGCACCGCCTGCGCCTCGCTCGCGAACACCACGCTCGGCCCGTCGCCCGTCGGTCCCGCCCACCACACCAGCGGCTTGATCCCCAGGGGATCGCGCGCGAGCACCAGCCGCCGCTCAAAGGTGTCGTACATCGCCAGCGCGAACATGCCGCGGAGTCGCGACAGCGCCGCCATCCCCCACGCCGACCACGCGGCCAGGAGTGTCTCGGTGTCGCTCCGCGTCCTGAACGCGAACCCCGCGCCCTCAAGCTCGCGCCGCAGCTCGGCGTCGTTGTACAGCTCCCCGTTGTACACGCACGCGAATCGCCCGCACCGGCTCAGCATCGGCTGAGCCCCCGCGGGCGAGAGGTCGATCACCGCGAGCCGCCGGTGCGCCAGCACCACTTGGCCGTCGTGCGACCGCCACAACCCCGCCCCGTCCGGCCCCCGGTGCGCGAGCGCATCGCGCATCGCCGCCGCACGCTCGTCGCGCAGCGACACACGCCCCCCGCCCCGAACCGCAACGCCGACAATCCCGCACATCCCCCAGCTATCGGATAGAGGGGCCGGGGATCAGGGCCAGGGGTCAGGGTGAAGATCCCAGCAGTTGTTCTTGCGCGTGAGACACCCCCGCGGCCCCACGCAGCGGCACTGACCTCCGCCCCCCCTAGTCCCTAGTCCCGGACCCCTGCCCCCTCCCTCAAACCCATACAGACACGATCATGTTGTCTTCTTTGACCTTCCCGATCCACTCCCCGATCGACGTGGTCACGAACTTCACGTCGAGCTCGGGGTGGGCGTCGAGCCACTCGTTGATCTGCCGGTCCATGTTCTCGAGCGCCTCGCCCGAGAGCTTGGTGTGGAAGCTCTTGACGTGCGTCGCGCCCGTCCCCGTGTTGCTACACGCACGCTTCCACTGCGCCGCGCTCACGGCCCCGCCCGTCTTCTCAAACGACTTGATCACGGGCCGAGCTTCTACGCCTTCGGGCTTCGCGCCGTTTCCGCCAATCTGCTCCATGAGTGGCCTCCGAGATGTCTCTATCTCTTCCCAGGGGGCTATCCGGGGCGCTCTGGGGTCCTGTGGACGAACGTCCGACCCGCGCCGGCGGGCGATTTGCCCGCTGCATCAATCATCGCACGGGCCTCCCCGCGCGCCAAGACATTTTCACCCGATCCGCCCCAGCACCCACCCCCCCGCCCCCCCGCCCCCCCCGCCCACCCGCTCCGCCGGCGCTCCCCGCCACCGACCGAGCCCTCCCCCCTCGAACGCGGCCTCGAACTCCACCACCCCTGCCTCATCGCGCGTCACCGCACACCGCCCCGCGGCCGCCCGTGTCACCCGCCCGCGCCCGCCCGACACCTCACCCTCATATGTGAGGTATTCACGCCGGTGCACTCCAAGCCGCTCGCCCGCGATCGTCCCTCCAACCCCCACCGCTTCGGGACGCTCCTCAAGGCGAAACGTGAGCAGCCCCGCGTCGGCGGCCGTGGCCCGCTCAAGCATCCAGTCAAAGTGCCACGACCCGTCCGGCAGGTCGTGCCGCAGCAGCACCATGTTCCAACCCGCCGCTCCCAATCGCGATCTCCCGGCCCACCGCCTCCGCCGCCACTCCCAACCCGCCCCCTCGGTTTCCAACGCCCCGGACCCCTCGACCCCGATAATCTTGGCACCATGCCAACGCCCCGCTCCCCCCGATTTCTCTACCCACTCGTCGCCCTTGCCCTCCTCGCCGCCGCGGTCTTCGTGCTCACCGGGTGCGAGAGCAGCAGCAACGGCCGTTCCGATCTCGCCGTGCGTGAGGCCGGCGACCGGGCCTATGTCGAAGGCGACTACGCCAAGGCCGTCGCGGACTACACCGAGTATTACGAGCTCAAGCCCCAGGACGCCCGGGCCAACTACAACCTCGGGCGGGCCCTGGTGAAGAACGGCCAGCCCGATCTCGGGCGCGAGAAACTGTTCGTCGCCTACTCAATCCGCCCCGCCTCCGACGAATACCTCGAGGGCTTCGCCGACTCGCTCGTCGCCACCAACCGCAAGGACGAGCTGTACCGCGTCCTCCGCGAGCGGATCGTCGGCCGCGGCGCCACCAGCGACTACCTCCGCCTCGCCGATTACGCCCGAAAGGTGGGCGACGCCGACCAGGCCGAGCAGGCCCTCATCACCGCCAGCCGCCTCGAAGGCGGCACCGACAAGAAGATCCACATGCTCCTTGCGGACTTCTACACCTCTGAGAAGGCCGAGAAGAAGGCCGTCGACCGCCTCCGCATGGTCTACTACCTCGACCCGACCGACCCCAAGGTCGTCGAGCGGGCCAAGGCGCTGGGCGAGGTTCCCGGACCAACGTTCGGTCTTCGTCCGGCCGAGATGCCGTAAGGCTGGTATGCTGGCTGGTGGATTGACTTGGGGCTGATCGATTCTACCATTCATCCGCATACACGGATGAAGCACGCCGCCCCCCTCAACTCGATCTCGAACCGCCTCGCCGTCCTGAGCGAGCCGGTGCGGGTCCGCATGCTCCGGGTGCTCGACCGGGCCGAGCTGTCCGTGGGTGAGGTTGCCCAGGTTGTCCAGTTGCCGCAGTCGACGGTGAGCCGGCACCTCAAGACCCTGGCCGACGACGGGTGGCTCATCAAGCGGGCCGAGGGCACGGCCGCGCTCTACCGGATGGTCCTTGACGACCTCCCCACCGACGCGCGGGCGTTGTGGGTGACGGTCCGGGACAACCTCGCGGCGTCGGCGGAGCTCGACGAGGACTCGCGCCGGCTGACGTCGGTGCTCGCCGAGCGGCGCAACGACAGCCAAGGGTTCTTCGGGCGCGTCGCCGGGGAGTGGGACGATGTGCGGTCCGGGCTTTTCGGGGACAAGTTCACGCTCCAGGCGCTCGCGGCGTTGCTGCCCTCGGACGCCGTGGTGGCCGACATCGGCTGCGGGACGGGAAACGTCGCCGAGCTGGTGGCGCCGTTCGTCAAGCGGGTGATCGCGGCGGACTTCTCCCCGGCGATGCTGGCGGCCGCCCGCAAGCGGCTCGCGGGAGTGGAGAACGTCGAATTCGTCGTCGGCGAGCTGCCCGAGCTGGCGATCTCCGACGCGAGCGCCGACGTGGTCTTCTGCGTGCTCGTCATGCACCACCTCGCCGACCCGGCCAAGGCGGTGATGGAGCTCGCGCGGATCACGCGCCCCGGGGGGCGGGTCGTCATCGTCGACATGCTCACCCACGACCGCGAGACCTATCGGCACACCATGGGGCATCGGTGGCTGGGGTTCTCGCCCGAGGGGATCGCCGGAATGCTCGGGGCGGCGGGATTGAGCGGGGGGCGGGTCACGGCGCTGCCCAGCGACCCCCAGGCCAAGGGGCCGGGGCTGTTCGTGGCGACGGCGGAACGTGCGCGGTAGGAACGGACGGGGACGCCGGGGAACGCGCAGGGTTGGCGGGGACCGATGAAGACGATGCAGAAGGCAGGAAGAAGCAGGAAGAGGAAGTAGAAGAAGTAGTAGGAAGTAGTAGGAAGTAGGACAAGAAGCCCTCACCCCAGCCCTCTCCCTTCGCAGAGCCGAAGGGAGAGGGAGGAAATCAGGAGAACGAAGTGACGATGCTCGCCGCTGAACCGAAGATGACGATCAAGACCACCAAGTCCGGGATGGAGTACCGCGTTGCGGACATCACCCAGGCCGAGCTGGGCCGCAAGGAGATCCGCCTCGCCGAGCACGAGATGCCCGGCCTGATGGCCCTGCGTGACCGGTACAAGGGCAAGAAGCCCCTCGCCGGCGCCCGCATCGCCGGGTCGCTGCACATGACCGTGCAGACGGCCGTCCTCATCGAGACCCTCGTCGACCTGGGCGCCGACGTGCGCTGGGCGAGCTGCAACATCTTCAGCACGCAGGACTCGGCCGCGGCCGCGGTCGTCGTCGGGCCCAAGGGCACGATCACCGAGCCCGCCGGCACGCCGGTCTTCGCCTGGAAGGGCGAGAACCTCACCGAGTATTGGTGGTGCACGGACCAGATCTTCAAGTTCAAGGACAAGTCGGGCGCCGTGGTCGGCCCGAACCTGCTCCTGGACGACGGCGGCGACGCCACGCTCCTCGTCCACAAGGGCGCCGAGTACGAGAAGGCCGGCGCGGTCCCCGCGGGCAAGGCCGACGACAGCGAGGAGTGGACCGTCATCCTCGGCCTGCTCCGCGACTGCCTCAAGTCCCGCCCCGGCTATTTCACCAAGATGCTCGCGGGCATCAAGGGCGTGAGCGAAGAAACGACCACCGGCGTGCATCGCCTCTACGACATGATGAAGAAGGGCGAACTCGCGATGCCCGCCATCAACGTCAACGACAGCGTCACCAAGAGCAAGTTCGACAACCTCTACGGCTGCCGCCACTCGCTCGTCGACGGGCTCAACCGCGCCACCGACGTCATGCTCAGCGGCAAGGTCGCGATGGTCCTGGGCTACGGCGACGTGGGCAAGGGCTGCGCCCAGGCCCTGCGTGGCCAGGGCTGCCGCGTCATCGTCACCGAGATCGACCCCATCAACGCCCTGCAGGCCGCGATGGAGGGGTACCAGGTCGACACGCTCGAGAACTGCATCGAGTCCGCGGACATCTTCATCACCGCGACGGGCAACCGCAACGTGATCACGCTCGCCGACATGCAGCGCATGAAGGACAAGGCGATCGTCGCGAACATCGGCCACTTCGACAACGAGATCGACATGTCGGGCCTCTACAAGGGCGTCGAGACCAAGGCCGTGAAGCGCATCAACATCAAGGCCCAGTACGACGAGTTCGAGTTCAAGAACGGCCGGAGCATCCTCGTGCTCGCCGAAGGCCGCCTGATGAACCTCGGCTGCGCCACCGGCCACCCGAGCTTCGTCATGAGCTCGAGCTTCACGAACCAGACCATCGCCCAGCTCGACCTGTGGTTCAACGCCAACAACAAGCCGACGCTGAGCGGCTTCAAGTACGAGACGGGCAAGGTCTACACCCTTCCCAAGAAGCTCGACGAGGAAGTCGCCCGCCTGCACCTCGAGAAGATCGGGGTGAAGCTCACCAAGCTCAGCAAGGAGCAGGCGGACTACATCGGCGTGCCGGTGGATGGGCCGTACAAGCCGGATCACTACCGGTACTAATCCGCCGGTACTGATCAACCCTCGCAATCCCAAGACCTTACCAACGCACGCCCGGGCTCGGCCCGGGCGTGCGTTGTCGTTGGCTTCCAAGCGTTCGTCGGCGGCACGGCCCGTGCTGGCGGAACTCGACCGCGAGCCCTCGCGTACCCTCTCTCGGCAGTGTTTCTCGGCGCTGCCCGATTTGGACGGCTTTCAAGTTCTTTGAAAGCCGCAAGCCCTCTGTGGGAGGTATCGCATGAAAGGTTCCCCTGCCGTCTAACACCGGACGCTCGCTCGCTGCGCGGCCCGGTGCGTGTTGGTCGTTGCCGCCGCCGCCACGTGCTCGGCCCAATGCCCTGACTTTCCCCCTATGAGAGCGGCGGCGTTCGCCTCGGTCATGCAGCCCGACCGGCACCCCATGTCGGTGGCGGCCGGCGACCTCGACGGCGACGGCGACCTCGACCTCGCCGTCGCGAACATGTACGCCGCCAACATGTGAGTCCTCATCAACACCGGCGGCGGGGTCTACGCGCCCCCGGTCGTTTACCCCTGCCAGGCGCTCGCGTGGGACGTCGCGCTCGCCGACCTCGACGCCGACAAGGACCTCGACGCCGTGGTCGCGAACGAGACCGGGCACAGCGCGAGCGTGCTTCTGAACAACGGCAACGGCACCTTCGCGGCGACAGTCAACTACCCCGCCGGTCCGACCCCCCGGGCCGTGGCGCTGGGTGATCTCGACGCCGACGGCGACATCGACGTGGCGATCGCCGACAGCAGCCTGAACGCCGCGCTCAACATCCTGCTCAATGGCGGCAACGGCACCTTTGGTGCGCCCATTCCCTTCGGCGCCAACAAGAACGCCTGGCGCATCGACCTCGCCGACATCGACGCCGATGGTGATCTCGACGCCGTGCAGGCCGGCGGCCCCGGCGGAGTGCTCATCTGGGCCAACTCGGGCGCCGCGTCGTTCACGCTGGCGGCGACGCACACGGTCTCGGCCTCGACCGACGTGGACCTCGCGGATGTCGACGGCGACGGCGATCTCGACCTCGCCGCCACCGGACGGAACTCCGTGGTACCGACGAAGCTCTACCTACCTGTTCCTCAACAACGGCCAGGGCGTGTTCACCCTGGGACCGACGTTTACCGATCTGGAAAACGCCTTCTTCATCGGCTTTGCCGACCTCGACGCCGACAATGACGCGACCTCGTCGTTGGCGCCGGGACCACTGCCCTGTACCTCAACGGCGGCTCCGGCGCGTTCGCTCGCCGGGCCGGGTACCTCACCGTCCTCGGGGCAGGATTCGCCTTCGCCGATCTCGACGCGAGCGGCACCCTCGACATCGTCGCGACAGACGAGCCCGGCAACGGCGTCAAGATCGTCTTCAACCCGATGTCGATCGCGCTGGGGACCGCGCAGACCACCACCTTGGCGGGCGACTCGCAAACGACCGCGGTCGCTGATCTCAACGGGGACGCCCTCGCGGACGCGGCGGTCGTGAACCCGGCCGACGACTCGGTAAGTGTGCTGACGAGTGCGGGCGGCGGTACGTTCACCCCCGAGGTCCGCTACACGGTCGGCGACGGTCCGGCGTATGCGGCCGCGGCCGATCTCGACGCCGACGGCGATCTCGACCTTGCGGTCTCGAGTGGGGCGGACACCGGGCAGGTGTCCGTCCTGATCAACACCGGCGCCGGAGCCTTTGCCCCGGCGGTCCTGCATGCCGCGGGCCCGTACGCCTCCGAGGTCTTCCCCGGCGATATCGACGGCGACGGCGACGGCGACCTCACTGTTCATGTCATGGGGACCGTCCAGGTAAGCGTCCTGCGCAACAACGGCAACGGGACCTTCGGCGCTGCGACGAACTTTGCCATCCCGACCCAATCGTCCTCGTTCGATGTTGCCGACCTCGACGATCGCCAACTCCGGCACGATGTTCCTGCGCCGCAACAACGGCAACGGAACGTTTGGATCGCTGATCGACCTCAAGGTCTCGACCGAAGGGCCCGTTACGCTCGTCGACTTCGACGGAGACGGGGACCTCGACCTGCTCGCGGTCAGCGACGACGACGCCGAGAACGTCAGGGTCATCCTCAACATCACGCCGATGTGCTGCCGCGCCGACTGGAACGACGACGGCATCGTCAACTCCACCGACGTCGGCGAGTTCATCAACTCCTGGTTCGAAGACCAGCTCGTCTGCCCGAACTGAGCACCGCGAACCCGCACCGAGCGGGCCCCGACGCATTGTCCACCAGGCCACCCCGGCGCCGAGCGCGCCGGGGTGGCTTGCTTTTTGGGACCGCCTGCTCCACCCCCGCACCGCCTAGCGTCGCTCGCTTCCCTCCCCCTCCTCCCACGGCGAGTCTCCCCGCGTGCGCAAAGTCCTCGTCTTCTCCATCCTGCTGATCCTCGGGCTCGTGGGCTCGCAGGTGGTGCCGACGCTGCTGGGGGAAGGCGACGCGCACGGGGCGTACTCGCACGCCGTCCACCTCGCCACCGTCCTGTGCCTCGCCTTCATCATGATCCACGTCGGCCTCGAGTTCGAGATCGACAAGCGGAACCCCCGCAAGTACGCCTGGGACGCGAGCGTCGCCACCACCGCCGCCACCCTCCCCTGGCTCTTCGTCACCGCCTACTTCATCTTCGTCCTCATCCCCCGCGAGCACCGCTGGACCGCCGCGTCGATCGAGGGCTCGCTGCTCGCGGGCCTCTTCGCCGCCCCCACCTCCGCGGGCGTGCTCTTCAGCATGCTCGCCGCGGGCGGGCTCGCGGCCACCTGGCTCTTCCGCAAGGCCCGCGTCCTGGCCATCTTCGACGACCTCGTCACCGTCCTGCTCATGATCCCGCTCAAGATGCTGCTGGTGGGCGCCAAGTGGCAGCTCGGCGTGGTCGTGGTCATCATGGCCGTCCAGCTCGCTCTCGCCTGGCGCTTCATGCACCGCCTCCGCGCCCCCACGCGCTGGTACGCGGTTCTCGCCTACGGCGCCGCAATCGTCGCCGCGTGCGAGGTCATTCGCTACTTGAGCCTCCACATCGACAAGGCCGTCCCCGTCCACATTGAGGTCCTCCTCCCCGCCTTCGCGCTGGGCTGCATCCTCAAGCACCACGAGCCCGCCTGCGGCGGCGACCCCGACATGGCCGACCCCGAGCCCGGGCCGCGCCCACCCAACCCCATCGAACGCTCCGAAGCCCTCGCCTCCACCATCATCTCCGCCCTCTTCATGGTCCTCGTCGGCCTCTCCATGCCCCTGCTCGGCGCCGGCCACCAGGAGCCCGCCGACGCCCCGATCCACGGCGGCCTCAACACCATCGCCCCCATGAGCTGGACCATGATCGCGGTCCACGTGCTCGTCATCACCGTGCTCTCGAACCTCGGCAAAATGCTCCCCGCCCTCTGCTACCGGCGCGAGGCCCCCCTCCGCCACCGCCTCGCTCTGGCCATCGGCATGTGGCCCCGAGGCGAGGTCGGGGCCGGCGTCCTCGTCGTCGCCATCGGCTACGGCATCGGCGGCCCCGCCCTCACCATCGCCGTCGTCTCCCTCGCCCTCAACCTGCTCCTCACCGGCGTCTTCATCGCGTTCATCAAGCGGCTCATCGCCGAACCACCGCCCCCCGCACACCCCTCGCTCCTCCCCGCCGAACCCGCTCAAGCCCACGGCGTAGAGTCCCGATAATCCCGCTACCCGCATGCACGCCCAAGACATCTTCAACCAGACGCCCACGGCCTTCAGCTTCGAGTTCTTCCCGCCCAAGACGCCGGAAGCCGCCCAGGCTCTCTACGCCTCCATGCGCGAGCTCGAGGCCCTGCGCCCCCACTTCGTCTCCATCACCTACGGCGCCGGCGGCTCCACCCGCGACCTCACCAACGACCTTGTCGTCAAGCTCAAGAACGAGTCCACCCTCGAGCCCGTCCCGCACCTCACCTGCGTCTGCCACACCGAGGCCGAGATCAACGCCGTCCTCGAGCGCTACGCCCGCGCCGGCATCACCAACATCCTCGCCCTCGGCGGCGACGTCCCCAAGAGCCTCGCCGGCCACGACCGGTCAAAGGACGCGTTCCACTACGCCGCCGACCTCGTCCGCCACATCAAGAAGTTCAACGAGACGAAAGCCAAGGGCCTGCACCCCGACCCCCGCGGCTTCGGCATCGGCGTCGCCGGCTATCCCGAAGGCCACCCGAGCACGCCCAACCGCGTCCGTGAGCTCGACCTGCTCAAGGCCAAGGTCGACGCCGGCGCCGACTACATCTGCACCCAGCTCTTCTTCGACAACCGCGACTTCTACGACTTCCGCGACCGCTGCTCGCTCGTGGGCATCGCCGTCCCGATCATCGCCGGCATCATGCCCATCACCAGCCTCAAGGGCATGATGAGCATGGCCGACTTCGCGCTGGGCTGCCGCTTCCCCGCCCCGCTCATGCGCGCCATCAACCGCACCGGCGGCGACGCCGACTCCATCCGCCGCGTCGGCATCCACTGGGCCACCGAACAGTGCCGCGACCTGCTCGACCACCGCGTCCGCGGCCTGCACTTCTACACCCTCAACCGCTCCACCGCGACCCGCGAGGTCTACCGCGACCTCGGCGTCAAAGACTCCCGCGGCCCCGTCAGCGGCGCCGCCGGCGGGGTGTGGACAATGCCGGCCTAGTCCGGGTGCCCCGGCGGAGCTTTGTCCGCCGGGTCCTACGCCTTCACCTCCCGCACCCCCGGCACCGGCTGCCCCAACCCATTCTCAATCCCCATCGCGCACCGCACCGGCAGGTCGCGTCGCGACCACCGCGCATACCCCGGCGCATCCTGCAACCGGTCCGGCGCCCGCACCGTGTGCCACAGGTGATACGCCTCGATCTCCTTCACCGCGATCGCCGTCTTCACCCGCGGCCGTGCCAGCCGCAGCCTTCGCGATAGATCATCGTCGTTGAACCGATACCCCACGTACTCCTCATCAAACCCGTTCACCCGCTGCAGCGTCCCGAACTTCACCGCGTGATGCCCCCCGATGAGCTTCGGCTTGTGCGGCTTGGTCAGCCCCCACCCCCCCCACCGCGCCAGCCACAAGTTCCGCCGATACCGCCGATCGCGTGACGCGAGGTCCTTCTCCATCTCCGGCGTCACGATCTTCCCCCGCGGCACCCCGCCCGCGAGCACCTCGTCCGCGCTCACGCTCGGCGTCACCTGCTCGTCAATCATGAACCGGTACGGAATGATCAGCTCGGCGCCCCCGGTCGCAAGAGCCGCGTGCTTCTCGAGCGCATCGGCCGCCAGCATCGTGTCCCCATCGAGCACCACGACGACGTCATCGGCCCCGATCCCCGCGTGGTCGCGCAAGGCCCGCAGGCCGTTGTTCCGCACCTGGTTCAGTTGCGCCCGCCCCTGGTGCGCCCGAAACGTGTGCAGCAGCCGCGGCTCAGACTTCCCTTTCATCCACCCAACCACTCTCGGCCACCACTCATCGAGCAGCGCCCCGATCGCCGGATCATCCGTGTCGCACGTCACAACCACCGCCTCCGGCACCCGCACCTGGTGCGCCAGCGACGCCAGGCAGCACGCCAGGTGCCGCGTCGTGTGCGTGGGAATGAGCAGGAAGGGCCGGGACATCTTCTGATCCGAGCCCCTCGCGCAAGCGAGGGGTGTTCGACAACCGTGCGCACAAGACCTCCCGCTCGCGCGGGGCGGGGGGGAGGCTCGGATTATCCCCTCTTCAACCATTCCGCCCACACCGACAAACTCACCAGCGCAAACAGCCGTTGCGCATGATCCCGCCGCCCGCTCATGTGGTCATCCACGATCCGCCCCAGCTCCGCCCGATCAAACTCCAGCGGCACCCCCGGGAACGGCTCCGCACTCCCCAGCCGATCCTGCATCAACCCCCCCAGCCCCGCGAAGTCCTCCCGGAACCACTTCCCGATCGGCACCCCGAACCCCATCTTCTTCCGATCGATCACATGCGCCGGCACCAACGTCCGCGCGATCTTCCGCAACAACCCCTTGCGCCCCTCCCCCGCCTCGACATCCGCGAGCGACGCCGACAACGCCGCCCCCACCAGCTCCTTCGCCAGCATCGGCGCCCGCACCTCGAGCGCCACGGCCATCGCCGCCGTGTCTACCTTCCGCATGAGGTCCAACGGCAGGTACACATCAAAGTCGTCACGGCGCGCGTCGCCGCCCACATTCCGCTGCGCGTACGCACCGTGCAGCATCTCGTCGACAAAACTCTGGCCCAACAGCCGTTCGAGCTGCGGCGTCCGGAAGATCGTCAGAATGTCGTCGTACCCGTGATGCCGCGCCGCCGTCGCGACCCGCGCCAGGTTCCCCCCCAGCGGCTTGATCGCCCACGCCGGCAGCGCCCGCGCCGCCCGCAACGGCCCACGCAGCCGGTGCATCAACGCATTCACCCGATACCGGTTGTACCCGCCAAACAGCTCATCCCCCCCATCACCCCCCAGCGCCACGGTGACATGCTCCCGCGCCGCCGCACTCACCCAATGCGTCGGCAGGATCGACGAATCCCCGAACGGCAGCCCGAGCTGCTCGACAAGCTTCACAAGATCCTCCGCCCCCGTCACGCGGCAATCCAGCACCGCGTGCTCCGTCCCCAGGTGTTCCGCCACCGCATCCGCATACGGCGTCTCATCCATCCGCGCATCGGGCATCCGCACCGTGAACGTCTTGAGCGTCCGCCCACCCTTCTTCATCGCCCGCTGAGCCAGGGCCGCCACCACCGACGAATCCACGCCCCCCGACAGGAAGCACCCGATCGGCACGTCGGCCTCGAGCCGTGACGCGACAGCCCGCTCGAGCATCGCGAGCGTCTCGTTCTCATCAATCGGCACTGTCGGCGCCCCCATCCGCGGCCGCGGATCGATCAGTTCGCCCCGATGCCGGCCTGCCTCATACTCCGGCCCCAGTTCACCCGGCCCGAGCACGCACACAGAACCCGGCGGCACCTCGGCGCTCATCAGCGGCGACGACCGCCAATACCCGTGCTTCAGCCACATCAGCGCCCCGCGCGGCGAGATCGTCAGCGGCACGCCCGCTTCCCGCGCGCACGAAACCAGCGAAGGCATCGAACTCGCAAACGCCAACGTGTCCTCGGCGAGCCACAGTTCATACAGGGGCTTTTCCCCCGCTTGGTCGCGCGCCAGCACGAGCGATCCCTTCGCCGCGTCCCACGCGGCGTACGCAAACATCCCATCGAGCTTTCGCGCCAGCCCACCCCCCCACTGCCGTGTCCCGTGAACCAGCACCTCGGTATCGCTGTGATCGCTCTCAAACCGGTGCCCGAGCCCCATCAGCTCGCGCCGCAGCTCGCGGTGGTTGTAGATGCACCCGTTGAACACAACGGCGATCTCGCCCGGCCCCCGCTCGCGGCACCCCACCATCGGCTGCGCCCCGCCGGAGTGGTCCAGGATGCTCAGCCGCCGATGCACGAGTGCGACATCCACCGTCGCGCCGTCCGCCGCGATCGACCGCCCGCGAAAGACGCCGCGCCCGTCCGGCCCGCGATGAGCGATCCCCGCGTCGAGCGCGTCAAGCCACGCCTTGGGAATCGCAACCTCGGCGGGCGGTACCGCCGCCCCGCGCTCATACCTTCTCAGAATGCCCGCGATCCCGCACATCGGCGATCAGCGTAGCGGCGACAGACCCATGTCCGGATTCTCGGTCCTCTACCGCCGCCGCAGCAGCCACGCCACCAGCCGGCGCAACCACCCCCACCGCGCCACCTCGCGCCGCACCACCGCCCGCGGCCGCGCATCAACCTCGTCCAGCCCCTCCATCTGCGCATACGTCATCGGCGTCCGCGTATACAGATCGCCCTGGCAGCTCGGGCAATGGGCCACGCGGTCCCACCCCGGGGACTGCAGCTCGCGCCCCCGGTACCCGCAGTGCAGGCACATCCGCCGGGTCTGGCGAGCGGGCAACGTCGTGGAACGCATCGTCGCCATCGACAGACAGCATACCCCCTCACGGCCCCGCGCCAAGGATGATCCGCTTCTCATCAGCGCCCCGGAGTCCCGCGATTGGTCAATTGGCCTGACGAACCCATCTCGGGCCCCGCCGCCGACGACGTCCAAGCCTGGACCCGCCGCCTCGACGCCGCCGCCGGCCTCAACGCCATGCGGCTCAACCCGGTTCCCGGACGCCGCGAGGTCGAGCCCTGGCTCCGCGCCTGGCACTCCGGGAGTGCAGAAGGTGGAAGGGAGGCTCCGATATCCGCCCCGCCGCCCGAAACTCGTCAGCCCGACGTTCGCATCTGGCGTGCACTCGTCCTCAACGCCCCCGCCCCCACCGACCTCTTCAACACCAATCCCGACACCCTCGGCCCGATCCTCGCCTCGCGCGACGCCATGTCACTCGAAGGCTGGACCGAGTCCGACCTCTGCGCCCTGCACGCCGTCTGGCACCTCGCCACCCGCGACCGCCGAACCGACTGGGGCCGCCGCTGCGTCCTCGCCGCCCTCTGGCACGCCCAGTACCACCAGCCCGACACCGCCACCATCGTCCCCTGGGCCCTGCACGTCTTCGTCATCGGCGGCCAGCTCCTCGCCCGCGCCGGCGACGAACGCGCCCCCGCCCTCACCCTCCACGCCGAAACGCTCCTGCACAACGCGGTGGTCGGCGTCACCCGCCCCGACTCACTCTCATCAATGGTCCTCGCCGACGCGGCAGCCGCGCTGCGGAGCGAGCTCTGAGGCCGGGTGCCCGGGCGGAGCCTTGTCCGCCCGGCTCCTCGTTCACCACCGCTCACCCGGCGGACAACGCTCCGCCGGGGCACCCCGTCCTCTCGGTATAGTCACCCATGTCCACCTCCCCCCTCCCCTTCTCCATCGACGACTCCGGCGTCATCACCCTCCGCCTCGAACAACCGGGCGCGGGGGGGGGCGTCGTCGTCCTCGACCACCCCCTCATCCAGCGCCTCGAAGCCGCCCTCAAAGCCCTCCCACGCGACGCCGCAGGCCTCATCCTCGCCTCCGCCAGCGAGCGTGTCTTCGTCGCCGGCGCCGACCTCAAGACCATCGACGCCACCCACGGCCTGCCCGACCCGCAACTCGACACCTACCTCGCCTACGGCCAGCGCATCTTCGGCATGCTCAGCCAGCTCCCCTACTGGTCCGCCGCCGCCATCAACGGCGCCGCACTCGGCGGCGGCCTCGAACTCGCCATGCACTGCGACGGTCTCGTCGCGGCTCCCAACGCCAGCGGCAAGCCCTACCCCGTCGGCCTCCCCGAAGCCGGCCTCTCCATTTGCCCCGGCTGGGGCGGCACCAACCTGCTCCCCGCCCGCATGGACCCCGCCGACGCCATCCGGCGCACCGCCGAGGGCAAGCCCATGACATTCGATGAAGCCGTCTCGGCCAAGCTCTTTGACGCCGTCGCCACCGCCCCCGCCGACCTGCTCGTCACGGCCAAGGCCTGGGTCCTCATGAAGAAGAAGTCCGGCGCTCCGCGCCGCCAGGGCGAACCCAGCCGGTGGATTGGCGAGCCCTCCACGCGCTCGCGCGCCCAGGCCGGCCTCGTGGCCGCGACCGATTCGCTCCCGAAGAACGAATCCGCCGCCGCCGTCGTCGCCGCCGTGCGTGCCGGCCTCGAGGGGGGCTGGCAGGCCGCCCTCGACGTCGAACGCCGCGAACTCGTCCGCCTCCGCTCGACCCCCGCCGGCCGCACCGCGATCACGGCGTTCTTCGAGAAGTCGGCAAATAAGTGAGCCGCATCAAACGATTGCCACAACAGTGGCGTTCAGCCGCTCGGCAAGAAGGTCGGCCACGGTGCTCCGATGGCAATCGTCGTGACTTCGCTCGTAGCAAAGCAGTGCAACCGACTTGCTCTGAACAACTTTCGCCAGTTGATCGAGTGGGTCTTGAAGCGCCCGCTGCGCATGCTTGCGAAACTCGCCGTGAAATTTCTTGAGATCACCGGTTGCGTGCAATCGCTCGCGCTGGTCTTCTGTCGAACCGAGCGAACTCCACGCGCCGTACTCGATCTTCGCTTCCGCACAGAACTCACGTAGCGCGGATTCTCGAAAATCCGGCTTGCGCGACACGGGCTTGTCGCGGATATCTGCGAGGTGCTGGACCCCCGCATCTCGAAGCATCGCGATCAACTCTTCGCCTGTGCGTTTCTCGTAGCCGATCGTGAACACTGTAGTTGTGTCGCCGTGGCGAATCGTTCTGTATACGCCTCCGCTCCCGGCGCCATTGGCTTGAACGCCAAATGCAGCGAGAGCTTTGCGGTTGGCGGCGTCTCGGCTACTGGGACCAGAGAGTGGCACTGGCGGATGTCTCCTTGGGCGGGTGAAAGGTACCACACACGCCGAAGTGTTGTCGGTGCTCCGCGAAGTTGCCCATGAAAAACCAGAGGTCCCGGCCAGCGGCGAAGACCTCTTCCATCCATTTGTCCCGCATGGTGATGATTGGATCGTCGTAGCGATGACGGAATGATCGCCAAGTCTGGCCAACTTCCCATGCGAGGAATTTCGAGTTGTGCTCCGCGCCGTCGCCGTCTCGCCATCGAAGTCTAAAGTCGAAGGGGACCTTCTCAAGTGGATCCGGTCCGCCAAAGAGTCCCGCCTGATTGAGAATCTCCCTTTGCTTAGGGCTCCACTCAGACTCGGTGGGGTCGGCGACGAACTCCAACACTTCGCGAACGATGACCGGAGCCAGCGTCCGGTCCGTCGCACGTAGTGCCGCCATGCTTTGGACGGCTGTGGGAATCACCCAATCCCTTCTCGACTCCCATCTGTCGAGATGATCAATGACTTCGAGGGTCGTGGGATCGGGGCGCCTGCTCTCCGGCCTTCCGTCCGGATTGTCGCCAAGCTTGACGCGCACCACATCCCATGCCCGGTACTGCTTGCCTTCATCCAACAGGCGCAACTGAACCGGATATAGCCTTCGCCACTCACCGCGATCGTTGATCCCACCGGTACAGACGGTTTCGACGTGCTTTGTGCTGACGTTGGGGTACGTTCGCACGGTGATCAGGATCCGCTCGGTGGGCATGTCCGGCTCCTGGAAGGGTCCGAGAAGATACCAGATATACCCCGATCATTCAATCCCGTTACGATGGAATTCGACCACTCAAAGACTCTACCGAGGTGGCCCCCAACAATGTGCTAGCCCCCGAGTTCGTGATGGCTGCCCCGCTTGCGGGGGTGGGTACGACGTTTGCAAATCCTTCCCCCGGAGTCCTCCGTCCATGGCCGACCTCAAGAACCTCAAGGGCATCTCCGCTGAAGACAAGAAGCTCCTCGCCCAGGCCGAGGAATGGATGGGGCTCGAGCCCACCAAGATGGGCCCGGTGAAGAACCTCTTCTGGGGCAACCTCAAGGAGGAGTTCTACTTCCCCTACCCCCAGCAGGACGCCCGCGAGCAGGCCGAGTGCGATCAGCTCCTCGAGCGCCTCGACGAGTACCTCCGCACCGAGCACCCCTCCGTCGCCATCGACCAGGACCAGGAGATCCCCCGCTGGGTCATCGACAGGCTCTTCAGCCTCGGCGTCCTCGGCATGACCATCCCCAAGGAGTACGGCGGCCTGGGCATGGGCATCACCAGCTACAACCGCGTGCTCGAGAAGATCGGCTCCTACTGCGGCTCCACCGCCGTCCTCGTCTCCGCCCACCAGTCCATCGGCTGCAAGGCCGTCATGCTCTTCGGCTCCACCGAGCAGAAGGCCCAGTGGCTCCCCCACCTCTGCAAGGACTGGGTCAGCGCCTTCTGCCTCAGTGAACCCAACGTCGGCTGCGACGCCGGCGGCCAGGAAACCTACTTCGAACGCGACGGCGAGGACTTCATCGTCTACGGCGAAAAGAAGTGGGCCACCTCCGGCGCACTCGCCGGCCTCTTCACCGTCATGTGTCGCGAGAAGACCCCCGACGGCAACGGCAAAATCTCCGCCCTCGTCATGCACCCCTCCATGGCCGGCGTCGAGATCTTCCAGAAAAACCGCTCCAAGTGCGGCATCCGCGGCACCTGGCAGGCGCGCATCAAGTTCAACGGCGTCCGCGTCCCGCGCGACCACCTGCTCGGCAAGGAAGGCCGCGGCCTGCAGATCGCCCTCTCGTGCCTCAACTTCGGCCGGTGCACTCTGTCAGCCGGCATGCTCGGCGGCGCGCGGCGCGTCCGCGACCAGTCCACCAAGTGGGCCATGACCCGCTTCCAGTTCGGCAAGCCCCTCGCCGACAAGGAGCTCGTCCGCTGGCGCATCGCCCGCATGGCCGCGTACGACTACGCCATCGACGCCGTGCTCTACATGACCACCGGCATGCTCGACCGTCGCGACGAGGACATCATGGTCGAGACCGCCGTCTGCAAGACCTTCTGCTCCGAGTACGGCTGGCGCGTCGTCAACGACGGCCTGCAGATCATGGGCGGCGAAGGCTACATGACCGAGAACGAGATCGAGCGCATCTTCCGCGACTCGCGCATCAACCTCATCGTCGAGGGCTCCAACGACCTCATGTGGTCGTTCATCTTCGGCTACGGCGGCAAGCAGCTCGCCGAGATGATGCTCGGCGTCAAGCAGGCCCTCATGAAGGACGCCGACGAGAACTTCGGCGCGTTCCTCACCAAGGCCGCCAAGAACTCCACCCGCGGCGCCGTCATGAAGCGGGCCATCCCGCTGGGCCTCGAGGTCTTCCTCGGCATCCGCCGCCCGCTGCCCGTCGTCGGCAAGGTCCTCCCCGAGCTCCGCCCCCAGGCCGAGCGCCTCGCGAAGCTCACGCGCGAGCTCACGTTCCAGTTCAAGCAGCTCTCGAAGAAGTACGACGCGAAGATCCTCGACCGCCAGTGCGTCCAGGCCCGCCTGGGCCAGGCCGCCGTCCTGCTCCACGCCTTCGCGTGCACGCTCAGCAAGCTCGACAGCGACATCCGTGGCCACGGCGCGAACGGTGCGACCGACACCGAGTTCCAGCGCGACAAGGCCGGTGCCCTGCACTTCTTCGACCTCGCCGAACTCGAGATCCGCGAGTTCTACCGCGCCGGCTACGAGAACGCCGACGACACCATGCTCGCCGCCGCCGACGCCGCCATGAAGCACACCGGCGCGCTCCCCAACGACCGCTTCATCATCCCCGAGAAGAGCCCCAGCGCCAAGGGCACCGGCCGCACCGCCAAGCAGGACGGCATCAAGCAGTTCCCGCCCGACGGCGGCGCAAAGGCCTCGCACCCGCACCACGCTCGCGTGTGATCCCCTCTGATCAGAGCCTCCCGCGCAAGCGGGAGGTATTGGACGGCCGTACCTCACCGACCTCCCGCTCGCGCGGGAGGCTCTGATCACGCTCCCGCCTGATCCAGCGCAAACGCCGCATCAATCAGCGCCAGGTGCGAATACGCCTGCGGGAAATTCCCCAGCGCCGCCCCCGTCCCCGCCTCCGCCTCCTCGCTGAGCAGCCCCGTCGGGCCGCGCGCCGCCAGCAGCATGTCGAAATGCCGCCGCGCCTCCTCGAACCGCCCCAACAAACACAGCGCCCGCACGGCCCATCCCGTGCAGATGTGGAACACCCCCTCCACACCCGGCAGCCCGTCGTCGAAGAGATATCGATACACGCCCCGCGGCGTCCCGAGCTTCGCCAGCACCCAGTCAACCGTGCTCGCGAGCCTCGGGTCATCGGGCGCAACCATCCCCGACAACCCCACATACAGCACCGACGCATCCGGCTCCGGCAGGTCATACGCCGACACGAACGCGCCCCCATCCCCGATCCCCGCCCCCTTGCGGAACCCCTTGCTCAGCACATCCTCACGAATGCGCTCGCGCAGCTCCACCCACCCCGTCGGCACACGCTCCTGCACGAACTCCGCCACGCGGATCGCCCGGTCCACGGCCTGCCAGCACATCGTCTTCGAGTGCACATGATGCCGCGGCCGCGCCCGGAACTCCCAGATCCCGTGGTCCGGCTCGTCCCACCGCGCATCCACCGCCCGCACCATCTGCTCCACCAACCGCCAGTACTGCGGCGTCACCGGCGCTCCGCGCTCCGCCAGCATCGCCACCAGGTCCACGATCGGCCCGAACACATCGAGCTGCACCTGCGCAGCCGCCGCGTTCCCCAGCCGCACCGGTCGCGATTGCTCGTACCCCTCCAGCTCGTTGATCTGCCCCTCGGGCGGCAGGTTCGAGCCCCCCACCGTGTAGATCGGCCGCAGCCGCTCCGGCGATTCGCACTTGTCCACGACCTCGCCCAGCCAGTCGAGCAGCTTCATCGCCACGCCGGTGTTCCCCATTCGCACCAGCGACGCCGCCGACAACGCGGCGTCCCGAGGCCAGCAGAACCGATAGTCCCAGTTCCGCTCGCCCCCAAGCTGCTCGGGCAGGCTCGTCGTCGCCGCCGCCGCGATCGCCCCCGTCGGCCCCTGCACCAGCGCCTTGAGCACCAGCGCCGACCGGATCGCCGCCTCGCGGGCCGTCCGCGGCGCCGCAAGCGTCCCCGCCCACCCCGACCAGAACCGCTCCGTCCCGGTGCGCCGCTGCGCCTCGCTCAACACCGCCGCTCGCGCCGAGCCCACGCCGTAGCGAAGCTCGAGGACCACCGGCCCCGCGCTGGGATCGACCGTCGCCATCGCCGACTGGTTCCGCCCGTCGTCGGTGAGGGTCCATTTGAGCCCGGCCGGGGGGGCGCTCACGAGCACGATCGGATCGACCGCGCCCTCCACCCGCACGCCCCACTCCATCACGCTCAGCCGCGTCGGCAGGCGCGCGAAGTCCAGCCGCGGCGCAAACCGCACCAGCGCGGCCCTCGTCCCCTCGACCACGCGCACCAGGTCACACCGCCCCGCCCGCTGGAACGGCCGCCCGCTCGTGCAATCGAGATAGTCCGTCACCGTCAGCCCGTCCCAGCTCGTCCGCACAACCAGGCTGTCGCCGACATACTCCTGCCGCCCCGGCGCTCCAACGCCCGCCCCCTCCGGCCCGATCGCGAACTCACCCCCACTCGCATCCAACAACCGCGAGAAGATCGACCCCGAGTCCAGCCGCGGCACGCACATCCACGAAATCCGCCCCATCGGGTCCACCAGCGCCGCCGCACGCTGGTCCGACAGCAGCGAGTGACTCGAGATCTCCGTCCCGCCGCTCCGCGCCAGGCTCGCGCGCCGAAGCTCGAGCAGCCGCTCGAGGATCTCCCCCACCTTCGTCCGCGTCGGCGTGCGGAACCCCGCCGACGTGTCGTGCGGCCCAACGCTCACGCCCATGTCCGGCGCCTTCAGCTCCACGAACACCGTCTCGTCCGTCGTGTCGTCGCCGATGAACACCACCGCCGTCGCCGCAAGCCTGCGCCGCAGCAGGCGCACGCACAGCCCCTTCGACACCCCCGGCGTCACCACCTCCACCACCTTGTCCCCGTCGAGGAGCGACCCCGCCGCCGACGCCCCCGCGTGCAGCGCCGCGGCCCGCACACCCGCCCCGATCAGCGGCTCGCACAACCGGTAATGAATGGCTATCCCGAACGGCTTGCGCTCGACGAGGCTCCCCGGCGCCCCCGCGGCGATCTCATCGAACCGCCGCGCGATCTCCGGCTCCCGCCCGGTCCGCGCCATCCGCTCGAGCCCCGACGCCGGATCCGGCTCCGCCCCGTGGCTGCCGCACACAAGCAAGTTCGACCACTGTTTCAGCGCCCCCACCAGCCACGCCCGCGCGCGTCCGGACACCACCGCCCCGATCGTCCGGCGCTCGTTCCCCAGCGCCTCGAGCATGTTCATGTCGTGCACGTCGGGCACCGCCAGGTCCGGCAGCGCCGCGATGTCCGAGAGCGTCCCATCGAAATCGCTCGCGACCAGCAGAATCGGCGCCGCCGCCGCCACCCTGAGCGCCGCGTCGAGCGCCGGATCATCGAACCCGCCGCCTCCCCCCCCCCCACCACCACCATCCATCGTCGTTGTTCCCGTCGTCGCTGCGGCCGTCATGGCTCCTCCACCGCTCGCAGGAAACTCTCTGCCCAATCATGAACATCGTGCCGGCGCACCTGCTGACGTAGCACGTTCATCCGGTGTTTCGCATCCTCGCGGTCCAGGTGCAGCGCCGCGTGAATGGTGTCGGCCGTCCCCTCAAGGTCCCGCGGATTGACGAGCAGCGCCCGTCGCAGTTCCCGCGCCGCCCCCGCAAACTCGCTCAGCACGAGCACCCCCGATGCGTCCGTCCTCGTCGCCAGGAACTCCTTGGCGACCAGGTTCATCCCGTCGCGCAGCGGCGTCACGAGCATCACGTCCGCCGCCCGGTAATACGCCACCAGCTCCTCGCGCGACATCGCCCGCCGGAAATAGTGCACCGCCACCCGCCCCGGCTCGCTGAACTCCCCGTTGATCCGCCCCACGATCTGCTCGATCTTGCTCCGCATGTCCGCGTACTCGAACGCCGACTCGCGGCTCGGCACCGCGATCTGGATGAGCACGCACTTGTCCGCCTTCACCCGCCCCTGGCGCAGCAGCAGCTCGTACGCGAGCAGGCGCGAGTCGATCCCCTTCGTGTAGTCGAGCCGGTCCACGCCCAGGATGATCGTCCGCGACGACCCCACGCGGTGGCGGATCTTCGCCGCCTCGGTCCGCACGCCCACCTCGTTCGCCGTCGCCTCAAACGCCGCGAAGTCGATCGAGATCGGGAACGAGTTCACCGTGATCTTCCGCCCCTGATACTCCAGCAGCGTGTCGGTCCCCTCCGCGACCGTGTACTGGCGCGCCAGCCGCGAGAAATTCTGCGCCGCCGCGTACGTCTGAAACCCCACCACGTCCGCCCCCAGCACCCCCTGCAGCACCCGCTCACGCCACGGCAGCCACGCGAACAGCTCCTCCGGCGGAAACGGGATGTGCAGGAAGAACCCGATTCTGACGTCGCTCCGCCACGCCCGCAGCATCGCCGGCACCAGCTGCAGGTGATAGTCGTGCACCCACACCGTCCCCCCGCGAGGCGTCGCCTTCGCCGCCGCCCGCGCAAACCGCCGGTTCACCTCCACATACGGCCGCCAGCTCGTGTGCTCGAACTCCGGCTCGCGGATCGCGTCGTGGTACAACGGCCACAGCGTCCGGTTCGACATCTGGTTGTAGAACCCCTCGATCTCCCGCTCGACCAGCGGCACCGGGTGCAGCGTGATCCCCTCCACCTCGAACGGACGGCTCGTCCCCCCCACGTTCCCGTTCCACCCGATCCAGATCCCCTCCCGCTCGGCGAGCACCGGCTCCATCGCCGTTACCAGCCCGCCCACCGTGCGGACCCACCGCCCGCCGCGCCCGCCCGCCGCCCCGTCGCCGTTCCCGGCCGCCCCCCCCGCACCCGCCGCCCCCCCCGCCCGCTGCACCGGCAAACGGTTCGAGACGATGACGAGCTTGCGCAGATTCCCCGCGGATTTCCGCTCCGCCTGGGCCGCCGGCGCCTTCTGCGATGCGCCCGACCGACCGCCCCGCGAAAGCTCGGCCCGCCCCGCCGACTGGACCAGCGCACTCACCGTGGCGGGTCGTGCCCGCCCCCGCCGACTCCGCGAGCGTCGGGGCAAGTCGGCTAAACTCTCCCGACCGCCGGAATCCCCCGTTCGCTGCCCCCCCGTTCTCGTTCGTTCCCCACGACCTTCGTTCATCACCGTGCTTCCTCCGGAGCCTTGCGAATGCCCCTCAAGCCCGTGTACCAGGCCAAGATCGACTACCTGCAGATCCTCGACGAGAACGCTCACCTCGACGAGGCGCTCGCGAAGGACACGCTCACCGATGAACAGATTGTGTACCTCTACGAGCAGATGACCATCTGCCGGACCTTGGATGAAGTGGCTTTTAAGTTGCAGCGTTCCGGACGCATGGGCACCTACCCGCAGAACAAGGGCCAGGAGGCCGCCGCCGTCGGTTCCGCGCTGGCGGCGAAAAAGGGCGTCGACTTCCTCGTCCCCTGCTACCGCGAGAACGCGGCTCTCTTTATGCACGGCCTGCCCATGCACTACATCCTCCTCCACTGGATGGGCGATGAACGCGGCAACAAGATCCCCGACGGCGTCCACATGACCCCGCTCGCCATCCCCATCGGCACCCAGATGCTCCACGCCACCGGCATCGCCTGGGCCTTCAAGATCCGCAAGGAGCCCCGCGTCGCCATCACGTACTTCGGCGACGGCGCCACCAGCGAGGGCGACTTCCACGAAGCCATGAACTTCGCGTCCACCCTCCAGGTCCCCTGCGTGTTCTTCTGCCAGAACAACCAATGGGCCATCAGCGTCCCGCGCGAGCAGCAGATGAACTCCGAGACCGTCGCGCAGAAGGCCATCGCCTACGGCATGCCGAGCATCCAGGTCGACGGCAACGACATCTTCGCCGTCTACAAGGCGAGCAAGGAAGCCATCGACCGGGCCCGCGACGGCGGCGGCCCGTCCATGATTGAGGCCGTGACCTATCGCCTCGGCGACCACACCACCGCCGACGACGCCCGCCGCTACCGCGACGTCCAGGAAGTCGAGATGTGGCGCCAGCGCGACCCGCTGCTCCGCACCCGCAAGCTCATGGAGAAACGCGGCTACTGGAACGACGCCAAGCAGGCCGAGCTCGAGGAAAAGGCCAAGGCCATGACCAACGCGACCGTCGAGGCCGCGATGGGCATCGAGCCCCCCACCACCGACGACATCTTCGACTACACCTACGCGACGCTGCCGACGGAACTCGAGGTCCAGAAGCGCACCATGCGCACCAGCTCGCTGGGCCAGAACCCCGAGCAGGCAGGGCTCGCGGCGAGCCGCACCGAATAACGATTCTGAGGCGACCATGACCCTCGACGAGATCCGCCGACACGCCAAGCCGCAGCCGTTCTCTCCCTTCGAGATCGTCATGGTCGACGGTCGCATCTTCCGCGTACCACACCCCGACTTCATCTTCGTCCCCCCGATCGCCGCCCGCACCACCTGGATCATCATCGCCGGCCGCCACGGCCTCGAATCGCTCAACACCGCCGTCATCAGCTCTATCCGCCCCGTCACCGGCAACAAGTCCGGCCGCCGCAAAGCCGGCTGATCCCCTCCTCCCCACCGTTCACCACTCACTATTCACCGTTCACCCCCTCCACCCCCCATGCTCGTCAAATTCACCGACACCGAAGGCCGCGACACCTGGATCAACGCGATCCACGTCAAGGTTGTCCGCGTCTCCAAGGGCCTGCTCGGCGGCGTGAAGGGCTCGGAGATCTGGTTCAGCTGGAACTCGACGAGCGAGTCGATCACCGTCCGCAACTCCCCCGACGAAGTCGCCGCCGCCCTCACCGCCGCGATGCCCGCCTCCATGCCCCCGATCGAAATGTTCGACTCCGAAGAGGACGCCCCCACCGACGGCAAGACATCCGAGTGACGCCATGAAAGAGCAAATCGCCGCCTTTGCCAAAGCCGCACCCTTCGCTCCCTTCCAGATCGAGATGGTCGGAGGGCGTGTGCTCACCGTGAACCACCCGGAGTTCATCTATGTGCCCCCGGGCCGTACCGCAACATTTATCGTGACAACCTCCGACGGCGTCGCCGAGCATTTCAACGCCAATCTCGTGCTCAAGGTCCGCGAAATCAAGGGCAGCCGCAAGCAGGCTCGCCGCAGAAAAGCCGGCTGACCCCCCGCCCCCACCGTTCACCATTCACCACTCACCGTTCACTCCCCCACCCCCCCCATGCCCCAACTCACCCTCGTCCAAGCCATCACCGCCGCGCTCGCCCACGAGATGGAGCGCGACGAACGCGTCGTCGTCCTCGGCGAGGACGTCGGCAAGAACGGCGGCGTCTTCCGCGCCACCGAAGGCCTCCAGGCCAAGTTCGGCGAGCACCGCGTCATCGACACGCCCCTCGCCGAGTCCGGCATCATGGGCACCGCCGTCGGCCTCGCCATGGCCGGCATGCGCCCGGTGCCCGAGATCCAGTTCGAGGGCTTCCTCGGCCCGGCCTACGACCAGCTCACCAACCACGCCGCCCGCTACCGCACCCGCTCACGCGGCGCGGTCACGATCCCCCTGACCGTGCGTGTCCCCGTCGGCGGGGGTATTCACGCCCCCGAGCTGCACTCCGACTCCCCCGAGGCGATCTACGCCCACACGCCGGGCCTCAAGGTCGTCATGCCCAGCACGCCCTACGACGCGTACGGCATGCTGCTCGCCGCGATCCGCGATCCCGACCCGGTGGTCTTCTTCGAGCCCAAGCGGATCTACCGTGCGTTCCGGGAAGAAGTGCCCGAGGGCGATTACACCGTCCCCATCGGCCCCGCCAAGATCATCCAGGAAGGCACCGACCTCACCGTGATCTCCTGGGGCGCGAGCGTGCACCAGTGCCAGGAAGCTCTCGACCAGCTCCCCGAGGACATGAGCGTCGAGTTCATCGACCTGAGGACCATCTACCCCTACGACGCCGACACGATCTGCCAGAGCGTCGAAAAAACCGGCCGCTGCGTGATCGTCCACGAAGCCCCCAAGACCGCCGGCATGGGCGCCGAGCTCGCGACCACGATCCAGGAGCGCTGCTTCCTGCATCTGCAAGCGCCCGTCCAGCGCGTCTGCGGCTTCGACACCGTGATGCCGTACTACAAGCTGGAGCTGGAGTACCTGCCGGACGCGAAACGGATTCGGGAGGCGATTGAGGGGTGTTTGGCGTATTGATTTGGGACCTGAGTGATGACGTTTTCGCACGTGTTGCTCGCGGTACTTGGAGCCATACTCGCCTACACGATCTACGTGCACGCTGTCGATTCGCGATTACTTCTTCAGCTCCGTCGCGAATTCAAGTCGCGCCCTCGGCGTAACGAGGAAAGCTGGTTCGGGTCAGAGTTCAGCGACCTTGGAATCGCGCGCGATCGTGTGATGGCGCTCGTCAAACCGGTGGCCGAAGTTCTTGAGTGTGATGTGACTCAGCTTCGTGCCACCGACTCGTTCAAGGGAACGCTCAAATGGCGCGGATGGCTTTCTCCCTGGGACGACTACTTCGAAGTGACGCTGTGGGGGCTCACGGACGATCACGACCGGCTCATGGATGCCTTCAAGTCCCTGTTCGACGGCGACCCAACGCTGCACGCGATTATCAGCATGACATCGACGCTTTCGGCCGGCGGGGGGCATCGGGTTAGCAGTTGACCGTGCCATCGAAGTCCCTGCTCGGAGGGACTTCGATGTGCCTCTGCCTCGATCGGGAACATCGAAGTCTCAAAGCAGACTTCGATGGCACGGCCGAAAGTCTCGATGCACGATTCACCGGCTCTTCGTCCGTCGCACTTTCTTCGTCCGCGTCGTGAGCTTCGCCATCCCCTCCCGAATCGTCTGCAGCGCGATCAACTGCGCAAGCGTCTCGCACTCGGGGTGGTCGGGGGCGATCTGCTCGATTATCTCGAGCTGCATCATCGCGTCCCGCTTACGTCCGGTGGCAAGATGGTATCGCCCCACGGTCGCCGCAAGCGTGACCGCCTCGGTGACGTGGAACGTGTCGCGGGTCGGATCGAAGTTGGTGAGGTTGAACTGCGGCCCGCGAGGGCCGGTCTCGATGATCGCCCGGGCCTCGTCGATGCGCCCCGTGCCCAGCAGAAGCAGCACATAGTTGCAGACGCCGAAAATGTAGTCGGGGAAATCGGCCGCGAGGGCCGCGACCCACCGCTCGGCCTCCGCGTCCTGCTTCGCGTGCGACAGCGCAATGTACAAGTGGCTCCGCAGCATGAGGATGCGCGGGTGCTTGGCGATCAGCTTCCGCAGCTTGTCAACCTGCGCGGCAGGCCGTGTGTACAGCGCCTCGTTGACGCCCATGACGGCCCGCCGCTCCGCGGCCGACAGCGCCTCGATCTCCGCGTCGGGGATCGGGTCCTGCGTAATCGTCAGCGAGATGAGCCCCACCCCGATCGCCGCGGCCCGCGCACGCAGCGCATCCCTCCTGGCGCGAGTCTCCGGCCCGTCACCCTCGCGATCCAAAGCGCCCATCTCCGCCATCAGCTGCGTGGCCTCACGCCGAGCCTCCGGCGAAGCCGCCTCGCGATTGGTTCGACCAGACTGCATCGTGCTCATCTCCGCAGAATATCACAACCGCGCACGCCGGCTCTGCCTGTCGATAAGTCGCTGGCTTCGGGTGACATTCGACCGGGGGGCGTCGCCGCCGTGCCCGCGGCCGCGACAAACCCACGACGCGACATTCTGTGCGTTGAACCGATGTTCATGGCGATTCTCCGGTGGGGGACCCGGGGGGACGGGGGGGGGCGGGGGTCCCGATCCAACGATAAGCAACGCACACCCGGGGCTCCCCTCCCTTCGGGCTTTGGCGAAGGGAAAGGGTTGGTGTGAGGGCTTCGACTCCTTCTTCCTCCTCCAACGCTCCGCAACCAACCGCCCCCGGGCGTGCCATCGAAGTCCGCTTCGGACTTCGATGCCATCGCCAGGTATCAATCACATCGAAGTCGGAGGAACCGACTTCGATGGCACGTCCTTTCCGGGGATGGGGGTCGTCGGGGGAAGGGGCCGCCCCTTCCTCCGACACAGCGATCGAATGGAAGCACGTTGTCGGTGGAGCGGACGGCGGCGCGGTCGGGGGATCATGTTCGGACGACCTTCGGCGTGAGTCGATGTGGGCAGGCCGGGGGTAGTGAGCTCGTGGGATTTCGTGCGCGAGCTTCGCCGCGCGGAGTGCGCGCGGGTGGACAATGGGTTTTGGGAGGCTTGAAGGTGTGGTAGGAACGGAGCCCTCACCCCTGCCCCCTCCTCCCTCTCCCTCCTCAGAGCAGGAGGGAGAGGGAGGAGGCTGGGGAGCAGGGACCCGGACCTTCGCGGACTCAGGTCCGGCGTCGGGGGCGCGCGGGGTGGGAGCCGACGGCGGGGAGGGGTTGTGCGGAGGCCCCCCCCCAACGTCGCTGCCGCTCCGGGTTCGTTGGGAAGGGGCGGGGGGCGACGCGAGGCGGAGGATGGCGACGGCGGCGAGACGGCGCTCGCGGAGGTGGGCTTTCTTGTCGTTGAGCAGTGCGACGAGGGTGTCGAACGCGGCGCGGATGGCGGCGGCGAGCTGCTCGTGGGGGATGACGAGGTGCGTGAGGGACATGGGTGTCGCGGGGGCGGCGGCGGTGGGTGTGTGTGCCATGCGGGGTATTTTCTCAGGCCGTGGGGAATGTGCAAGAGGGAAGTTGGTAAGTACGGAAATCTGCGCGCAAATGCGTACTTGCGCCTTTGTGCGCACAAAGGCGCAAGTACGCATTTGTGCGCGCAAAGGCGGAGATGCGCGATCGCTCCGTCCGCGGCGGTGGCCGCCCGAAAGCAAATCGCCCCCATCTCTCGACTGCCCAACACCACGGCGTCGGCGTCGCCTCCCCCATAACCTTCCGCCGCATGCCCTCCCACAATCGCAACTACGGCGACGTCATCGGGCCCCGGCTGGACGCCCTCGAGGCGGTCTTCGGCCCGAAGTCCGCCTACCTGGTCAGTCCTGTCCCGTCGTATCTCGGGGGCGGCACCACCTTCGGCGCGTTCCCCGACGCCGTGCCCGGAGGCGTCGTCTACTGCACGTCCGAGCTCACCGGCGATTGGGGATCCGGCCAGCTCACGGGCGGGCGTCCCGAATACGAGCTGTGCATAGTGCTCGCTCCAGGCAGCCCGCTGGCGCCGCAGGTCACGAGCCAGACGGGAACGTGCGGGCGCGTCGGCAGCCTGCTCCACGACCTCGCCACCTTCTCCAAGCAACGCGAGTTCGAGCACGGCGAAACCGCCGGCCCCGTCGACCCCGCCCTCAACCCCATGGCCAACGTCCTCTTCGTCGACCTCACCAACCCCAAGAAGCCGCTGGAGTACCTCGGCTCCACCTACGGCATCATGCTCGCCATGCTCATCACCACCGCCGAGCAGCAATACCTCGTGAAGCACGGCTCGGCCGCGCTCATCAAGGCGTTGCGGGCGGCGAAGGCGTTCCCGATCAGCTCGCTGGACCGGACGCCGGTGGCATAAATGGGTGACGCGATGGGTGGCATGCTCAAGCGCAAAGCCGCGAATGCCATTCAGTTAAGCGAGGCCGCGCTCGGGCTTGGCGCGTGTGCGGCGCGAACAGACACCCAGTGGCGCGGTCAAAGGCCTGCCGGGATGATGGTGTTGGTTCACGACACACCACCCCAGGAGGCCATGGATGGTCAGTATCCGCGCACGGCTCCAGAGCGTCAAGGATGGTCCGTCCGAGCTGATCGATTCCGCCGTGGTCGAACACGCCTGCCGGGAGGCGGGGCATCTTTGGCGGGAGAGGACGCTCGACCCGTCGAGCACGCTACGGGCCTTCGCGGCCCAGGTCGCCCACGGCAACACCGCCATCACGCAGGTGGTGCGGCTGATGGGCGAGGGAGGAGTCGCGTTCAGCGAATCGGCATACTGCCGGGCACGCGCCCGGCTTCCCGTGGCGGTGGTGCGGGCCGCGTTCGATGATCGAGATCGTCAAGCCGAGCAACCGCCCCCGGAGCATGACCCCCGAGGAGTTCGCCAAGGCTCCCGCCACGATGGTCGTGCGGGCGGTGCGTTACCGGGTTACGGGCGACGGGCTGCGCACCCGCCAGGTCACGCTCCTGACCACGCTCATCGACCCCGGGAAATGCCCGGCCCAAGCGCTGGCAGCGCTGTACCTGACCCGGTGGCGGGTCGAGATCAACCTCCGTCATCTCAAGCGGACGATGGGGATGGACCGGCTCAAGTGCCACGGCGTTGACGGCGTGCGGCGCGAACCCCTGATGTTCGCCTTCTGCAACGCCGTGTGCCGCGTCCGCGCCCGCGCCGCCAAGGCCCGCGGCGTGCCGCCCACCCGCATCAGCTTCGTCGACACGCTCCGCGCCCTGCTCCCCGGCATCCGCGGGCTCCCCATCGGCATCGCCGGCCCGCACAAGCTCAAAGTCCGGCCCACCCGCAAACCACGCACCCAGCCCCGCCAGCTCAAACGCCTCCACTCATCCTTCCCGCTCATGCGACGATCACGCGCCAAGACCATCAAATGGCTCAGGCAACAACAGCCCGCCTAACTGAATGGCATTCGCCCAGAGCGGCTTGAGCATGCCACCCAACTCCACCGTCTGGAAAGTCTCCACGCACTCAACGCAACCGCAGTTCCCGTCGCTCGTATACTGTGTGTCACATAGTATGCGAACCGACCCAGTGCCTCATCAGCCCGGGCCGGCTCAGGAGGTCCCCATGCGGATCGAACGCGAACTCATGCGCGGCGCCGGCCCGGTCGCCGTGCTCAAGCTCCTGCAACGCGGCGAGAAGTACGGCTACGAGCTGGTCGAATCGCTCGCCAAGCACACCGAGGGCGTGCTCGCGATGGGGCAATCCACGCTCTATCCGCTCCTCTACAACCTCGAGGCCAAGGGGCTGATCGAGGGCGTCTGGCGCGAGGCCGACTCAGGCCGGGACCGCAAGTACTACCGCCTGACCGACAAAGGGCGCAAGCGCCTCGCCGAGGACATCAAGCAGTGGCAGGCCCTGGCGGTCGCGATGACGGGGCTGGGTGTGCTGGAGCCCACGGGGGGGGCCCGTCTTGCTCACGGAGCCATCGCATGAGTTCCGCCGTTGCCACCGCCGCCGGGGACAACGACGCCCCGCGCCCGATCCGCGTGCACACGCCCTCGGGCGTCGTCCAGGCGGCCGCGCTGCCCGCGGCGCTCGGTGACGTCGTCCTGGGCGTCACCGGCAAGTGCCGCCTGTGGAACAGCGAGCGCACCGAGGTCGCGCGCGAACTCTGCGCCCACTTCCGCGACGGCCTCGACGCCGGCGTCGCGCCCGACGAGCTCGCCCGCTCCTTCGGCGATCCGCGCCAAGCGGCCAAGCTCATCACCGCCACCCGCAAACGCCTCCGCCCGCTGTGGTGGCGGAGCCTGCGCACGACGCTGCGCGGCACGGCGGCGCTCGTGCTGACGCTCACGCTCGTCTACGCCGTGCTCGCGGCCCGCTTCTTCCTCGTGCAGCCGACGGTGAGCCGCAACATCACGGCCGAGCTCAACGCCGAGATGCGGTCGACCCCCGAAGCGGACCGCGCGTGGCCGCTGTACCTCGAGGCAAAGAAGGCGTTCGGTCCGCTGCCGGAGTTCATGATGATCGGGGCCGGCGAGCCGTCGGGCCCCGGCGACGCGAATTGGGACGAGATGGCGGCGTGGCTCGATGCGCACGGCGCGGCGCTCGAGACGCTCCGCACGGCCGCGCGAAAGCCGATCATCGGATATCGGTACCGCTCGACCATGGACCCGGACCTCGCACGGGCGATGGAGATCACCAACCCGGGGTACGAGTATGACCCAGCCCTGGAGGAGGAGCCGGAGAACCCGCTCGTGGTGGGACTGCTGCTGCCGCACCTTGGAGAGATGCGGCGCAGCGCCCGCTGGCTGCGCGCCGACGCGGTCCTGGCCGTGTCACGGGGCGACCGCGAGCGGCTCCTCGTCGACGTGGAGGCGATCCTGGGTATCGGCGAGCAGGCGCTGCGGGACCGCTTCACCATCAGTCAGCTTGTGGGCATGGCGGTCGGGGACATCGCCGTCGGGCTCGTGCTCGAGCAGAGCGTGCGCCCCGGAGCTCTCACCGACGACGACCTGCGCAACCTCGCGCACTGGCTCGCGACGTTCGGGGGAGGCGGGCGCGTGCCGATCGATACCTCGCTCGACGTGCTCACGGTCGAGGACGTCCTGCAGCGGTTCTTCAGCGACGACGGGAAGGGGGACGGGCACTACATCGGCGGCGGCGAGGAGGGGGAGCGGCTCCAGATCGATCTGGGCCTCCCCGAGCGAGACAGGGGGCTGCTGACCAGCAGGGCGTTCGGGCCTGTGCGCAGCGTCATGCTGGCGTCCCGCGCCCAGGTGATGGAAAAGGTCAACGCCTTCAAGGCGGCGGTCGCGGCCGACGACGCGCTCCCGCCGTGGCGCCACGACGAGCGCACGAGCGACCAGGTGTACCTTGATGTGCTGCGGTCGGGGGTGTTCGCGGCGGCGCCGTCGCTCGAGGTGCTATACGAGACGGGCAACGGGGGGCCGCTCTCATCGGCGTTCGGAGCACGGGACATCTTCTGCACGAAACGCGACGCGGCGCTCGCGATGATCAGCGCCGAGTCGTATCGACGGGCCCACGGGGCGTGGCCCGCGTCGCTGAGCGAGCTCGTCCCCGGTTACCTGCCCTCGGTTCCGCTCGACCCCTTCGACGGCAAGCCGCTGCGCTACGTCGCGCCGCGGGCCGAGGGGGGACTGCCGCTGCTCTATTCCGTGGGCGTGGACGCCGTCGACGAAGGCGGCAAGCTCACGACCACCGAGGCCGGCCGCTTCGGCGTGCACCACCTCCACTGGCTCGCGATATTCCGCGGGCGCACGCCGATGACCCCTGAAGAGAAGAAGCACGTCGACGATGTCCGCGGGGACTGGGTGCTGTGGCCGGTGCCGCTGCCCCGCGCGACGGACGCCAAGTAGACGCCCCGCACCCACACAGCGCGGCCCGCTCACTCCTCCCGAGCGGAATTCCGGGCCAAGCCTTCCGCGATGCGACGCAGCACGCCCAGTGTCGCCTTCTCGGGACTGCCCTCGATGCGGGACACCTGCGACTGTGTGAGACCGGCCGAGTGCGTCGTACGGCGGTGCGTCCGCAACATGCCGGTGATCATCCGATCGCCAACAGCTTCATCGGCGTGCGGGCGATGCTGCTGCGTCTGGGAGCCCGGGCCCCGATGGGGCGCATCCTCCGCGAGGAGACGAGCGTCGCTCCGCCCACGTCGAACTACGCGGCCGGCGCACCGGGCTCGCGTCGAGATAACTTCGCGAGCGTCCGCCGGCTCGATGCCACGGCGGTGTGAATGTGGGAAAGCCCGGAGACTTTGGGGGGCTTCCCTCACCGGCCGCGATTTGCAGCACATCTGCCGGCCCCGCCGTGTGTTAGAACCCAGGTTACCTGCGTTCTCGGGCAAGTGTTAACATTTTCCACAAAAACAACTTGCGGGTCCCGTGAACCCTGAGTTAGAGTAGTGGCACTGGAAAGGTGGAGAGAGATCCGCCGCAAGTTCTTGCGAGAGTCCAAGCTGTCACCGGAGGTCCGATGTCACGGCACCGGTCGGACTCCTTGCGGGTTGACTCCACGACGATGACTTTTTCACAGGAAAGAGAGGCCCACATGGTTCGCAAGGTTCTCGCGCCCGCGCTCGTCGCGGCCGCCTTCGCCCTTCCGGCGTCGGCGACGATCATCGACTTCACCGGCGGCACGGTGACCAACCTCAGCGCCGGCACGGCCATCACCAACAACGACTTCGACTACAGCGACGTCGACTACTACGAAGAGGGCGGCTTCCGGCTCGACTTCCAGCCCAACGGCGGCTCGGGCGGCTTCGCCACGCACGTCGGTAACTACTACGGCGTCGGCAACGACGTCATCCACTCCCACTGGTCCAGCGGCTTCTTCGGCGGCGTCGACGTCGTCGAGATCACCAAGATCGGTGGAGGCACCTTCGACCTCAACTTCCTCACCCTGACCTCGAACACCGAGTTCGGCGGCGGCCTCGCCTCCGGCAACGAGCTCGCGTACGTCCAGGGCTGGTTCGGCGGCAACCCCACCGGGGCGCCGGTCCTGCTGCCCTCCCAGGACTGGGGCTTCCCGGCCGTCCAGGTCGCCTTCGGCGCTGACTTCAACGCCGTCGACTCCGTCACGGTCTATGTCGAGAACCGCGTCGACTGCTTCGGCATGGACGACTTCGCGATCGACGAAGTCCCCGCGCCCGGCGCGGCGAGCCTGCTTGTTCTCGGCGGCCTCATCGCCGCCCGTCGGCGTCGCAACTGATCGATTGAGAACCCGCTCGGATGGAGCGGGAGTTCGATCGAGACCCTCAAGGACCGGCAGACCCGCACTCGCTGCAATGGCGAGCCGGGCCTGCCGGTCTTCTTTTGGGCGCTGACGGCGCGGCTGAGCCGCGGTAAAGTCACCGCATGAGCCTCGACGTCAACAGCGCCCTCAAGTCCCAGTACCACGCCGCCCTCAAGACCTTGCGCCTCGCGATCGAGCAGTGCCCCGACGCGCTGTGGAACACGCCGCCCGCCCGCGGCGCTCTGTTCTGGCGTGCCGCCTATCACACGCTCTTCTTCACCCACTTTTACCTGCAGAAGGACGAGCACTCGCTCACGCCGTGGAAGCATCACCGCGAAGAGGCGAACTTCATGACGAGCATCCCGTGGGAGGGCAATCGTCCGCCCAAGCCCTGCACGCCGTACACGCGCGAGGAGATCCTCGACTACTGGAACGTTGTCGACTCGAGCGTCGACACCTGGGTCGATGCCCTCGACCTCACGGCCGCCCAATGCGGCTTCCACTGGTACCCCATGGGGAAGCTCGAGCACCAGATCCTGAGCATCCGCCACATCCAGCACCACGCGGCCGCGCTCTCCACACGCCTCCGACGCGACGCCGACGTCGCGATCACGTGGGTCGGCAGGCCGTGAACGAGACGGCGTGCCGGCGCTTCCGTGGCCTTATCCGCCCAGCATCGGCTCGACGTCGCACAGCAGCTGGCGCTCGAGACGCAGCACCTCGAGCGCGTGCTCCGCGACGGCGAGCGCGATCCGGGCCGATGGGGCGTCGCCCCCCGCCGCGTCGACCGCCCGGGACGCATCCTCAATCTGCCGGTCGAGGTGCTCGGCCCGCGATCGCAGCGCGAGGGCGCGGTCCTGGGGTTCGGCCTGGCCGAGCGCCACGAGCCACATCTGGAACGGGATCGGCGGGCGCTGCCGGGCCCACTGGGGCTGCGCCACGGCACGGCTGATGGCGCGCCGGCCGGCCGCGGTGAGTCGGTAGGGCTCGCGCTCGGGCCCAGTGGCGGGCGCCGCGTCCTTGGCGACGACGATGAGACCCTGCTTGAGGAGCTTCTTGAGCGAGTAGTAGATCTGGGCGCGCGAGACCGCGGGGCCCTCGGCGCCGGTCCCCCCTCCCCCCCCTCCCCCCCCACCCGCCTCGCGCCGTGCCTGCTCGGCGACGAGGTCGTAGCCGTGCGTGGGGCGCACGCCGAGCATGGCCAGCACGACGACGTCGGCGGGCGTGAGACGGTCCGGGTTCTTCGCGGCGCGGGCCATCATCCTCGCGAGCGTTCCATGGCGTGCGTGCTTGACACGCCGGCGTTCTGTGGTAGTCTCAATGAGACTAGACGATGCCGGGCCGCGCGTCAACCCCGTTTCGCCCGGCCCGCTCCCATCCCCCTGACGAAAGGGCCACCCATGTCCGCCTCCGCGCCAGCGTTTTCACTGCAATCCAACGCGAAACTGTGCGGCTTCGCCGCGACCACCGACGCTGCCCGGTGCAAGGCGTTCTATGTCGGCGTGCTCGGGCTTCGGCTTATGCACGAGGACGGGTTCGGGATCGTGCTGGATTCGGGCGGGATGATGCTGCGGATCCAGAAGGGGCCGGAGCTCACGCCCGTGCCGCGGACGGTCGCCGGGTGGAACGTTGACGACATTGATCTGGCGGTGCGTGCGCTCGCGGGCGCCGGGGTCGTGTTCGACCGGATGCCGTGGTTCAAACAGGACGACCACGGCGTGGCCTCGTTCCCCGACGGCGCAAAGGTGGCGTGGTTCAAGGATCCCGACGGGAACATCCTCAGCCTCGCCCAGGTGCCGTACCGGTAGCGGGGGGGCGGGGCGCCGATCGGTATACTGGCGCGATGCACGCCGAACCGTTTGAGATCGACGCGGACATTGCGCGGGCCCAGACGCCGCCCGCACCGGTGTATTCCGACCCCGCGTACTACGAGCTGGCGCGGCGGAACATCTTCCGGCGGTCGTGGCAGTTTGTCGGCGACGCGGGGTCGGTCAAGATTCCCGGCCAGTGCACGCCGGTGACTCTGCTGGACGGCTGTCTCAACGAGCCGGTGCTGCTCACGCGCGATCGCGACGACCGCATCCATTGCCTGTCGAACGTGTGCACGCACCGCGGGACCATCCTGTGCGAGAACGCGGGGGTCGAGAAGGCGCTGGTGTGCCGGTATCACGGACGACGGTTCGATCTCGACGGGCGGTTCCGGATGATGCCGGAGTTCGAGGCCGTCAAGAACTTTCCATCGCCGGCGGATGATCTCGCGCGTGTGCCCTTTGGGTCGTGGGGGCAGGCGGGTGCGGGGGGGCCGTGCGGCAACGCGTCGGGCATTCACGACGATGCGTCCGGGCCGCTGTTCTTCTCGTCGATCGACCCGGCGGTGGCGCTGCGCGAGTTGCTGGCGCCGATGGCGGAGCGCGTGGGGTGGCTGCCGCTGCAGGACTTCCGGTTCGACGCGGCTCGCTCGCGCGACTACATGGTGCACGCCAACTGGGCCCTGTATGTCGACAATTACCTGGAGGGGTTCCACATCCCGTTCGTGCACGCGGGGCTCAACCAGGTGCTCGATTACGGGCAGTACATCGTCGAGCTTTTCCCGTGGTGCAATCTCCAGTTGGGCATGGCGAAGCCGGGGGAGCTGGCGTTCGACCTGCCGTCGTCGTCGCCGGACGCGGGCAAGTCGGTGGCCGCGTATTACTGGTGGCTGTTCCCGAACACGATGTTCAACTTCTATCCGTGGGGATTGTCGGTCAACGTCGTGAACCCGCTGGGGCATGCGCGGACGCGGGTGCGGTTTCTGAGCTATGTGTGGGACGAGCGCAAGCTCGAGCAGGGTGCGGGGGCCGGGCTTGATCGCGTGGAACGGGAGGATGAGGCGGTGGTGGAGGCCGTGCACCGGGGGACGCAGGGGTCGTTCTACTCGCGCGGGCGGTATTCGCCGACGCGTGAGCAGGGGGTGCATCATTTTCATCGGTTGCTGGCGAAGACGATGTTCTGATGACAGCCCGGAGCGCGAGCGACGGGTGCTCTCGTGCTCACGGCGTCATCGGACCAGAGGCTGCAACCGTGGCCGGTCGCTCGCGCTTCCGGCTCACGCGCCAGGCGATCACGAAACACCCGGGGGTGCTCAAGCGCGCGGGGATCGTCAGGAGCGTCCGAAACGGGCGCGAGCGGCGGTTTGTGCTCGAGCTTCAGGCGATCGACCGGGCGCGGCGGTATCTCGACACGGCCTCGCGCCAGTGGGACGAGGCACTGGGCCGCCTCAAGGCGTTTGTCGAACGCCGCCCCCCCCACCCCCCCCACCCGCCCCACGAACAAGCCGAAGAAGGGGGAAGTACGCCCCCCCCACCGAGCGCTCCCGGATAGGGCCGCGGTGATATCCGAGTGCCCAGGCGGAGCTCTGTCCGCCGGGCGTGCTCTCCTCGTCGCAACATCCGGGCGCCGCCCCGGTGCGTTCCCCGTCCTTCTCGCTCCAGCCTGCAACCGCCGCGGCGGACCCTCCAGCCCGCCGGGGCGCTCTCTCTCCATCGATCATCTCGCTCCTTGAAGGATTGAACGCGGAGGACGCGGAGAGCGCGGAGGAACGCAGAGAAAGGCATGACGATGGCGCTTTCATTTTTCTCTCGACTTCCCTCTCACGTCTCCTCTGTACTCCGCGTTCCCTGGGCCCTTTGCGTGCTTTGCGTACATTCCTGCTCAGAACAGCTTCATCTGCCCGCTCCCGTCCGGCACTTCCGGGCGCCTGAAATGCGCGCCCGACAGCGGGCGCACGTCGCGGTTGATAGCGTACTTCCGCGTGAAGACATCGAAGACCTGCGCGATCTGCTCGACCAACGGGCCGCTGCCACGCCCGCGCATCCCCGGCTTCGCGCTGTACAGCTTCCCGCCCCGCGCCTGGCGGATCAGCGACTCCACCTTCTTCGCCCTGTCCGGGTGCACGTTGCGCTGGAGCCATTCGAGGAACAGGTCCTTCAACTGGTACGGCAGCCTCAGCAGCACCCAGTTCGCCCGCATCGCCCCCGCCTTGGCCGCGGCCTCGAGCAGCGCGGGAAGCTCGGTCTCCGTCAGCCCCGGGATGATCGGCGCGATGTTCACCCCCACCGGGATCCCGGCGTCCGCGAGCACCCGCACCGCCCGCAGGCGCGCCGTCGGCGACGAGGCCCGCGGCTCGATCCTCCTCGCCAGCTCCGCATCGAGCGTCACGAGTGTCACCGTGACCCGCCCCGCGTTCATTGCGGCCAGCTTGCTCCACAGTTCCACGTCGCGCAGCACCAGCGCGCTCTTGGTCATCGTCGAGACCGGCTGGCCGCACTCGGCCATGACTTCCAGACAGCGGCGTGCGATCTTCATCTTGTGCTCGAGCGGCTGGTAGATGTCGGTGATCGCCGACATCACGATCGGCTCGGCCTTCCAGCCCGGGGCCGCCAGCTCCTTCTTCAGCAGCTCCGGCGCGTCGGGCTTGGCGACGAGCTTGGTCTCGAAGTCCAGGCCCATGCTGAAGCCGAGGTATTCGTGGAACGGGCGGGCGAAGCAGTAGATGCACCCGTGCTCGCAGCCGCGGTAGGGGTTCACGGTCCAGTCGAACGGCACGTCCGACGTCGGCGCGACGCGGTTGATGATCGTCTTGGACTTGTCAAAGAACACCCGGCGCTCGACGCGCCGCAGCTTGCCGTCTTCTCCCTCGTGCTCGACGAACTGGCGGTCGAGCTCCTCTCCCAGCACGTGCAGGCGGACGTCCTCGAAGCGATTTCCCGGGTTCAGCCCGGCCGCCCGGCGGTGAGCGGGCCCGCGGATCAACGCATCGCGAAAGGCAGGTTCGGCGTCACGAAAGGCGGGTTCATCTGACGATGGCGCGTCCGTGGCCATGACCAAACACTACCCGATAATACGGTGTTTGTCAAGTACTCATTGGCCTTACAAGGCGGATTTCTTGCCCATGCTGCCGACATCGACGACGCCGGACGGCCGGGGGGGGCGGGGGGAAGGGGAGCGCGGGCACCACGGCGCTGGTGAGTTCGACGCATGGATCGCGTCGCACGGGGGCGGCGCCGAGTATGTAGGAGTGCTCCATCGCTGGCCCGGAGTCGGCGAGGTCGAGGACGGCGTTGCATCGGCCGTTGGGGTGAGAGGGGCTGCGCCTGAACGCGCGGGATGTCACGGCCCGGCGGACAGAGCTCCGCCGGGGCACCCGCCTGCCACCCCCCCACCGCTATTCTCCGGCGTGTCGACTCTGAACGTCGTTTCGCCAGCGTGGTCGCTCCGTCTCGTTGCGGAACTCGAGGCCGCGGACGAACGCGCACGGCGAGCCGCGGCCGGGCTCAGTTTGGAACAGCTCAACTGGCGCCCTCGACCGGGCTCGTGGAGCATCGGGCAGGTGCTTCAGCATCTGTTGCTCGCGAACGAGGTGTATCTGCCGCCGATCGTGCGGGCTCTCGAAGGCTCGCGGGTGTCGCCGGTTGCCGAGATCACGCTGGGGCGGTTCAGCCGGTGGTTCATTCGCACGTACATCGAGTCTTCGCCGGTGACCAATCCCAAGGCGCGTCAGGCCCGGGCGCCGGGGCCGATTGCGCCGCGGGAGCCGGTCGAAGGGGCGATCCTCGACGACTTTCTCACGAGCAATGTCGGGGCCCGCGACGCCGTGCGTGCCGCCGGCGACTTCGACGTGAATCGCGTGCGGTTCAAGAACCCGTTTGTGCCGTTGCTGAGGTTCACGGGCGGGACAGGGTTTGAGATTCTCTCGAAGCATCAGCACCGGCACATGGGGCAGATGGAACGGGTGAGGGGCGCGGCGGGGTTTCCGGCGGGGGGATGAGGGCGCAGTGAGCGCAAGGCGTCACGACCCGGCGGACAGAGCTCCGCCGGGGCACCGGGTTCGCACCCGCAGCGACGGACTCAGGTCAGCGACGCCATGTCGATCACAAACCGGTACTTCACGTCGCTCTTGACCACCCGGTCGAAGGCCTCGTTGATCTTCTGGATCGGGATGATCTCGATGTCGCTGAAGATCTGGCGCTCGGAGCAGAAGTTCAGCATCTCCTGCGTCTCGGGGAGGCCGCCGATCGCCGAGCCGGCGATGCTGCGGCGTTTCATGAGCATGTTCCAGACGCTCGGCGACGGGTGCGGCGTCTCGGGGGCGCCGACGAGGCACTGGGTGCCGTCGCGCTTCAGCAGGACGTTGTACTGATCGAGGTCGTGGGCCGCGGCCACGGTGTTGAGGATGAAGTCGAAGCTGTTGGTGTGCTTGGCTATCTGGGTCGGGTCGCGCGAGATGACCACGTCGTCGGCGCCGAGGCGCTTGCCGTCCTCGACCTTGCCGTGGGAGGTCGTGAAGAGGACCGTCTCGGCCCCGAGGGCGTGCGAGAGCTTGACGCCCATGTGCCCCAGCCCGCCGAGGCCGACGATGCCGACCTTCTTGCCCTTGCCCGCGCCCCAGTGCTTCAGTGGCGAATAGGTCGTGATCCCCGCGCACAGCAGCGGCGCGACGCCCGCGAGGTTCTTCGTCGGCGGCACGTGGAGCACGAAGCGCTGGTCGACGGTGATGTGCTTGGAGTACCCGCCGTAGGTGGGCTTGCCGGGGAAGTGGACGTCGGGGCTGTTGTACGTGAGGGTGAAGCCGGGGTCGCAGTACTGCTCCATGCCGGCGTTGCAGTTGGCGCACTTGCGGCACGAATCCACCAGGCAGCCCACGGCCGCGAACTCGCCCACCTTGAAGCCCTTCACACCGGTCCCCAGCTTCGTCACCTTGCCGACGATCTCGTGGCCGGGGATAAGCGGGAAGATCATCCCGGGCCACTCGCCGCGGGCGGCGTGGATATCCGAGTGGCACACGCCGCAGTAGAGGATCTCGATCGCGACGTCGGTGGGACCCGGGTCGCGCCGGTCGATCGTGAACGACTCGAGCGTGCTCTTGGCGGTCTGTGCGGCGAACGCGGCGGATTTGGTCGGCATGGGTCGTCTCCTTCGTTGCAACAGGGTTGGCCCGCGCCGAGCGGTAAGCAATCGCCAACTTGGTGGGCGTCGCAAGCGCTGGCTCTGTCCACGAGCCTCCCCCGCTATCCTTCGCCCCTTGAACCCCGCCGAGCCCACCAGCGATGCTTCTGACGATCTCCACCACTCACCGGCCCCCCCACCCCGCGACCGATCTGGGCTACCTGCTGCATAAGCACCCCGCGAGGGTGCAGACTTTTCCGTTGGCGTTCGGGGCCGCTCACGTTTTCTATCCGCGGGCCGACGAAGACGTGTGCACCGCGGCGCTGCTGCTCGACGTCGACCCGGTCGGCCTCGTGCGCGGCAAAGGTCGCGAGCGAACGCTTGATCAGTATGTGAACGACCGGCCCTACACGGCGTCGTCGATGCTGGCGGTCGCAATCGCGCAGGTGTTCCGCAGCGCGATGGCGGGGCTGTGCAAGGACCGGCCCGAGCTGGCGACGACGCCGATCCCGCTGACGATCGAGATTCCGGCGATCGTGAGCCGCGGCGGCCCGGAGCTGCTGACGCGAATGTTCGAGCCCCTGGGCTACACGCTCACGATCACGCGCCGGCCGCTCGACACCCAGTTCGCCGACTGGGGCGACTCGTCTCTCCTGAGCGTCGTGCTCAGCATCACCAGGCCGTTGCACGAGGTGCTGAGCCACCTGTACGTCCTCATCCCGGTGCTCGACAACGAGAAGCACTACTGGGTCGGCGATGACGAGGTCGACAAGCTCATGCGCCACGGCGAGGGGTGGCTGGTCGCGCACCCGGAGCGCGAGCTGATCGCCACGCGCTACCTCAAGTATCAGCGGAGCCTGGCGGACGACGTCGTCAAGCAGCTCCGTGAGCAGGACGGCGACGGGCCGGCCGAGATCGACGCCGACTCGCCGGAGGACCCGCGCGAGGAGGCGGGCGAGAAGAAGCTCAGCCTGCACCAGCAGCGCCACGGCGTCGTGCTCTCGGTCCTGCAGGCACGCGGGGCACGGAGCGTCGCGGACCTGGGGTGCGGCCAGGGGCGGCTCATCCGCGACCTGCTCAAGCACTCGACGTTTGAGCGGATACTCGGGATGGACGTGGCGCACCGCTCGCTCGAAGAGGCCGCGGAGAGGCTGCGGCTCGATCGGCTGCCGCCGACGGTGCGCAAGCGGCTGGAGCTGGTGCACGGGTCGCTGATGTACCGCGACGAGCGGCTCGCGGGGTTCGACGCGGCGGTGCTGTGCGAGGTGATCGAGCACCTGGATGAGGCGCGGCTGACGGCGCTCGAGCGCGTGGTCTTTGGGGCCGCGAAGCCGGGGATCGTCATCGTGACGACGCCCAACAGCGAGTACAACGTGATGTGGGAGACGCTCAGCGCGGGAGCGATGCGGCACCGCGACCACAGGTTCGAGTGGACGCGCGATCAGTTCAGGGCGTGGGCCGCGGGCGCGTGCTCGCGCCATGGGTACACGTGCGAGTTCCGCGGAATCGGCGAGGTCGGGGTGACGCCGGAGGGGCGGGACGTGGGGACGCCGACGCAGATGGGGGTGTTCAGCCGTGTCCCCTGAGATCCGCGTCCCCGACCTCTCCCTCGTCGTCCTCATCGGCGCCTCCGGCTCCGGCAAGAGCACGCTTGCGCGCCGGCTCTTCAAGCCCACCGAGATTCTCTCGTCCGACACGTGCCGCGGCTGGGTGAGCGACGACGAGAACTCGCTCGAGGCCACGGGCGATGCGTTCGAGGTGCTGCGGTTCCTGGCCGCCAAACGCCTCGCCCGCGGGCTGCTGACCGCCATCGACGCCACGAATGTCCGCGCTGAGGATCGGCAGCCGCTCGTGCAGCTCGCTCGGGAGTTTCACTGTCTCCCCGTGGCCATCGTCGTTGACACGCCCGAGCGCACGTGCCAGGACCGCAACGCCGTGCGCCCGGATCGGAGCTTCGGGGGCCACGTGGTCCGCAACCAGCGCCTCGCGATGCGGCGCGACATCCGGGGCCTGCAGCGCGAGGGCTTCCGGCACGTCTTCACGTTGCGCACGCCCGAAGAGTGCGACGCCGCCACGCTCGCCCGCGAGCCGTTGTGGAACAACCGCAAGCACGAGCACGGGCCGTTTGACATCATCGGCGACGTTCACGGCTGCTACGACGAGCTTCTAGAACTGCTCGGGGCCCTGGGCTGGTCGGTCCGCCAGATCCCCGGCGGGCCCGAGGGCGTCTGCGAGATCACGCCCCCCACGGACGCCGCGAGACGCAAGCTCGTCTTTGTTGGTGACCTTGTCGACCGCGGGCCCAAGACGCCGGCGGTGCTCCGCTTCGTCATGCGGGCCGTCGAGCTTGAGCTGGCCCTCTGCGTTCCGGGCAACCACGACGTCAAGCTGCTCCGCGCCCTCTCGGGCAAGAACGTGCAGATCACCCACGGCCTCGCGGAATCGCTGTCGCAGCTCGGCACAGAACCGCCAGAGTTCAGCAAGCAGGTCGGTGCGTTCATCGACGACCTCGTCAGCCACTATGTTCTCGACAACGGCGCCCTGGTCGTCGCCCACGCCGGGATGAAGGAGTCGATGGCGGGGCGCGGATCGGGCGCTGTCCGCGAGTTCGCGCTCTACGGCGAGACCACCGGCGAAACCGACGAGTTCGGCCTGCCGGTGCGGTACAACTGGGCCGCGGAGTATCGCGGGCGGGCGGCGGTCGTGTACGGGCACACGCCCGTGCCCGACCCGCAGTGGCTCAACAACACGGTGTGCATCGACACCGGGTGTGTGTTCGGCGGCTCGCTCACGGCCCTGCGCTACCCCGAGCGCGAGTTCGTCTCGGTCAAGGCCCGAGCCACGTACGCCGAGTCGAAGAAGCCGTTCCTGCCGGAGAGCGAGCGAGCTCCACTTACCCTGCAGCAGCAGCACGACGACCTGCTCGATATCGACGACGTCTCGGGCAAGCGCGTGATCGAGACCCGGCTCATGCGTGCGATCACCGTGCGCCAGGAGAACGCCGCGGCGGCGCTCGAGATCATGAGCCGGTTCGCGGCCGATCCGCGGTGGCTCATCTACCTGCCGCCGACCATGTCGCCGTGCGAGACATCGCGTGAGCCGGGGATGCTCGAACACCCGCAGCAGGCGTTCGAGTACTTCCGGACCAACGGCGTCGGGCGCGTCATCTGCGAAGAGAAGCACATGGGGTCGCGCGCGGTGGTCGTGGTGTGCCGCGAGCCGGGGGTTGCGCAGAGACGGTTCGGGATCCCGGCGACGACGAGCAACCCCACGGCCCCCACCGCCGGCACGCTCGGCATCATCTATACCCGCACAGGGCGGCCGTTCTTCAACGACGCCACGACGGAGCACGCGCTGCTGACGCGCCTCCGGGACGCGGCCGAGCGATCCGGGCTGTGGGATGAGCTGTCAACCGACTGGATGTGCCTCGACGCGGAGCTGATGCCGTGGTCGGCGAAGGCGCAGTCGCTGATCCGGGAGCAGTACGCGGCCGTTGGTGTGGCCGCGACGAGCGCGCTGGCTGCCGCGGCGACGGCCCTCGAACAGACCCGCACGCGGGTCCCCGACGCGGCCGCCCTCTTCGCCGATTTCGCCGAGCGGCGCACGCTCGTCGACAAGTACGTCGCGTCGTACCGGCGCTATTGCTGGAACGTGGCGGGGGTCGAGGACCTTCGACTCGCCCCGTTCCACCTGCTCGCGAGCGAGGGGCACGTTCACGTCGACCGCGATCACGAGTGGCACATGGGCACACTCGCCCGCCTCGCGACGCCGGCTGATCCTGTCTTTGTAGCCACGGCGTGCCGCACCGTCGACCTCTCCTCGCAGGTGAGCGAGGACGACGCGACCGCGTGGTGGACATCGCTCACCGGCGCCGGCGGCGAGGGCATGGTCGTCAAGCCCCTCGAGTTCATCGCGCGCGGCCCGCGTGGGTTCGTTCAGCCCGCCATCAAGGTCCGCGGCGTCGAGTACCTCCGCATCATCTACGGGCCGGAATACACGCGCCCGCAGCACCTCGACCGTCTGCGGTCGCGCGGGCTGGGGGCCAAGCGCTCGCTCGCGCAGCGCGAGTTCGCCCTTGGCGTCGAGTCGCTTGAGCGCTTCGTGCGGCGTGAGCCGCTCCGGCGCGTGCACGAGTGCGTATTCGCGGTGCTCGCCATGGAAAGTGAGCCGGTCGATCCGCGCCTGTAGATCAACCCTCTGGGGCTACCTGGCGTCGCGCTCGTGGTCCTCGGCGGGGCCGTAGACGTAAGCCCGCGATTGGGCTGGCAATCCGACCTGCTCGAGGTACGTGAGGAGCACGCCGTCTTCGACCACGCCGAGCACTCGCACCGAAAGTGGCGCCGGCTCGCGGTCGTTCACTTCCGTGAGCGCCTCGCGGAACGTCGCCCACCACGCCCGGCTGTCGGTCGCGAGGAAGCATCCGCGCTCGGCGCAGCAGTATCGCTGGCTGTTCAACCACCGCAGTTCGATCTCGACTTCCAACCCGTTGGGGCTCACGGCGAGCACTCGCGGCCGCGGGCGGGCCCGACCGTCGTCCTCCGACAACATGCAGTCGAACGCGTGCTGCAACGCCGTCGCCCACGCCTCGTCCCGCCGTCGGTCTTCACCGCTTCGCCGCAAGGCACTCATGCGACCCATCGTAACCCGCGCTCCCCAGCCCCTAGTCCCTAGTCCCCAGTCCCTAGCCCCTGATCCCTGATCCCCGACCCCTTTCCTCAACCTCTTGGTTGACAATCCCCCACCCCCGCCGTATACTAAACCCGATGGTTCAAGATCGCTCGCCCACGCTCGACCGCGTTTTCCACGCCCTTTCGCACCCCGCGCGGCGTTCGATGCTCCGCCAGCTCTCCGAAACGGGGGAACGGAACCTGAGCGAACTCTCGGCGCCGCTCAAGATGTCGTTCCCGGCCGCGTCCAAGCACGTGCGCGTGCTCGAGAAGGCACGCCTCGTCCGGCGCCGCATCGTCGGGCGCACCCACATCTGCCGCCTCCACGGCGACCCGCTCGGGGACGTCAGCTCGTGGCTCGACGGCTACCGCAAGCACTGGGAATCGACCTTCGAGCGGCTCGACGCCGTGCTCGAGGAACTGAAAGCGCAGCACAAACCGCAGAGCGGCGCGGACCCGCGCAAGCCAACACCCTGACCCGTCCCCCTCCACCCCCATAAACCCTTGAGGAGACCCCGATGACCGTCAGCACGCAGAAGAAGCTCAGCATCGCCACGCCCACCGACACCCAGATCGTCATGACCCGCTCGTTCGACGCCCCCGTCGAGCTCGTCTGGAAGGCCATGACCACCCCGGAGTTTCTCCGCAAGTGGCTCTTCAACCCGCCCGGTTGGACCATGTCCCGCTGCGATGAGGACATCCGCGTCGGCGGGTCGTACCGCTGGGAATGGAACGGGCCCGACGGCAAGCTCGCCATGGCCATGCACGGCACCTACCGCGAGGTCGTCCCCCTCGACCACCTCACCCGCACCGAGACGTTCGAGATGGGCTGCCAGCCCATGGACCCCGCCATGTGCTCGCTCGCCTTCAAGCGCAGCGGCGGCACGACGATCATGACCATCACGTGCACCTACAGCACCAAGCAGGCCCGCGACGGCGCCCTCGCCTCCGGCATGGAAACCGGAATGAACATCGGGTACGACCAGCTCGACCAGATGCTGGCCGGCGGCGGCATCAAGTAAGAGCCGCGAGCGCAAGCGAGCGGCGTATTCCTCCCCGTATCCCGTGCAGGCCCGAGCCCCGTTGCTCGGGCCTGCTTTCGTTTCTCGTCTCGGTCTCATCCGAACCCGGGACGGGCAAGGCAAAGGCCGCACGCGAAGGACGCAAAGAAGCGCGGAGGAACGCGGAGCAAGGCAGGAAACAGAAGGACTTGGATTGCGGCACTTCGTCGGCGGCGTTCTTCGTTGCAGCGCGCGGAGGTCTTCCTCTCTGCGTTCCTCCGCGCTACTCCGCGTCCTCTGCGTACCTGCCTTCTGATGTTCCAAAGGCGCGCCGGCGACCATCCATACGCGAACAGATTACCCGCCGCGCTGCGTCACCGGCTCCCCGCTCGCCCTCTCCGAAATCCGCTTCATGATGAACTCCCACCCCTTCACCACGCCGGTCGCGTGATCCGCCGGGATCAGCCCCATCGCCCGGTGCACGAGCGTGAGCTTCGTGCCCTGTCCCCCCCCACCCGACGCCGTCAGCCGGTATTGAATGAAGTTCACCGCCGGGTACGACATGAACATCGGCCCGGTGATCTCCAGCAGCGTCGGCGGCTTGATCACCTGCACGTGGCCCCACAGGTGCCCCGCGTTGTTGCCCCCCACGACACCCAGGTCGCGGAACCAGCGCCCGCCGGGCCAGGCTTCGAGCACGCGCGGGAAGGGGGAGCCGTCGTATTGCTGGCCGCCGGGGCCGTTCTCTTCGAGCACGCTCGCGAAGGCCACCTCGACCGGCGCCGCGATCTCGATCTCGCGGTGGATGTCGACGGTCTGGACCGTGGTTGGAAAGACCGGCGCGGGCGCCGGGGCCGGCCCGGCGGCGGGGGTCGAATTCGCTGTCCTCGTCATGGTGTTGTCCCCTTGGGCTTGTTGATGGTGTGGTCCGTCGCCGCGCGGGCCGTGCCCTCGGCACGCTGCTTCACGCGGTCGAGATGGTGATCCCAGAAGCGCTCAAACATCGTGACCCAGTCGTGCACGCCCTTGAGCTCCTGCGCGTTCACGCTGTACATGCTCTTCTTCCCCTCGCGCCGCACCCGCACCAGCCCCGTGCGGCGCAGCACGCCCAGGTGCTTCGACACCCGGGGCTGCGGCCACGCCAGGGCCCGCCCGATGTCGCCGACACTCCGCTCCGCCCCGGCGAGGGCCCCCAGGAGCTGGCGGCGTCCCGGGTCGGCGATAGCGGAAAACGCGTCAGCGGTGGCGGAGACAGGGGGCATGGGGTAATATATCCCAATATAGGTATATGTCAAGCCGCGGGCGGAAATCTCGACACTCCCCGGGCATGCCCGTCAGATTTATTCAACCATTTGGTTGACGATATCGAGCCCGCCGATATGCTCAACCAGTTGGTTCACTTTTAGCGCCACGCCGGAGACCCCGCACCATGACCTCCACCAGCGCCGCCGCGGTACTGTCCCTCCCCTCCGAGACCGAGATCCGCGTCACCCGCACGTTCGCCGCCCCGCGCGAGCTCGTCTGGAAGGCCTGGACCGACCCCGCCCAGCTCGCCCGCTGGTGGGGGCCGCTGGGCTTCACGACCACGACCGCCGCCATGAACATCCGCCCCGAGGGCACGTGGCGCTTCACTATGCACGGCCCCGACGGCACGGACTACGAGAACCTCGTCACGTACCTCGAGGTCTGTGAGCCCGAGCGCCTCGTCTACAAGCACGCCGGCGACACCAAGGCCGAGACCGATGGGGGCAAACTCGAGCCCGTCAGCTTCACCGTCACCGCCACCTTCGAGCCCGCCGGTCCGCAGAGCGACCGCACCAGCGTCACTCTCTCCATGGTCTTCCCTTCAAGGCAGCAGCGCGACTTCGTCATCAAGGAATACGGCGCCGACGAGGGCACCAAGCAGACCCTCGCCCGGCTCGCCGAGCACCTCGACAACGTGCTGCAGGCCGGCGCCGACCCCCACGCCGACCCCCACGCAAACGACGACGTCCCCTTCACCCTCTCCCGCGTCTTCAACGCCCCGCGCGACCTCACCTGGCGAGCGTGGACCGAGCACGACCTGCTCACCCGCTGGTTCGGGCCCAAAGGCACGACCATCGTGAAGAGTTCCCTCGATCTGCGCCCGGGCGGCACGTTCCACTTCGCCATGCGCTCCACCACCGACGCCGGCGAGCACTGGGGCCTGTGGAACATCCGCGAGGTCGCCCGCCCGGACCGCCTGGTCTTTGTCGTGTCGTTCGCTGACGCCGCCGGCAAGACCGTCCGCTCCTGCTTCGACCCCAAGTGGCCCCTGGAAACGCTCTACACGATCACCTTCGCCGACCACGCCGGCAAGGGGGGCGGCACCGTCGTGCACCTCCGCTCGGAACCGATCAACGCGACCGCGGAAGAGCGGCGTGTGTTCGCCGCCGGCCATGGGTCGATGAACCGGGGCTGGGACGGGACCTTGGAAAGGCTCACGGAAATTCTGTGGGACCGCTGCTGAGCACGGCGCTGCGACCTTCGGTATTCTGAACGCCGTGCCGACGCCAACGAAGAAGAAACTGCCGTCCCGACCCGCTCACACGCCGCGCGATCCGCGCGCGGTCGCGTCCGACGCGATCGCCTCCCTCAAGAAGCTCGCCGACCCGAAGATCCGGGCCGAGATGGGCCCGCGCTACGGCATCCACTCCGACAACGCCCTGGGCGTCCGGGTCTCCAACCTCAACACCCTCGCCAAGGCGTTGCGAGTCAAGGCGAAGTCCGACGACGACCGGCGCTACAACCACGACCTCGCCCAGGCCCTCTGGGACCACGAGTTCTACGACGCCCGCATGCTCGCGTGCTTCGTCGACGAGCCGTCGCTCGTCACGGCCCGCCAGATGGACGCCTGGGCCCGCGATTTCGACAACTGGGCCATCTGCGACCACGCCTGCTTCCACCTCTTCGACAAGGTCGACCCCCCCACTCGCGCCCTCGCGCTGGGGCGCGTCGACCGCTGGGCCGTGCGCAACAGCACGAAGGACGAGTTCGTCAAGCGGGGCGCGTTCGCCCTGCTCGCGAGCATCGCGCTGCACGACAAGAAGCTTCCCGACGCGCCGCTGCTCGAGCGGCTCGACCTCATCCGAGGCGCGGCCGACGACGACCGGAACTTCGTGAAGAAGGGCGTGAGCTGGGCCCTGCGCTCGATGGGACGCCGTCCCGGGATACGGGCCAAGTGCCTCGCCCTCGCGAAGGAACTGGCGGCGTCCGAAGTCGCTTCCGCCCGCTGGATCGGAAAGGACGCCGTGAGAGACCTGAGCCGCTAGATCCCCCTCCGTTCCTACCATCCCCCCCATGATCCGTTCCCGACCCTCCTCCGGACCCGATATCGACCGTGCGTACGCCGCCGCGCAGTGCGTGGTGAAGACGCACCAGCGCCTCGTCGAGCTCGTCAAAGCCGGCATGACCCTCGCCCAGGTCGACATGCTCGTCGCCAAAACCCTCGCCGACCTCGACTGCCGCTCCTGCTTCATCGGCTACGCCCCCCGCGGCATGCCCCGCTTCCCCTCGCACGCCTGCCTCTCCCTCAACGAGTGCGTCGTCCACGGCACGGCCACCTACCTCACCCGCCCGCTCCAACGCGGCGACCTCCTCAAGATCGACATCGGCGTCAAGCACAAGGACTGGATCGGCGACGCCGGGTGGACCTACGCCATCCAGGAGGCCTCGCCCCTCGCCACACGCCTCATGACCGCCGGCAAGGAATCCCTCGCCCGCGGTGTCACACGCCTGCGCCCCGGCGCACCGCTCGCCGACTGGGCCGCCGAAGTCTCCACCTGTGTCGAACGCGAACACAAGCTCTTCCTGGTCCGCGGCCTGGGCGGCCACGGCTACGGCCAGAAGCTCCACGAAGGGCCGTTTGTGTCGAACGTCCCCGCGTCGCACGACAACGACTGGCCCGAGTCCTCCATGCGTTGCGTCACCGGGATGCTCCTGGCCGTCGAGCCCATGCTCGCGGCCGGTACCGGTCAGATCGTGAGCGAACCCCGCACATGGCCGATCTACACCGCCGACGGGTCGCTGAGCGTCCACTACGAGCACGACGTGCTCGTCACCGAGACGGGTCCCCGCATCCTCACCGAGGGGATGCAGTCGCTCCCCGACATCATCGACTAGGCGTGACCGATATGTCTTCGGTCTGAACCCTGCGCTGAGTGGCACAGGCGTCCCGCCTGTGATCGGCCGCTTTGGGCCGATGTCGGCCAATCTACTCCTGCTCCACGAGGAGGCACGCGATTCAAACCGAATCCGTATGACGCGCCGCGTGGGGAGTGCTACCCACGCGAGCACCTTCACCAGGTCCTCGGCCCCGTTTGCACCGCCAGCTTGGCGGCCAGCTGCCGGCGCGCCGCCGTGCTGCCGGGAGCGAGCGCCGACTCGGCCCATGACGCGAGCAGGCACACGAAAATGAACGTCGCGGCGGCGATGGCGGCCTTTGTCGTGTGCATCGTTGGATTTTACGAGCCTCTCTGCCCACTCCGGGGGACATCAGCGCCCGGTGGCGCATCCTTTTTTGTGGGACTCCGCCGCGCATTCGCCTCGTCGTTGTGCGCAAAGATGAATTCGTATTGTCCCCTCTTGACACCGCGCCCGCCCGAAGTAGGTTACTCGACGGCAGCGCCGCACATCTGCACGGCGCCGGCTTGTGCGTTTGCTTGTAACGTTTGGTTCGCAATGCGTGTGTCAGAAATTACGCTCCCGTTCGCGCCGCCGGCTTCGGCGGCGCCGGGTTGCGCCTTGTCTTGATGGACCGCTTGTCTCGAGGGTTGCCCATGAAGCTCGCTCTCTTCGCGTTCGCCTGCGTCTGCTCGTTCTTCTCCTCCCACGCTCAAGCCACGCCGCCGACGGCACTCGAGCGCCTCAAGGCGTTCGGGTTCCCGCTGGACGAGCACAACAAGCCCAGCGTCGGGCTGGTGCAGATGTGCGACAAGGTCGACATGTACGTTTTCGGGACGACGTACGCCATCCTCGACCGGCTCGACGACAAGGTCATCCGGTCGGGGCCCCTCGGCTTCAACGCCAGCAATCCCGACAGCATCGACATGGTCCTCTTCGGCGACAGCGACCGGATCGAGGTGACGTTCACCAAGGCCACGGTCTCCGACACCGGCGTCATCGCCTACGCCGACCGCGTCCAGGGCCCCACGCTCGAGCAGCTCCCCACGAGCTGGTACGACTTCGCCCACGTCCACGCCGAACTCGTCGACAAGACCGTCGTTCCCCCGACAACCCAGGTCACACAGCTCGTGTGCTATTGCGCCTGCCCGGACGGCTCACGCAGCCCGACCGGCTGCGCCCCCGACCAGTGCCACTGGCAGCAGGCCTGCACGTGCCCGTCGGGCACCGGCCAGTGCCGCTGGCTCGACCCCGACGACTGCGGCAGCCACGAGCTCGGCCTGGCCCTGCTCGCGGCGGCGTGCGGCGTGGCGCTGCTGCGACGTGTCCCTGCCCGCGGGTGACCCGGTGGGGGGGCGTCTCACCCGTCCGGGGGAGGGGGGGGAGGGAGGGGGGAGGGGCCGCCGCGCCGCCTTCCCCAACTTTGTGGTCCCGCGGCGCGGCCTTGCCTCGTGATTGTGCGCGAAGACGAATTCGTGATACTCCCCCCTTGACGCCGTGCACGCCCGAAGTAGGTTGTCCGAGAATCGATCACGTGTGCACTCAACACACGTTGTAAGTTGATAAGTATGTCCGTAACACGTTCCGTTCGTACCTGCGTTGATAATTACACTCCGACTGAACGTCGCCGGTTCCGGCGGCGCGGGGTGTTCCTTTGGATCGGAGGGTTGCCATGAAACTCGCTCTCGCCGCCGTCGCCTGCGTCTGCTCGCTCGCCGCTTCCGCCGCACAGGCTCAGGACGCTCCCACGGCCATCGACCGCCTCGTGGCGTTCGGATTCCCCCTCGAGGGCAACAAGCCCGGCGTCGGGCGCGTGTCACTGGGCGACCGGCTCGACCTCTACGTCCTCGAAGACCACTACGCCGTCGTTAACCACTCCGACGGCAAGGTCCTCCGCTCCGGTTCGCTCTCCTTCGGCGTCGTCGACGACAACACCATCCAGATGACCATGCACGGCGGGTACGACCGCATCGAATACACCTTCACCTCCGCCGACGTCTCCGACAGCGGGCTCTACGCCGACAGCAGCGCCATCCGCAACAGCAACGGCAACGTCACGCTCAGGTCCCCCGAGTGGTACGACTTCACGCACGTTCACGCCGAGCTCGTCGACGGCGAGATCATCCCGATCACCGGCGACGTCTCCAAGAAGGAGTGCCGCTGCGCCTGCCCCAACGGCACGTCGAACCCCACCGGCTGCACCCCCGACATGTGCCGCTGGCAGAACCCCTGCACCGGCGACCCCTGCGCGGCCCCCGCCGAGCCCGCGGAGCCCGCTGAGCCCGCTGAGCCCGCCGAGATGGCCCTTGCCGCCGGCACCTGCAAGTGGATGGACCCCTGCCCGCCCGACTGCGGCAGCCGCGAGCTCGGCCTCGCCCTGCTCGCCGCCGCGGGCGTCGGGGCCATGTTCCTGCGCCGCACGACCTGCGCGGCCTGACCCGCCGACGACACCCACGCGCCCGCCGCGGTGCAAGCACCCCGCGTCGAACCCGTGATGGTGCGCGAGGAGAATATGTGCTCCCCCGTGACCGGTACGCATGTGCCCGTTGAGATCCCCTCACCCCCTCGTTGGCGCCACCGGCGGCTCCTCGGGGGTTTGTCCTTCCATCGGAGAGTTGCCCATGAAACACACCTTCGCCGCTCTCGCCTGCCTCTGCGCGCTCGCGACCCTTGCTCAAGCCCAGGACGCCCCGAGCGTCGTTGACCGCCTCGCCGCCTTCGGCTTCCCCTTTGAAGACGAAAAGCCCGGCGTCGGCCGCTTCCCCTACGGCGACAACGTCGACATGTACGTCCTGGGGGACCACTACGCCGTCGTGAACCGCGCGGACGGCAAGATCCTCCGCTCCGGTGCGCTCTCCTTCGGCGTTGTCGACGACAACACCGTCGACATGACCCTCCACGGCCCCTTCGACCGCCTCGAATACACCCTCACCCCATCAACCGTCTCCGACAGCGGTGTCTTCGGCGCCCTCGAGGTCGTCCGCAACAGCAACGGCAACCGCACCACCATGCCCACCCAGTGGTACGACTTCCGTCATGTTCACGCCGAGATCATCGACGGCCAGATCATCGACCCCGTCCCCGATATCACCAAGAAGGAGTGCCGCTGCGCCTGCTCCGACGGCACCTCCAACCCCGCCGGGTGCCTGACCACCGCGTGCTTCGCGCAGACCCCGTGCACGCCCGACCCGTGTGCCCTCGCGCAGCCCGCCGAACCCGCCGAGCCCGGCCAGCCCGGCCAGCCCGGCCAGCCCGGCCAGCCCGCCGAACTGTCCCTCGCCGCCTTCGGCAACTGCAAGTGGATGGACCCGTGCCCGCCCAGTTGCGGCAGCCGCGAGCTCGGCCTCGCCCTGCTCGCCGCCGCGGGCTTCGCGAGCCTCTTCCTCCGGCGCTCGCTCGCCGCGTGACGCGCAGACCTCTCTTTCCACCCATGCCGACGCGTTACGCCTGGATCCCCGCGCCTGCGCTCGTGATCGTCGTCAGCCTCGCGGCGACGATCACCGGCGCCACGTCCGAACTCTTCCGCCAGATCTACATCGCTCTTGCTTACGCAGCCGGGTTCGACGCTCGCGACGCCGGGCCCGGCTTTCTGATCGCCGATGTGGGGGGGGTGGGGGGTGCGGGGGGGGAGCGTCTCTACAGCGTCGGCCACTGGTGCACGCCGACGAACCTGTGGATCAGCGCGGCGGTGCTGATGGCCGCCGCCCATCCGTCGCCGCGCCGGTTCCTCAGGGCGTTCATCCCGTACGCGATCGTCGTCAGCGTCCTCATCACCGCGAACGTGCTCCTGTCGTTCGCGCTGCACCCGCACGTGCCGAGCTGGAACTGGGGCCACATCCCCGGCACGTTCGTGCTCTACGTCGGCGCCTTCATCTGGTGTGTACGCTGGGTGAGGGGGGTTGGGCGCGAGTGCACGCGGCAGCGCACCCAAAGCACCGCCCAAGCGGGAGACCTCACGTGCACCGCCGCCGCTTCACCCTCGCCTGCACACTCACCCTCGCGGCTCTGACTTCGTCGTGCGCCCCGACGAAGCCCGCGGCCGACGACCCGCCGGCGCCTCCGGCCAACGTTACGTTTTTCGACATCCACGCTGAGTGGTGCGAGCCATGCCGTCGCATGGAAGCGAGCTGGTCCGACCCGCGCGTCTCGGCGCTGCTGGACTCGAACACGACGTTCCACCAGCTCGACGCCGACGGGAGCGTCGAATTCTCGCTCCGCCACAACGTGAACGCCGTCCCCACCACGCTCGCGATCGTGGCGATGGGGGGAGGCGTCGACAAGGAAGTCGACCGCCTCACCGGCTACGCCGACCCCACGGCTCTCGCCGCCTTCATCCGGTCCGTGAAATCGGGCGTCCCCGCCTCCGACCGCCTCGCCGCCCTGCTCGCGGGCGCCCAGTCGCGCCGCGACGACCAGGCCAGAGCGATGATCCAATCCGAGTTCGTCGCCGCCCTCGAGCGCGAAGGCGACACCGACCGCGAAATCGCGCTCCTCAACGCCATGTGGCTCGAAACCGACCCCTTCACCCTTGTCGCCGCCCACCGCGCCACCCGCGCCCTCCGCGCCCGCGGCGTCAACCTCAGCCCCCTCAACGACGTCCTCCAAACCCTCGAATCCACCTCGAGCAACCCCCGGACCCGCGGCGCCTGGGCCGAGCTCGCCACCGCCATGGGCCGTTCCCCGGAGGTCGCCCAAGTGCTGATGTCCGGCGACACCGCCGCGGCCAAGGCCATCGCCGACCACACGTTCACCTACACGCTCCCCGTCCGCCTCGCCGAGGACAACCAGGGCTCCGCGCTGCTCAAGCTCGTCGACCTCTCATCGCCGAGCGTCGGCACATGGGCCGCGTTCTACGCCGACGACCGCTCGGGCTTCACGCCGTGGCAGCGCGCCCAGGCCGATCGCACGAGCGCCGACGACATCCGCACGCTCGCCACGCTCCGCGCCGAGTGCCTCGCCTCCGGCCGCGCCGCCGACGCCGCTGAAGTCGAGCGCGTGCTGCGATCACGATTCGCCGCGTCCGAAGTCGACGCCGCGATCGCCCGCATCGCCGCTCAGCCGTCGAATCACCTCACGCCCGTGCCGGCGCCGCTTCCGGCGTCACCGTGATCGCGGGCGCGACAGGCTCTTCCACCCCGCCCCACGACACCTGCGTCGGGTTGTACACCTTGTAGTGCACCATCCGCAGCGGATCGGGGATGCAGGTGAACCCCGCCACGGCCGTCACGTGGTCGAGCGTCACGCCGCCCACGTCGAGGTTCTCCGGCAGGCGCGAGAGCGTCACGCTCACGCCGTACGGGCCGCCGCGGAGCGTGTTGAGGAACCGGAACTTCACGCTCGTGCGCGACCCGGTGTGGAGCGTGGGGAAGTGCACGTGCTCGTCGGCGGTGCCTGTGCCGAAGAGGTCGACGCCCACGCTGTCGCGGACCGCGAAGTGCACATCGAGCTTGTCGAGCTCGACGAGGGCCTTGACGACGACCTCGACGGTGATGTGCTCGCCGTAGGTGAACGCCTCGGCGATGCGCCCGCGGTCGTCGAGCAGGCGCACGCTGTCGACCTGCATGTGCCCCGTGCCGTAGCGGGCGGTCGCGTCGACTTCGGTCCGCCCGTCGACGCTCGTCTTGAGCGCCGCCACCGGCTGGTGCTGCTGCGCGTGGGCGTTCACCTGGTCGCGGACGTAGTTGAAGTACCGGTCCACGGCCTCCTCGGCCGAGCCCAGGTGCGCCAGCTTCCCGTCGCGCAGGAACAGGCCCTTCTTGCAGATGCTCTTCACCGCGTCGGGCGCGTGGCTCACGAACAGCAGCGTCACGCCGCTCTCCACGAGCTTGAACATCTTCCCGACGCACTTCTGCTGGAACGCGATGTCGCCCACGGCCAGGATCTCATCCAGAATCAGAATGTCCGGGTTCACGCTCACGGCCACGCTGAACGCCAGCCGGGCGTGCATGCCACTTGAGTATGTCTTTACAGGCTGCTCGATAAACTGCCCGATCTCGGCGAAGTCCGCGATCTCGTCGAAGCGGCGGAGCATCTCCTTGCGCGGGATCCCGAGGATCGCCCCGTACAGGAACACGTTCTCTCTGCCCGTGAACTCCGGGTTGAACCCCGACCCCAGCTCGAGCAGCGCCGAGATGCGCCCGCGAACGATCACCTCGCCGTGCGTCGGCGAGAGCGTGCCCGCGATGATCTGCAGCATCGTGCTCTTGCCCGACCCGTTCCGCCCCACGACGCCGATCGCCTCGCCCGGGAACAGGTCGAACGACACGTCCTTGAGGGCCCAGAACTCGCGAAAGTACTGCTTTCCGCCTCGCCGCACCGCCTGCTTCAGCCGGTCGCGCGGCTTGTCGTACATGTGGTAGCACTTGCTGACGTTGCGCACGCTCAGCACGGGCTCGCTGCGGTCCCGCTTCGCGTTCTGAGGCGGGCTAAAGGACATCGGCGAACCCCTGCCGGCTGCGCCGGAACCACGCATACCCCGTCTGCATGATGAACAGCCCGACCGCCGTCGAGATCCCCAGCCCCAGCCAGTGCGGCTGCTCACCGAGCAGCAGCGTGCGCCGCCCGTCCTCGAGGATCGGCGTCAGGGGGTTGAGATACATCGCCCACGCGTATTCCCCCAGCCTCTCCTGCACGAGCCCGAGCGGGAACATGATCGGCGTCACGAAGAACAGGAGCTGCAGCAGCACCGCCACCACCGTCTTGATGTCGCGCACGAACACGCCCATCGAGCACAGGAACCAGCTCAGCCCCAGCGTCAGGGCTGTCAGCGGCACCAGCGTCAGCGGGAACAGCCACAGCGTGACGGAGAACCGCCCCGCGAGCAGCAGCGCCGCGACCAGCAGCACCACCACGCTCACCAGCGCATAGATCATCGACGCCCCGAGCGCCGCCACCGGCAGGATCTCGAGCGGGAACACCACCTTGCGGACAAAGTTGGGCTTCTCGAGGATCAGCCCCGGCGCCCGGCCGACCGTCTCCGAGAACACCGAGTACATCACCAGCCCCGCGAAGAAGTGCAGGGCGTAGTCGATCTTCGTCTCGCCGGAGAGTTCGGTCCCCCACTTGATCTTGAAGACCGTCGAGAAGATGAACGTGAACACCGTCAGCGTCAGCAGCGGCTGCCCCACCGCCCACGCCAGACCAAGGTGCGTCCCCTTATATCGGGCGACCGTTTCCCGAACCGAGAACTGCTTGATCAGCTCCCGATACTCCCACAGATTCCGCGCAAGCGTGAACGGGCTGAGCGCCTCCATCACACGCGGCGGCCGACTTGTCCGTACAGCAATCGTCGTCATGTCGCGGGCAAAACCGGCGTCCACCCCCACCGAGCCCCCAAACCCCTACCGAGCGTTCGTGGGCGTTGACGCCGCGGGGATCGTAGCAGCCTTACCTCCCCGAAGGCTTCGTTGCGCCAGGCGCTTCCGCCTTTCCTGCGTCGTCCGCCGGCAGCACCTCAAACGTGAGCGACGCCCAGATGCTCTCCCAGTCGGCGTCCTTGTTCGAGGTTCCGTCGCCACTCGTGGGGGGGGCGGGGGCCGGACGCATCGCGACGTTCCCCACCAGCCAGACGCCGGCCTTGTCGGGCGTGAACCGGGCGACGCCGGCTTCGTCCGTTGTGACGTCGACCGCCACGCCCGGCTTCTCCTTGCAGAAGACCTTCACGACCGCGCCGGCCGCGGGCGTGCCGTCCCGAGTGAGGCGAACGCCGTACTCCATCCCGACAGTCTTCAGGTACGGGTTCTCCGTCGGCGTGAACTCCAGCGGCATCTTGAGGTCGCGGAGGTAGCCCTGGTCGCCATTGAGCGTGCGTCCCACGCTCACGATCGACTTCGCGCACCGCGAGAACATCTCGCGGCCCTGCTTGGCGCTCTCGCCCCGCTGGGCCCGCAGCTTCACGATCTCGCCCAGCCCCTCCTCCTTCAGATACTTCTCGAACTTCTCCGCCTCCATCGTGTGCGACACCGGCGTGCTCCGGTATCCAAGCACATGCACGCCCGGACGGCTGAAGCGGTGCACGCCCGCGGGATCGACGCCGTTCTCGCCGGGGATGGGCGTTTCCCACGCCGTGCCCGCGACCACGAAGCGCTCGAGTCGGCGCGGATCGCGCGGGCGCGGCTCGCCGGGGAACCCGTCGCCGACGAAGTGGCGGATCGCGACGTTCTGGTCCACCTGAGGGCGGAAGGTCGCGGGCTCGATCCAGAATTCGTGAGCCGCCGCCGCCCCCACGAGCGCCAGCGCGCCCGCCGCCGCCAGAAGCCCGCCCCAACGAGTCGTCGTCGCGCCGGTCATGGTCCTTCTCCGTAATGCCAGGTGTAAGCGTCTCAATGAGTCGGGGGTTCGAGACGCATGCCCTTGGCGCCTCGAACCCCCGTCCTCTCTCCCTCATCAGTTCCGCGGCGACCCCGGGATCGGCGTCTTCACGTACGGGAAGCTCGTGAAGAAGAACGACGAGTCCACGAACGCCCCGTCGGTCACCGGCAGGTTCCCGTGCGGCGCACACCCGCCCGGCACGCCCGCGTCGGCGTAGAGCGCACCGAGCACGACCCGCAGCTCGATGTCCACCACGTCGTCGCCGGGGCGACGCCCGTTCGGGAAGCCGGCCACGTCGCCGCCGATCACGCCCAGGCGGTTCTGCTTGCCGCTCGGCGAAGGCGGGATCGCCGTGTTCATCCGCATCATCTCGCCCGGCGTCACGCCGACGGGCTGGTTCAGCCCGGGAACGCCAGTCAGGAACACCGCCACAAGGTCGTCACGCGGCAGGCACGGCTCGGTCACGCCGAACAGAATGTTCAAGAGCGCCGGCAGCGTCGGGTTCGTCACGTACGTCAGGAACTGCCCGTCGTTCCGCGGCTCGCTCGCGTTGAACCTGTTCTTGTCCTTCAGGCCGATCACCACCTCGTTCACGAGCGGCATCGACAGGCGCGACACCTGCGTCCACGCGCCCGTCTCCGACGCTGGCTTGTCGAACGTCGGGTTCGGCGTGAGCACGCGCGTCCGCGGCAGGCTCGCCGTCGTCCACCCGCCGATCACCGGGTCCAGGCTCCCCGCCGCGACCAGGTAGCTCTTGGGGATCTCGAGGATCAGCGACGTGACGTTCTTGTCCGCCAGGTCGTCGATCTCCGCGTTCTCCGGCCCGAGCGGGTTCGTGTTCACGAGGTCGAAGACCTCGCCCAGGTTCACCACGAACGGGTCCTTGCGCTGCCCGACGAACACGCGCCCCCGCAGGTCCGACCCCGGCAGGTCGAGCGTGTAGATGTGGTCGGCCGCGTACGCCGCGTAGTCCGGGATCGACTTGTTGCCGATGTTGTCGGCCGGCTTGCGGAAGACGGTGTCGCCCGTCTCGGCGTTCGCGGCCGGGCTCGACTGCCCCGTGTAGCGGTTGCCGCGGACGACGTTGAGGCGGTACGTCTCGGCGACGTTGAGGAACTGATCCTGCTCGGCCAGCGGCCCGATCACGCCCGCGTTGACGAGGGGGATCGACACCATCTGCCCGCCGATATCGAGGGCAAGGTCGCGGTTCTCGGTGTTGAAGCGGAAGCTGAAGGTGATGTCCTCGACCGCGTCGGCGTTGTTGTCGACGTGGATCTGGTAGAGGGCGCTCGAGTCGAGGTTGAAGTAGTTGGGCCCGCCGTAGGGGTCCTGGAGCGGGTAGTAGTTCGCAATGAGCGTGACGTACTCCTCGCGACCGGGCTCATAGCTCATGAACATGTAGAAGTCCGTGGCGTCGCACTTGGGGACTTCCTTGACGTACGGCGCCTCGGCGTGGCTGGATGCGCCGACTCGCGGCGCCGTTCCCATCACACTCACCAGCGCCGCCGCGGCGCCCAGACTCAACGCTGCCGTTGCTTTGAATCGCATGACTCTGCTCCATGTGTGGGCGCGAGGCGGCCCCGCGCCCGTGTTTGTTCCGACTGAACCCGCCCTGTTCAATAAGAGCCGCGAGCGCAAGCGAGCGAAGACCTTCTCCCGCCGCGCCTCAATTCACGCTACCGACGCCGCCGCCCCATCCACCCCGCCGCGACGACAAGCACCGCCCCCGCACCCGGCGCGGGCACCGACACATGCAGCGCGTACCCAGACCCAAGCTGCGGCCCGGACGCGAGGTACTCCGACACGCCCGGATCGGCATCGAGAAACGCGTTGCCGCCGAACGCGCCGTCGGGGCGCGTCAGCTCGGGGAAATCCGTCCCGCTGAACGCCGCCAGCGGCACGTTCGGCGCCGCCGAAACCGCGATGTAGTACCGGCCGGCGCCCGGGATCAGGAACACGCCCAGAAACGCGTCGAGGTCCGAGGCGCTGCCGGGATCGGCCGGGAACGAGTCGTCGTTGGCGCCGAGCACCGTTCCCGACGCGTCGAACAGCGACAGGTACGAATCGAAGCCGCCGGGGGGGGAGTCGACGTCAAAGTGGGCGTGGACGGGTCCTGCGACGTCAAAGGCGTAGAAATCCACGTCGTCACCGCCGCCGCGTCCCAGGACGGTGGCGGTCGTGGTCGATCCGAAAATGTTCGCCGACTGGGGCGCGCCAAACGCCGCGGGCGCCAGCAGCTGGGCCGTCGCGAGCGTGTTGTTGATCGCCGTGCCGTTGGCCTCGGTTTCGTTAACGGTATCCGCGCGGGCGAACCAGGCGGGGAACATCGCCGACGCCGTCGCCATGAACAGGCTGAGGAAGCTGGGGCGTTTCATCGCACTCTCCATCTCTCGATCCGCCCGGGCCGATCGCGCCGCCCCCGCGCCCAATCGCGGGAGACGTGCCGTCAACCAGAGCCCGGTCGTGGATGTCGCAGGGAATACGGCGCACACGGCTCAGGGGATTTGTGGGACGCGAGCAATTTTCGCGGACGTGGAACCCCACCGAATTGGGTGATAGGAGACGCGAGCGCAAGCGAGTGGATGACGCCCGCTCGCGCGGTGTCGATTCTCCACTCGCTGGCGCTCGCGTCTCTTATCCGCGTCCCGCCGCCACCACCGCCTCGAGGATCTCGCGCGTGTTTGCGCACCTCGGGCACTTGTGCTGGCCGCCGATCTTGCCCTTGCTGCGGAGCCACTCGTGGAACGCGCCCACCGGCAGCACCGTCACCGTCGGCGGGGCCATGCCCAGGTCGTCGGTGCGCTTCGTGGTGTAATCGACGTTCTGCTCCTTCACGGCCGCGTCGAACGCGTCGCGGAAGGCGTCGAGCGTGGCCAACGGGATGTCGCGCCGCTGCAACTCGACCGCGAGCTCGAGGCCCGAGCGACGCCCGCCGCCGGGGTACACCGGGGCCGCGGTGAACTCGCCGATCACCAGCCCGGTCCGCTTCGCCGCTGCCGCCACGGCGTTCTCGATGTGCTCAACGATGATGTTCTCGCCGAACGCATTGATGAAGTGCCGGTGTCGCCCGACGATCCGCATCCGTGAAGGCGCGGCCCCCCCACCTCCAGCTTCAGCCGTGCTCCACCCCCCGCTGCCGTCGAGCCCGCGCGGAACGCCGTCGAACTCGACCACATCGCCGATGATGTACCGCCACAACCCGGCGCACGTCGACATCACCACCACGTACTTCTGCCCCCGCTCCACACTGTCGACCGTGAACGCCGGAGCATCGGGGTCGTCGATCTGCCCGAGCGGCACCAACTCGTAGAAGTTCCCGATGTCGCTGAGCAGCCTCAGCCCCGGGTCGCCCTTGATGTCCTGGATCGCGATGAAGCCCTCGCTCGCGGGGTACAGCTCGAGCCTCGTCGGGATGTCGGCCCCGTCGGGCGAGCCCGAAAAGACCTGTCGCACGCGGGACTCGAAGGGCGAGTATTTCACCCCGCCGTGCACCAGCAGCTCGAAGTTCGGCCACACGTCGCGGATCGTGCTGACGTCGCGCCCGCGCTCGCGGGCGAGCCTGAGCACCCGCTCCATGAGCACCAGGCCCCACGACGGCATGCCGTTCATCATCCGCACGTCGAGATCCAGGCAGTGCTCCGCCATCGCCTCGATCTTGCTCGGCCAGTGGCTCATCAGCGCGATCTCTTTGCCGGGGGCGTAGATCTCGGTGAGGGGCCAGCGGATCATCGGCGTCACGAGGCCCGACAGATCCCCTGTGCGGATGCCGTGCTCGTTCACCGAGAGATCCGTCGACCCGCCCAGGAACACCACCCGCCCGCTCAGGATCCGCGGGAGCGACACCCCGAACCGCACGGCGTTCCCGAAGATGTCGAGGGCGGCCAGGTAGTTCGACCGCATCATCTGCCGGCTCACCGGGATGTACTTGTCGCCCGCCGTCGTGCCCGACGTCTGGGCATAGTCCATCACGAGCCCGGGCCAGAGCACGTCGGGCTCGCCGCCCTCGCGCATGCGGGCGACCATCGTGCGGAACGCGTAGTAGTCGGCGAGCGGCACGCCCGCGCGATACGCCGCGACCAGCTCAGCATCGGTGCGCCGAGCGATCCCCTGGAAGTCGTGCGACCGCCCGAACTCGGTGAACGCGGCCAGCCTCAGCAGGCGGCGCAGCTGCCTGACCTGCAGCGCGGCCGTGTGCGTCGTCCAGTAGTTCGTGTCCGCCAGCAGGCGCACGCGCCGCGACAGCCGGGCCCGCAGGCCGACGCCGATGAGGCTCGTCCAGCGCGACGCACCCCCACGCCCCCCCCCGCGCCCACCCTTCCCGCGACGCGCAACCGACGACCCGGCCTGATTCGGCGATAGCGTGCTCATGATCGGTTCCGCCCCCACCGCCCCCCCGACAACCGCCCGTTCGGGCCGCCTCACGGACGCGTCGGCGCGCCCGTCGCCTTCAGCTCCTCGCTGAAGGTCAGCAGCGCCTCGGCGAACATGTCGGGCTGCTCGATCATCGGCGCGTGCCCGCAGCGGTCGAACCACACGAGCTTGGACCGCTTGATGAGGCGGTTGAAGCCCTCCGCCGCCTCAGGGGGCGTGACGATGTCCTGCTTGCCCCAGACCAGGAGGGTGGGCGCCTCGATCTCGCCGATGCGCTCGCCCAGGTGGTCGCGCCGCGCCGAGCGCGACAGCTTGACCATGGCCCGGGCGCCGCCTCGGTCAGAGAGTTCCTTGAACGCGCGGTCCAGGTCCGACTCACGCATGTTGTTGGCGGGGTCGAAGAAGAGCTCGCCGATCTTGCGGCTCAGCCACTCGCGGCTGGGGCGGATCTGGATGTCGCTGACCATCGACTTCTCGACCAGGCCGCTGGAGCCCGCGAGCACGAGGCCGCGGACCAGTTCCGGGGATTCGAGGGCGAGCCGGAGGGCGACGTGGCCGCCGAAGGAGTTGCCGACGAGGATCACCGGCTCCTTCAGGGTCTCGCGGAGGAACTGCTTGGTGAGCTCCGTCGCCCCCTGGATCGAGCAGTCGTCGCGCCGAAGCCGCAGGAGGGGGAGCTGGAACAGGACGCAGCGGACGCGGTGGCACACCCGCTCGACGACCGCGTCCCAGTGTTCGTTCAGTCCGACAAGGCCGTGCAAAAACACGACCGGCATCCCTGTGCCAAGGTCATGGACGTTCGCCGAGAGGTCCTCGGTCGGGTCCCATCGCCACACCGTCGTGCGGGCTCTTGCCAACATTCCCTGACTAGGGGCAGACATTGATGACACGGCGGACAACGGCGCCTCCATGACTCCGGGATGATAGTACCGTCTAACCTGCCGGGAGCGCCGACTTACACGACTGTCGGTTGCCCGCCCAGGACGGCCCCAGAGGCCTCGACCCGGCCGTCAACCAGCCGAATCACCCGGTCAGCCCGGGCAGCGACCTCCTGATCATGGGTCACCAGAACCATAGAGCGCCCGTTTGAACGGCCCTCGTCCAGGAGCAGATCGAGAATCGACTTGCCCGTGACGCGGTCGAGGTTACCCGTGGGCTCGTCGGCGAGGACGAGCTTGGGGCTGTTCACCAGCGCCCGGGCGATGGCCACGCGTTGACGCTCGCCGCCCGAAAGCTCGGCCGGGCGGTGGCGAAGGCGGTGGCCGAGGCCGAAGCCGGCGAGGAGCGACTCGGCGCGGTTGCGGGCCTCGGCGCGGTTGCGAAGATAGCCGACGCCGTCGCGGATCATCGCGCCGATGAGCACGTTCTCCATGGCCGTCAGCTCGGGAAGCAGGTGGTAGAACTGGAACACAAAGCCCACCTCGCGGCTGCGGTAGTTGTCCAGGGCGCCGCCGGACATGTCGTGGACGGCACGGCCGTCAAACTCGATGTGCGTCGCCGGGTTGCGGTCCGGGCGGTCAAGGCCGCCCAGCAGGTGGAGCAGGGTGCTCTTGCCCGACCCCGACGCGCCCAGCACGGCCACAAACTCGCCAGTCTCAACATCGAGCGAGCAGCCGTGCAGGACCGGCACCTCGGTGCGTCCCATGCGGTAGGTCTTGTGTACATCGCGGGCGGTCAGCATGGTGTGGGGCTCACTCGAACCTCAGGGCCCGGACGGGGTCCATATTGGCCGCACGCAGGGCGGGAACGAGTGCTCCGAGCACGCTGAAGAAGAGGCCGCCCGCGAAGACCATCGCGGCTTTGTTTGGGTCGACGTGGTTGGGGATTTCGCTGAAGTAGTAGATCTTGGGGTCCCAGATGGTGAGACCGAGCGAACGGCCCATCCACTCGTGGATGGGGTTGATGTTCCAGACGATCCCGCAGGCGATGGCGATGCCCAGGGCCGAGCCGATGACGCCGATCATGACGCCGTAGAAGAGCCAGATGCCCGCGACGCCGCGCTTGCCGGCGCCCATCGAACGCAGAACGCCGATGTCCTTGGTCTTCTCGCTGACCATGGCCCAGAAGATGGCGAGGATGAGGAACGACGCGACCATCGAGATGAAGGTGTTGATGAACAGGACCAGGCCGGTCTCCTTCTCGACCGCGGCGATCATCGCCCCCTGCAGCTCGCGCCAGGTCTTGACCTTCATCACGCCCGCCGGCGGAACGTCCCTGGGGTAGCGAGCGGCAAAGTCCGCGTAGACGCCGGTGCAGACCGCCGCGAGAGCCTCGGGGGTGACCCCCTCGGCCGCCCGGACATAGACGGTGGTGACACGGGCGGGCTCGACGCCTTCGGTCTTGAGGTCCTCAAACTTCTCCTCGCCGGTCGAGGGATCGATCTCGAACCCGGTTCCCTCCTTGGCGTCCTTCCGCTCAACAAGGCGCTCGGCGGCGTCCATCGTGAGCATTTCCTGAAGGTCTTCGAGGCGGACAAAGATGAGATTCTCGTCGATGTCGTACAGCCCGCTCTTGAACTCGTTGGCGACCGGGAAGACGCGGGTGACGACGTCGACGTTGATGCCGCGTTTGCCCATCGGCACGACGCTGAGGGTGATGGTGCTCTCGACCATGAAGGTGTTGTCGTATTTGACGGTGCCGTCGGCGGCCCGGGTGCCGTAGGCCATCGGCACGACGAATCCGCCGGGCTGGCGCTTGTTGAAGTTGGTGACCTCGATGCCGAGCACGGCGGCGCCCTGCACATCGCCGCTGGCGGGGTCGCGTTCGGCGAGTTGTTTGCCGTCGGCCAGGCGCCGGACCCAGAGCTCGGGCTGCTTGAGCCGGGGGTCGTCGCGCTTGGTGTCGCCGGGAAGGGGCTCCTTGAGGGGCTTCCACCAGAGAGTGTCGCCGTAGCCGGTGACCTTGGCGAAGCTCTCGCCCTGGATCCCCATGATCTTGACGCCCTTGAGGCGTTCGTCAGGAAGGGAGACCATGCCGAAGGTCTCGATGCAGGGGGCGGCGCCCGCGACCTCAGGCCGTTTGCTGAGGTCGGCACACAGTTCTTCATAGTGGGCGAAGCCGACGGTCGGCCAGTTAATGCTGACATCGCCCATGAGCGTGCGCCCCGCGCCCAGGAACATGGCGAGGAACCCCCCCATGATGGACCAGACGATGAGCACCATGGCCGCACACAGCATCACGGCCACGGCCGCAAGCAGGGGCATGACCTTGGTCGTGAGATAACGGCGCGTGAGAAGGGCTTGGTACACCGGGGGAGGATATCGGGCGGGGGGAAGTGGCAGTGTGACAAAGTGGCGGGGGAGGAAGTGGCACAGTGGCGAAGTGGCTGAGTGGCGAAGTGAGGCGGCGAATTCGCGGCACTTTGCCACTTCGCCACTCCGCCACTTTGCCACTTCTACGATCCGGACATGCTCCGGGTCGGCCCCGTCACCCTCAAGACCAACCTCCTGCTCGCCCCCATCGCGGGCTACTGCGATCTCGCATGGCGGCTGATCTGCCGGTCCTACAACCGCCCCGACGGCTCGCCGGGCGGCGCGGACGGCCTCGGCCTCGCCTGCACCGACCTGCTCAGCCCCCAAGGCCTCCTCCGCGGCACGGCCACCAGCCTCGACCTGGCAAAGACCAACGAGCAGGACTCGCCGGTCGGCATGCAGCTCTACGGGGCCGACCCCGCGATCATGGCCGAGGGCGCCCTCTGGGCCGCCGAGCACGGCGCCGACGTCGTCGACATCAACATGGGGTGCCCGGTCGACAAGGTCTGTAAGAAGGATGGCGGGTCGAAGCTGCTGTGCATCCCGGACACCGCCGAGGCGGTCGTCCGGGCGTGCGTGAAAGTGCTCGAGCCGCTGGGGATCCCGCTCACGTGCAAGATGCGGCTCGGGTGGTTCGACGCCGAGCCGGTGGCCGAATGGCTCGCGCCACGCCTCATCGACGCCGGAGCGTGCATGATCACCATCCACGGCCGGACAACCGAGCAGAAGTTCTCGGGCGACGTGCGGCACGAGGGGATCGCCCGGGTCGTCGAGGCCGTGCGCAAGCACTGCAAGAGACCGGGCGTCCACGTGCCCGTGATCGGCAACGGCGACGTGAAGGCGCCGATCGACGCCGTGGAGATGATCCGGCGCACAGGCTGCGACGGCGTGATGATCGGTCGAGGGGCCTTGTCGACACCGTGGATCTTCCGCGACGCCTGGGCGCTGATGAACGGCGAGCCCGTGCCGGCGACACCCACGAAGGCCGAAATCCTGGCAATGGCCGAGCGGTACTTCGACCTCATGCTCGAGTTCCGCAGCGAGCACTACGCGATGACGCAGATCCGGCGGCGGATCAGTTGGATCGGCAAGCGGATGACGCCGTGCCGTCCGCTGAAGGAGCGGGTGCGGGGAGCGAAGACGCCGGGAGAGGTGCGCGAGGCGCTGGGGTGGTTTGCGGGGGTGGATCAGGCGGCGATGGAGGCGGAGCGCGAGGATGAGGTGGTGGGGGCATAGGGGTGGAGCGACGTTCTTCACGCCGAAGGCGTGACATGAAGTAGCCGGGGGCGGAGCCGGCTCTGCGGCGACACCCCCGGTGAGCGCCCTTCATTACTCTTTGCTTTCTCTCGCTCTTGCAGTCTGAAAGACTGCCACTCGCCGGGTGCCACTACCGACGGCTCTGCATCGGTAGTGCTCGGCCGAAACTCCACTCGCCGCACTCCGGGACGCCGGACCTGAGTCCTCGAAGGTCCGGATCACCGCGGCTTCGACGCCACCCCACGGCACAGCACCACTTCACCCCACGACCCGCCCCGTTCCTCACGCCGAAGGCGTGACATGAAGTAGCCGGGGCGTGGAGCCGGCTCTGCGGCGACACCCCCCGGAAAGCCGCCCCCCTTCACTCCTTCTTCCCACTTCTTCAGGCCGAAGGCCTGGTCGTAAGTAGGCAGGTGGCATCAAGGGGACCTCTGAACAACCCGGCGCAACCGCCGGGAGTGTTGATGCGTATCTCT
>CAZMCC010000002.1:0-81397 GCA_964564695.1 uncultured Phycisphaeraceae bacterium | reverse complement strand
TCGAACGGCGCGGGTGCGGCCTGGGCGGGCGGCAACGGCGGGACGTACGGCGCGGGGGGCGGCGGCGGCGGCGCGTCGCGCGACTCGGTGGGCGACTCGGGCAAGGGCGGGGACGGTGCGGACGGGATCGCGGTGATCACGACGCTTCTGTCGGCGTGATCGAGGAGGTTCAGAACGATGAGCGCATTTCCAGCGATGATGGCCGGCGGGGCGGGACTCTCGACGATCGGCGGCATCCTCGGGGCCCAGAGCTCCAACCGGGCCGGGCGCCAGGCCCGCGACTTCTACAACGACCGCACCCAGGAGGGAAGCCTCCGGTACGGGACCGCCCTGTGGGGCGACCGCTACCGCAAGCTCTTCCCCGACACGGCCGGGGGATACCTCTCCCCCGAGGACCAGGCGAAGGCGATGGACGAGCTCAGCGCCGCCAACGGCGGGCCGATCGTCCCCCAGCTCCGCCAGCTCGCCGACACCGTGAGCGCCCGGCAGACCGGCAACCTCCGGTACTACGACGACACCACCCAGCGCCTCGACCGCGAGAGCGGCCGCCGGCGCGGCGACCTGATGGCGCTGGCCCGGGACGCCGAGGGGATTGCGCGGACGTCGGGCCTGGGCGCCGAGGGCGTCATCCGGGCCGAGGGGGCCCGGACGCTGCGGGAAGCCAACGGCGCCAGCGACGCCGCGGCCGTGCGCTCGGGCTTCGGTGGCTCGACGACGCGGCTCGCGCTGCGGAACAACAACACGACCCGCGTCGGTGAAGGCGTGGCGCGGGGCCTCGTCGACAGCCGCCGGCAGACCGCCGACCGGGTGATCGGGGCCCGCGGGCAGACGCTGGGGATGCTGGGCCGGTTCTACGACCAGGACGCGAGCCGGAACCTCGTGCGGGCCGCGGGCCGCGACGACCTCGAGGGCCGCAACCTCGCGACCGATATCCGGCTCCGCCAGGACCCGATCAACGTGAACCTGTCGGCCCAGGGCGGGGGCGTGGTCAACCCGTGGCTGGGGCAGAACACGAGCCAGTATTACCCCGGCGTGAGCGCGGCGGGGACGGGGGCGGTGAACGGGGGGAACGCGCTGGCGATGCTGGGGGCGTATGGGAAGTTCAACCAGCCGCCGGCGGAGACGAACCCGCCCGACGGGTGGTATTGAGCGGAGCGACTGGGAGCTTTGGCCCCCGGACTAGGAGCTTTTCATGGCGATCAAAGCATGGTTTTCGTGGGGGCTCGAGGTGATCGAGTCGGGGCTTTCGGTGTTCGCGCCCCGGAACACCCTCAAGCAGCCGACCGAGTGGACGCCCGACTCCACCGAGTGCGTGAGCGCCCGCGTGGTGATCGGGCCCGAGGAGACGTTCACCGTCTGGGCCTATAGCGCCAGCGTCCAGGGCTTCAGCGCCCTGGTGCTCATCCCCGGCGGCGAGCTGTACGTCAGCCTCAAGAGCGACGCCCCCACCAGCGCCAGCAACCCGGCGGCGGCGGGGACGGCCGTCACGCGCCAGAAGTTCGCGATCGGGGCCCACCTGCCGACGGTGCTCAGCCTCTCGCGCGGGATCAGCAACCCCAGCGCCGCCAACCACGCCGGGAGCGACTTCGCCGACTCGGGCCAGGTGGCGGCGAATATCTACCAGGTGACGGTCTACAACCCCAGCGACGAGGACGACGTCACGCTCGAATGGAACATGGTCCCCCAGGCCGCAACATAAGTGAGGGGGTCCACGGCGAGCCCCGGCTACAGCCGCTACAGATTCTCCGCCGCACGATCGGGGACGCCCGACCCTGCGGCTTATGAGCCGAAATCCGATCATCCACACCGGGCTCACCGACGCGCTCTCCGAAGGGGCACGCCTCGGGCTCGCGTCACAGGCCCAGCGCATCCACGAAGAGGAGAACGCGCGCCAGGCGGCCGACGTCCAGCAGCGGATGGCGATCGAGGATCGGCAGCTCCGGGCGCTGGAGAGCTACCGCAACGTGCAGCTCGACCAGGACGAGACGCGGCTCGCGCTCGACCGGGACAAGTTCGATTACGAGCAGAACCTCGACGCGGGCGAAGGCGACGCGGTGACGCTGGCGGCGGCCAACTACGGGCTCTTCGAGGGGGTCGACCCCACGAGCGGGGCGAGCTTCTCCGACCTGAACCAGATGCAGAACTTCCGGGGACTGCCCCAGGAGAGCCAGCGGCGACTGCTCGGGTTCGCGATCGACACGCACGCGAAGAAGATCGGGGTGGAGCGGGAAGTCGACAAGCTGGTCAAGACCACCGAAGCGCTGCAGAAGAATGGGCGGATGCCGGCGAAGGTGATCGCGCCGATCCTGCGCGCGGCGTTGGCGCAGGCGAGCGAAGAGGCCCAGCAGGCGTATTTGCAGCGCATGGCGGCGGCGGGGGCGGAACAGCAGGGCATGGCGCGGCCGACGGAGTACGTCGGGGGTCAGCCGGTCGATCCGGAAATGATGGGCGGGGCGGCGATGGACTTCGACGGGACGCTGGGCGGCATCCCCTCCGAGGTGTTCATGGGAGACGCCGAGTACAAGGCGGCGATCGAGGCACAGGCGCGCGGCGAGCGCATCCGCCAGGGCACCGCGGACCTCGCCGGCGTCGGGATGAACTACGACCCGGCCCGGGCGGGGGCCGCGATCCGTCTCCGCGAGAACGGCTACCCCGTCTCGCTCGGCGACGCGAACCTCAGCGGGCGCGAGGGCGGCGGCGACTACAAGAACGACCCGGAATATCAGTACCTCAACACGCAAGCGGAGTCGACAGCGACGCTGGCCCGCTCGCTGAGCTTTGGCGCCCCTGGGTCCAAGGAAGCGGCGGTACGTGCCACGGCGGCGGCGAATGAGTTGAACGCGTACTTCGCGAAGCGGGCGGGGCGATCGCATGGTGGGAGCACGGAGTCGCGGCGCGCGATCGACGCGTTCAGGGCGCAGTACGGTCGGGAGCCAACGCGAGAAGATCGGGACGTCTTGTTGAAGCTCCGGACCGCCGAACAATCACGCTAGCCGTGACCGCCGCCCCCAACGCACAAGCGACCGGAACGACGACATGAGTCAGCCCCGCCGAATCGCGCTTCACTTCTTCGATCGCGGCCTCGCCGTCGAGCCACACCGCAAGGTCATTATCTCGCGCGGGCGCATCGGCCACCATAAGAACAGACGCAACAACAGCCACGAGGAGACGGGTCAGAAGAACCATGACAGCAACCCCGCGGTGAAAAAGGTGAACAATCCGAACGTGAGTGCGGCGCTGCCGGCGAACGCGAGCATTGCAAGATTGGCGCGGGCGAACACGACGCGCGCGGGTCGGTACCGGCGAAGGCACCACGCGAACGTCGACGCCTCCATAAGGATTACCACGACCGGCGCCAGCAGCGCCAGCAGCCAATTCCGCCCGAACCAGCCGATCGATTCGATCCCGAATACGTTGCTGGCCGCCGAGAGACCAAGCGCGATCATCAACGCCCCGATGATGCAGAAGTCATTATCGAGTTGAAAGCTCGCCCAGCGGCGATCGCGATCAGCTTGAACGTTGAGCATGACCCGAGTGTACACGACCCTTTCCTCCAAAGCACCCACACATGAACCAAACCCCCGAGCCCGCGACCGGCGACGATCTAAGTGCGTGGCTCGACCAAGAAGCCGCGCAAAGCGGTGGCGGAGCGGATCTTGCATCGTGGCTCGATAGTGAATCGGAGCGGTCGCCCGAGGCACCCGCGGAAGATTCTGGCCCCTCCTGGGTGCGCCGTCAGGTGACCGGCGTCGCTCGAGGCGCCGCCCGCGAGGCGCTCAACCAGCCCGCCACCGGTGCCGGCGCCGTCGCCACCGCGGCCACGCTCGCCGAGTCCGCCGTCGACACCGCCACGCGACAGCCCGGGATCGGGTCGGCCGTCGGCGCGGCGTTTCGCGCCGTCGCCGGCACGCCCGGGCCGGTGGGCGACGCCGCCCGGACCGTGCAGGGCGCACCCGAGGCCGCCCGCAGTTACGAGCGATTTGCCCGGACGATGACACCGGTCGCCGTCGAGCGCGGGCTGGGCCTTCCCAAGGCCGATGGTTCCTTCGCGGAGGCGCTGGGGTCGGGCGCGACGCAGATCGCGATGCAGATCCCCGCCGCGGCCCTTGGCGGCGCGGGGCTTGTCGGCCAGGCCGTGGCGTTCGGCGCTTCGGGCGCGGCCCAGCAGATGGGCTCGACCTACGGCGAGGCGATGCGGGAGTACGAGGGCGCGCCTCGAGGCCTCCGCGCCGCCGGCAACATCGACCTGAGCAAGCGCCCCGTCGTAAAGAACCCCGACGGCTCGGTCAGCACCGTTCGCTCCGCCTCGTTCGGCACCGACCGCGGCGAGGTGCTCGTGCCCACCGTCAGCGACGACGGCCGGATCATGGGGGACGCCGAGGCGCTGCAGACCTACCAGCGGACGGGGAAGCACCTGGGGATCTACCGGACGCCGGAGGCGGCCACGGCGGCGGCGCAGCGGCTGCACCAGAGCGAAGGCGCCAAGCTGGCCCAGACGCCGGTCGGATCGCCGGACGCCCCCATCCTCCCCGGCATGCCGGTAGACGCCGATCCCCGCATGGCGGACGTCTACGCGCAGCAGGCCGAGCCGCAAGCCGTGGAGCCCCGCAGTCTCGCGGGGGAGTTCGCGGCCGGGCTTGACCGTGTGGCGGCCCAGGCCGGCTCTGTCGCGTTCGGGGGACTCGGGGAAGGCCCGGCCCCCTCCGAAGCGCCCGCGGGCTCTGGCCCTGTCCGAGCGTTCCTCCAGAGTGCCGCCGGGTCGGCTGGCGAGTTTGCCCCCGCGATCGCCGGCGGCATCCTGACGGGCGGCGTCTCGGCGGGCGGCGCGGCGGCGCTGGGCCTCAGCGGTCGGGCCGTCCAGGCCGGCGTTGGGATCGCCTCCGGTCTGCCGGCTGCGGCCCAGTCCGGTGGGGCGATGTACCAGCGGACGGACGATCCGATCGCGGCGGCCACCAGCGCGGGCATTGCCGCGGCTCTGGGGCCGTTGCAGGTCCGGGGCGTGCTCGGGCGCGTCCCGTGGCTGTCGCAGGCCGTGGAGCGTGCTGTGGCCCCGCGCGTGGCGGCGTACGTGGCCCAGCACGGAGCGGAAGCGAGCTTCAACGGTCTGGTGAACGTCGTGCAGGGATACGCCGACGAGGCGGTCGCGGCGAACCTCGGCGGGGTCGAGCGCCAGGAAGTGAACGCGCTAGCCGCGTTCGCCGGCGGCGCCGGTGCGAGTCTCGGGCTCGGGCTGGGGGCCGACGCGCTGCGGATCAGCGGGCGACGCGGCCGGAGCAACGCGGCCGGGCAGCGGGAAGTCGCGGGCGGGCTTGAGAGTGCGCAGACGGTCGACGGCGCCGGCGTAGCGGGGGGGCTCGGGGAAGAGGTTGGGGGTGGGGTCGGGCAAAGTTCAGGCGCTCCGGATCAGGCGGCTCGGCCAGTGGGGGCCGGTGTCGAATCGAACCTTGACGCACGCGCCGCCACTGATGACCCAGGCGTGGATCCGGCGTCCCTCGCGGAGACGGCCGAAGGGACTGCGCCGGCGCGCCCGGGCGTGGATGCGGCGGTTACTTCTCAAGGGGCGGATCCTTCCGCGGCCCCCACACCGGGCCGCGGCCAGATCGATCCAAGTACGGGCGATCCCCTTCCCGGTGCGCGGCCTCAAACGCCTCCGCCCGACTCACCCCGCGGCTCCGCTGAATCAACTGCGCGCGCCGAGCCACGATCAGCCGATCCCGGCGCGACCCCTGAAGGGCCCCCAAGTGTCAAGCCCGACTTGACGGTTGAGGCCGGGCCCAAGCTCACCGGCGACGACGACGGCGGCCTCTCCGACGTCGCGCAGTACACCAGCGCCCGCAAAAGCATGACCGACCGCGACCGGGCCACGATGGGGCTTGAGGCTGCCGACGGCCCCGAGCGCCGGACCTGGGCGCAGGCGATGACCAAGGCGAAGCGTCAGAAGCTGCCCGAGCGGGCCCTCGCCGACGCCGCCGATGTGATCGCCAACCCCCGCGCCCTCGACGACGTTCAAACTGCGGGCATGGTGATCGAGGCGGCCAAGATCAAGCAGGCCCACGAGAACCTCCGCGCCGAGATCGACAAGGCCACCGACGACGCCGTGAAGCTCGGGCTGGGGGAGGAGCTCGTCCGGGCCGAACAGGACTTCGACACCCTGACCACGGCCCTGCGCAAGAGCGGGACCGAGAAGGGGCGGGCGCTGGCGGCCCAGAAGCTGACGATCGATCAGGACTTCAAGCTCGTGACGGTGCTCGCGCGGGCGAAGAGGACCAAGGGCGGGGACGTCGCGCCCGCCGACCGCGCCGCGTTCGACCACCTCACGCGCGAGATCGAGGCGAAGGACAAGCGGATCGCCGAGCTCGAGAAGTCGCACGCCGACGGCCGGGCCCATGACGCGATCAAGCGCCACACCGCCGGGCGCCGGCGCTCCCCCGCCGAGCGCGACGCGGCCGTGCGCGACCTCACTGCCAAGACCGTGGCTCTCCTGAAGGCGGGGTGTCGCTAATGCCCAGGAAAGACCCGTGCTCGGAACTCGCCCGCACCATCACCGATCTGGCGATGGCGCACGGCGAGCACCCCGACGTCAAGACGCTGGACGACGTCGTCGCCCGGATGCAGAAGGACATTCCCGAGATCGGGCGTGCCGAAGTGGTGCAGTCGATCATCGACGCGACCACGGGCTACCGCGACGCCGCGACCGAGCTCGAGAAGAAGCTCGCCGATCTCCGCCGCGAGGCCCGCAACGACAAGGCCGTTCGCGAGGCCGTCGTCGGGATGCAAACACACCTCAAGGCGGGCACCCAGCCGGGCAGGGCCCCCAGGAAGCCCGCGCCCGAGGCGATACGCAAGGTCCGTCAGGAACTCGCCGGGCTCCGCAAGCAGGTGACCGAGGCGAGCCCCGCGCGCCGCCAGAAGGTGCAGCGCCGCATCGAGCAGATCGAGCGGGCGATCGCGACGGGTGAACAGGTCCCCGCACGCCCGCGCCCCGCGGCCCCCGCCGACCTCGTCGCCCTCCGAGCGAAGCGTGACGACCTGCGCGGGCAGATGAAGGCCATGGACCCGGCGAAGCGGGCGGCGGTGCGGGCCCAAATCGCGGAACTCAACGGCCACCTCGAGGCCGGGACCGTCCCACGCCCCGACGCGCGGCCCGAGCCGCCGGCGGACCTGGCCGACCTGCGCCGCCGGCGCGACGAGCTCCGCGCCAAGGTGGCCCAGACCGACCCGCTGAAGCGCGTCGAGCTGCACCTGCGGATCAAGGAACTCCAGACCGCGATCGACACGAAGCAATACCCGGCGAAGGCGGGCGGCGAGCCCGACGTGCCCCCCGACGTCGCCCGGCTCCGCGGCGAACGGGACACGCTCCTCACCGAGCTCGAGCGCCTCAACCCACAGAGGATCGAGGACGCGAAGGCCAAGATCGCCGAGCTCGAAGGGCACCTCAAGGCCGGGACGCTGCCGACGCCCAAGGACAAGCCCGCGTCGAACGACCCCGCCGACCTCGTCGCCCTGCGCGACTCGGCGGAGAACCTCCGCGCGGCGATCGCCAAGAGTGACCCGGCGCTGAGGAAGAAGTTTGAGGAGCAGATCGAGGCCCTTACCGAGCGCCTCGAGAACGGGGTCAGTCTGCCGGAGCCCAAGGGGACGCCGGCGCCCATGTCGCGGGAGTTGGAGCGGTTGAAGTTCCAACGGGATCGGCTGAAAGCAGAAGTGCGAGCCCGCATCGAGGACATGCGCCCGCTGTCTATCTGGGATCGGGCGGCCGACGTCGCCAACCTTCAGCGCATCGTGATGCTCAACTTCGATTTGCCGCCGGTGTTCCGGCAAGGGGCGTACCTGACGGTGACGCACCCGATCCGCGCATCGGTAGCCCTTGCTCGCGGGCTTCGGGCGATGATGCCGGAAGCGGTGGCCCGCAAGGCGGGCATCACCGGCGCAGTCGGCGACGAATACGCCTATCAGCGGCAGAAGGAACTCATGGCGCGGGATATCGCGCCGCTCGCCGACGCCGCTGGCCTTTACCTCGCCCACGACCTGAATGCGGCACCGCACAAGCAAGAAGAGCAGTTCATGACGCGGCTGCTGCGGAAGGTGTCCGCCGAAACGCCCGCTGGACACCTGCGCAACGCCGTGACCGAGGGGCTCACCATCTCTGGCCGCGGGATGAACGTGTACCTCAACGAACTCCGCATGGACGCATTCGAGGCCCTCGCGTCCTCCCTCCCCCGCAACAACGCGGCGACGCTCGCCGAAGCGAAGCAGTTGGCCCGGCACGTCAACATGACGAGCGGGCGAGGCGAACTGAAGGCGTTCGGCAAGGACTTCGATCAGGCAGGACCATTTCTCACCACGCTCGCACTGGCTCCGCGATGGGTGGCGTCGCGGTTCCAGGTGTTGGGCTCGCCCGTCCGGCTTGCCGCAATGACCGGGAAGACTCCGCACGCCCAGAAAGTCATTGCCAAAGACCTTGCGAAATTCATGGGCGGCATGACGGTCGTTCTCGGGCTCGCGGCGCTCGCGAGCGATCGGTATTCGCTCGATCCGGCAGACCCGAATTTCCTCAAGTTCCAGCACGGCGACACGACGATCGACCTGACGGCCGGGCTCGGCCCGACACTCAGCTTCCTCTACCGCGTTGCCAGCGGACGCCGCGTGACGCAAGCGGGAAAGAACGTCGACCTGCGCGGGGAAAAGAAGGATTACGGCCAGAGCGTTGGGAATGAAATTGGACGATTCGCGCGATCAAAGGCCGCGCCGCTCGTCGGGGCCGCCCTCGACCTCGCCAACGGCGAGGACGTGATGGGGCAGCCCGTGGACCCGCTAGACGTCGCCCTCGACCTCATCACGCCGATCAACATTCCGGCGGTGTACTCGGCCCTCAGAGAGCACGGCTTCAACCCCGGGGCCATCTTCGCCCTGTTCAACCAACTCGGCGCGTCGATGAACACATTCGACCGCCCCGATGCTCGCGACCGTCGCATCGCCGAATTGGAGAACGAGCAGCGGGACGGCAACAAGTCGGGCGACGCCGAACTTCGGCGGCTCCGCTCTCAGAAGCGAAAGGATCGTCAGACGACGCGCCCCTGAGCCCGGTCGGCTTCGGCCGCCTCACGATCGCACTCGGCAAGCGTGGCGTCCAGGCGGTCGTAGAACTCCGTGCTCTGGGCGTCTCGCTTGGCGCGCTCCGCTGGAGTCATCGCCGCCTCGTGTTCAAGCCGTTCGATCCGCCGCCGCGATAGCTCGTCTCGCTCCTCGCGCTCTTTGCTTCGCCCGTACGCGAAACACCCCGCAAGGCCGCCGCTGACGATGACGCCCAACAGTATTTGCCCCGACTGATAGCGCTGGTACTCTGCGCGAGACACATATTCGGGATCGCGTTCCTCGTATGTGATGACGTACGGCCCCTTGTTGCGGCCCAGCTCCCGCACGCCATCAAAGACCAAGTAGAGGCCGGCGCAGAACACCAGGGCCCAGAAGATGCCGCCGCTCAGCAGGATCTTGCTGGCGACGGCGCGGGTTTGCTTGAGGCGGGCGATCATGGGTGCATCTCCGGCTTCCAGATCCACACCCAGAACTGCCACGCCCCGAGGATCCACGCGTACGGCGGCACGAAGAACGCGACGAGCCCGTTGAACAGGCCGCGACCAAAGGCTACCCACAAGCCCACCAGTTCGCACGCGAGCAGCGTGAAGCCAACGAGGTATGCCAGAAGCCCGACGATGTGCGCGACTGCGCCGCGGGGCTCGTTCATGGCCGCCCTCTACCGAGTACGATTGCAGACTTCTGGAGCGTTCCCATGTCAGTGACTCCTACCCCTTCGCCTGATGATCCGCTGCCGCCGGCGCCCGAGGGTGGGGCGGTCGCGCCGGGGAAGTCCAAGGGCTCGCGCCTGTTCCAGATCTCTGAGGATGACCTCGCCGAGCTCGAGCGGATCATCCCTCAGTTTGCACAGCGACTCACAAGCTCGCCCTGGTACAACGAGGCTCGCGACCTTCGCACGCAGATGCGCCGCGTGAAGTCCATCCTGTCGGACGTCCGATGGGAGGGCCTGCCCTACGACCGCGTGTACAGAGTCGAGTAGGTCGATCATGGCCCTGTCACCGTCGCCTTCGGGACCTCGGTCCTAATGCGGGCGATCTCGTACGCAACATCCTCGAGGCGCGATTGCCCCTCACGCGACTTCATAACGACGACCCCGTTCTCGAGGAGACGCCAGTGGTATTTCCCACGGTCGACGTAGATTTCAAAGCGAAATACTGAGTCCGGCACGGGCGTCCTTTGATCCGGACGATCGGGGGCCGGTGCTCAACATTACAAGAGGACCCCGGCGGACGCAATCCCGATCACGTACCGACCGTTGACCATCAGCGTGTGGGGCTCAATGATCGGGTGTCGTCACGATCACTGGGGGCCTCACGGCCGCTGACACGTTCGCCCTGGTCACAAGCCGGGGCGTTTGTGTTCACGGGCCGATAAGCTGGCCCCATGCTCGCCCTCAAAGCCGCCGGCCTAGTGCTCGCCATCCTCGCGGGCCTGCTCATCGTGTCGTCGATGCTCGGGGCGCTGATCGCGCGCCGAAGCGGGCCGGGGTACGTGCACCCGGACGCGCCGGAGTATCGAGACGAGTAGGACGCCGCGGCGCCGAGCGCATCCGAATGAAGGTGCGGAGCGCGCTGGGTCCGGAGAGCGTGGCCGGGCGCTAGTCCAGCTCTCCGGAATCTCCGGAGAGCTGAGCTTGTAACCGTTCCTTACAACCTCAAACCTCCGTTTCAACGCTAGTTGCGCAAGTAGTTTCGCTCGCAGAAGTTGCGCTAGGGGGTCGCGGAGGAATTCACGAATCCGTGCGGCCCGCGAACCGTTCACCCCGAACGCGGGTATCGCTTCTCCGGCAACAACCGACAGGGGACGCCCGTGGACGCCCACTCCCGCGCGACGCCCGAGGTATGTGTTCGCCTTGGCGACGCTCGAATCCGATGCCGGGGACACGGCGCCGCCCGCGCCGCCGCGGTGATTGTTGTTGCTCTCGCCGCTTCGGGTGTATGCTCATCCCGTGCGGTAGCCCCCAAGGCTGGGGTTCGCCGCTCCAGGGACCACGTCCCCGCGAGCGAGATCGAACCGATGGAACACGCCCCGGACCACGGGGCATCCGCCAAGGCCGCGAACGCCCCCATCCACATCCAGATCGACGCCTGGATCGCCGACAAGGCGCGGGAAGCCCGCTGCGCCCAGGGGGTCGCCAAGGCCCGCAAGGTGGTCGAGCGGCTCGCCGCCGCCCACGGCTGGACCGACGCCAAACAGGCCACAACCCCGCAGATCCGCGAATGGCTCGGCCAGCTCCGGGCCGGGACGCTCGACTGGCAGCAGGTGAAGGGCAAGCGCCGCAAGACCACCCCCGCCGGCTCGGCCCGCACCGGGAAGCGCCACAACAACGTGCTGACGACCATCCGCACCTTCTTCGACTTCTGCACCGAGAACCCCAGCCGCGAGAAGCCCTGGGTGCGGTCGAACCCGTGCGCGTCGATCCGCAAGGTGCCCGAGCACGACAGCGACGACGGCTCACGCGCGTTCACGACCGTGGAGCTGAAGCGCCTGATGGCGACGGCGGGCAAGCCCAAGCGCGAGAACGATCGACGCTGCACGATCGACCGGAAGTTCGTGTACATGGCGGCCGCGCTGCTCGGGGTCCGCTGGTCGACGCTGGGGAAACTGACCTGGGGCATGATCGACACCGGCGCCAAAGAGGTGCGGTTTCCCCGCTCGACCCACAAAAAGGGCCGTAAAACCCACGTCGTTCCGATGGCGCCCGAGCTGGTGGCGTGCCTGGACTATTGGCGGGCGCGGCAGAGCGCGGCGGGGATCACGACGGGGCTCACCGATCGCGTGTTCCCCAAGATGCCCAGCCCGCACTCGCTCGATCGCGACGTCGCCCGCGCGAACATCGAGGCGCTCACGAACAAGGGCGCGATCGGCTGGCACTCGTTCCGCAAGTGGTGGATGACGCGGGTCGCGTCCAAGGCCGAGGCGCCGGTGCTGCACGTGCTCGCGGGACATGAGTCGATGCAGACGACGATGCGCAGTTATGTGGACCCCGATCAAGTGCTCGGCGAAGATGGTGTAGGAAAATCTGTTATGGAGTCAATGCCTTGTTTGAACGGGACTTATCCCCCGGCGGGAGGGGGGGCGGGCTCAACCCCCGTGCTCGAATTGCCGATTGGGGACTTGACACGGGGGTTCACCTCGGGCACACTTGACGTACCGCAACCCATGTGCTTCACACTCAATCAGCACGACGCAGAGATGGCCGCCCCAACGGTGCCCGGGGTTGCGGAATTCAGTGCGCCGGGGCGGCCTTCGCCGCGCCGTGCCGATAGTCGAGAGCCCGTCCCCTCTGGGGCCGAGTCTCGCGAATGGAGCCGGGGGGAGTCGAACCCCCGTGCCGAATCGTCGCACCCAGCGCCTCTACGCGTGTAGGCGGTGTGTTGATCTCGTCGCACGGGCGGCCACTGCCAACCTCCCGTGAAACCAGCCCCCAGCTATTTTCTTACTCACGCGCCTGCGGGCGGCACTTGTGAGCCAGCCCGATGTCTTTAGGACCCCAGATCTATCGGGCGTGAACCCGGGGTCCTGCCACCTAAAAATTAGGCAGCGAGAGCGTAGTTGCTGTTGGCAACTGTTTTGTGCATGCTTTTTACCAGGCCTGCATGCTCCTGGACGCGCCACACCAAGCCGGTTCAATCCGGTCGAACGCCGTCTCGGCCCCAGATGTCAAAGAACGTGTCATTGTAGCGCTCGCGGGCGGCCGATTGTTCGCACGCCGACTCCATTGCCACCGGACGCCGGCCCGCGCGGTACGCTCTTCGGCGATGCCCAGCGATCCCGTGCTCGCCAATACCGCGCAGACACCCCCCGTCCTCGCCATCGACGGCTTCGTCAAGCTCTACGGCGACAAGGTCGCCGTGAAGCGCCTCGACCTGCACGTCGCCCCCGGCAGCGTCGTCGGCCTGCTGGGCCCCAACGGCGCCGGCAAGAGCACGACCCTCAAGGCCGTCGCCGGCATTATCCGCGCGACGCAGGGCACCGTCCGCATCTGCGGGCACGACGTGATCGAGGAGCCGGTCGCGGCCAAGAAGCACCTCGCGTACGTCCCCGACGAGCCGCGCCTCTACGACGAGCTCACGGTGATGGAGCACCTGCGGTTCCACGCGGCGGTCTACGGCATGGCGAGCGACAAGGCTTCGGTCGAGGCCGCGTCCCGCCCGCTCATCGAGAAGTTCGAGCTCATCGAGCACAAGGACAAGCTCGGGGCCGACCTCTCACGCGGCATGCGCCAGAAAGTGGCCGTGTGCTGCGCCCTGCTGCACAGTCCGAAACTCATCCTCCTCGACGAGCCGCTCACGGGCCTCGACCCCCGCGGCATCCGGACGATGAAGGACTCGATCCGCGAGCGGGCCCGCGCGGGGGCCGCACTCGTCATCAGCTCGCATCTGCTCGACCTCATCGGCGACCTGTGCGACGCCCTGCTCATCATCCACAGGGGCGAGGTGAAGTACGCGGGCGCGATCGACGGCGCCCGGCGCGCGTTCGCCGGCGAGCAGGCCGACGCCTCGCTCGAGGAGATCTTCTTCAAGGCGACCGAGTCGGCCGGGGTGGGCGGGGGGGGTGCCGCCGCGATAGCGGGGACCGCATGAGCCCGTCGCTCCGCCTGCTGCTGTGGCTCCGATTGCGCGGGCGCGTCCGCATGTACAGCCGGAAGCTCGGGATCCTGCAGTCGGCGCTGCTCACGGTCGTGGCGGTCCTGTTCGTCGTGTTTGCGCTCGCGGCCCTCGTGATGATGAAGGTCGGCCGCGCCAGCCGGGGGACGGCGGGCGTGCTCGCCGGCGGCGTCGAGACGTGGGGGCCGCCGGCGATCCTGATGGCGTGGATCAGCACGCTCCTGATCGGAGGAAAGGCCAAAGCACTCGCCTTCACGCCGGCCGACACCGACCAGCTCTTCCCCGGCCCGTTCCAGCGGCGCGAGCTGGTGCTCTACCGCATCTGCGTGCAGAGCTTCGGGGCGCTGCTCTCGGTGTTCGCGTTCCTGTACTTCATCCTGCAGGCCGGAACCCTCCTGGGCGGGTGGCTCGCGCTCGTGCTGCTCGTGCTCTTCCTGCAATTCTCGAACATGGCCATGAGCATCGCCCGCGAGGCCGGCGGCACGCGCCTCAAGATCGCGGTCGGCGTCCCCGTCGTCGCGTTCCTTGCCTACGTCGGCGTCACCACCGGGGCCTTCGGCGGCGACTTCACGAAGATCGTCCCCACGCTCAAGGCCATCCGCGAGTCGCGGGTCGCCTCGACGATCCTGCTGCCCTTCGAGCCCTTCGGCCGCGCGTTCGCAGCCGCCGACAACCGCACCGCGCTCACCTACGTCGTCGGCTCCTTCGGCCTCGTGCTGCTGATGATCGCTCTCATCCTCCGCCTCGACGCCGTCTCGCTCGAGGCCAGCCTCGCCCAGAGCCAGAAGGTGCAGGCGGCCCTCGAGCGCCACCGCAAGGGCAGGTCGGTCTTCCGCCCCACCGCCAGCGTGAACGTGCCGATGCCCTCGCTGCTGGGCCGGTCCGCTCCGATCGCGTGGCGCCAGCTCACGGGGGTCGTCCGGTCCGGGGCGTGGCTGCTCATCCCGTCGGCCCTGATCCTCGGCGCAGCAATCGGGGGCGTCGAGCCCGAGTCGGCCGCGGCCCTGATCCCGACGCTCTCGATCATGCTCCTCTTTGTCCTGCCCAATCTGCTGCGTTTCGACTTCCGGGCCGACATCGACCAGATCGACATCCTCAAGACGCTCCCGCTCACGCCCCGGGCCGTGGCGCTGGGCCAGCTCGCGGCCCCCGTGACGGTGATTGCGCTGATGACCTGGGGCCTGATCGCCGGCGCCGCGACGCGCGACCCGGCGCTGGCCCTGATGCTCGCGCCCGTGGGCGTGCTCGCGCCCCTGGGGGGGATGCTGCTCATGGCGTGCGAGAACACGCTGTTCCTGCTCTTCCCCTACCGCGCGGGCGCGACCGGCGTGATGGACCTTCGTCACTTCCTCCGCGCACTCGCCACACAGCTCGCCAAGATGATCACGTTCTTCGCGGCCGCCGCCCCCGCCGGGCTCCTGGGGTGGGGCGCGTATGCGATCGGGCTTGGCGTGCCGGGCGCAACGCTGGCCGCCGGCGTGTTGCTCGTCATCGAGTGCGCCATGCTTGTCGGCGTGGTCGGGTGGGCGTTCAACCGATTCGACCCGGCCCGCGACCTGCCGGCGTAGTCACTTCGCCTGCGCGAGGGCAGTGCGGATCCGACGCACGAGGTCCCCCCGCTGCTCGGGTGTTCCGGCGCGCTCACGCTCGGCCTCGGGGCGGTTCCACACCGTCCTCGTGGGCTCCGGCTCGTCCGCGCGGCGGGGGATGACGTGCCAGTGGATGTGGTTCACCAGGTTGCCGAGGCACTCATAATTCACGCGCGTCGCCAAGCCCGCCGCCCGCAGCGCGGCGCCGACACGGGCCGCCTCGCCCATGATCGCCGCCCGGCGCGCCGGCTCGAGCTGGTCGAGGTGCTCGGCGTGCTCCCTGAGCGCGAGGATGCACCAGCCGGGCCACGCCATGCTGTCACCCAGGATCACGTAGCTGTGTTCGAGGGCCGCGATGAAGTCCGGGTCGGTTCCCGCGGCCATCGCGCCGGAACGCCCGCAGAAGAAACATTCGCGAGAGGAGCCGGCCACGCCTACATCACCCTTCGCAGCGGGTTGATGACCCAGTTGTCACGCCCCGGAATGAGCACGTCGGCGATCTCGAGGGCCTCCTTGAAGCTCTCGCTCGCGGTCTCGATGTCGATCGCGCCGTGCAGCACCTGCCCGCGCTCGAGGTGCTCGAGCGTGGGCACGGCGTCGCCGCAGATGAGCGTCGCCCGCCCGGCGTCGGCGCCGGCCTCGACCATGCGCCGCGCGGGGGCCACTTCGTCGTCGTCGTCATCACCGAGATCGTCGTCGTCCTCGATATCGAGCTCGTCCGACGGCACGCTGAGCAGGCCGCCCAGGACCGGGGCGACCGAACCGGTCACGCGCCCGCCGCGGGCGGGCTCGACGATGAGCACGCCGCACATCCCCGGCGTCACGCCCGGAAGCGGGAACAGGTCGACGTGCTGGGCGAGCTGATCCGGGGCGGCCTCGCAGCGCTGCAGAACCGCGATCTCCGACCGCAGCATCTCGACGACCGACTCGTCCTCGTGCTGGGCGGCCTCTTGCACGCGCCGGATCATCGGCACGCCGACGCCCTCGCGCTCGGCCTCGCTGATCCACCATGTCGCGTGCTCGAAGGCGCCGATGCCGCGCCGCGTCTCGGGCTTGAAGCTCGTGAGGAAGACGTGGGTGATGTCCGCGGGCTTGAGCCCGGCCCGCTCGTCGAGCCGGGCCGCGATGGCCGCGGGCGGGAGCGAGGGGTCGACGAGGATCCTGCGGTCCCCGGCCCGGATGAGCGTGCACGTGCAGTGCCCGCTGCGTGCCGACGAGCCGGCCCGCTCGCCCCACAAGGGATGTGCGGCCAGCGTGCCGATGGAAATCACGCGGATGTCGATGTCGCCCTGGGCCAACGAATTCACTCCTGGTCGGCCCGCAGGTGCTCGAGCACGGGGTCGCGGGCGGCCTTCTTGGCCTTGAGCCGCTCGATCACCTCCGCGGGGACCATCGTGCTCAATTTGGAAAGGTCGTTGCTCATCGCGGCGATCTGCTTGATCAGGCTGCTCGATGTGTACGCGAAGTCCTGGCCCGCGACGACGAACGCCGTCTCGAGCCCGGCGACCTGGCGGTTGGTGAGGGCCTGCTGGACCTCGGACTGGAGGTCGGAGAGGTTGCGGATGCCGCGGAGCAGGGCGCTGGCATCCACCGACCGGGCGAAGTCCATCGTCAGGCCATCGAACGCCTGGACATCGACAGGCGACAGGTCCGGTCGCTCGCGGTTCATGCGGTCCGTGTAGAGCCGGACCATCTCCACCCGCTCATCGACCGAGAACAGCTGCTCTTTCCCCGGGTTCCGCCCCACGGCCACTACGACCCGATCAAACAGCCGACGCCCGCGCGCGATCACGTCGAGGTGCCCGAAGCTCACGGGGTCGAACGAGCCGGGATAAACGGCCAAGTGCTGCACAAGGCGAGTGTACGGGCCTGAATCGGGGTGCCACTGGATGCCACTACCGGCCGCCCTGGGCCGGTAGCGCGGTCAATCCCACGCGCCACTGGCACACCCGGCCCAGACCCACCTTGAATCGCCCGCAACCGGTGGCAAGTGCTGGCACCGCCCGGGCGCGAATCTCAAAGTACTCCCATCAGGCTAATTCACGTCGCCGCGTGGGTGAACGTGTCTGCCCCTGTGGGTGCCCTGTGCCGGCTGCCTCCCCGGCGCAGGGCTTTTCTTCCTTCAGAGTCGCCCGCGAGAGCGGGTGAGCACCTCTCCGATCGCGACGGCTTCAGACCCCGACAGCCGCGTTATCGGGTCGCGCTCCGGGCCGCGCTCACCGGCGTGTGCATCGCTCAGGCGGGAGATGGGACTCTGGGCGCCTTGGTTGTGCGGCGGCCTGTACATTAAATTCTTGCTTGAAAGCACCCATGCTGTAGTATGGGTGCTGAGGCCGTTTGTGGGCGTCTTTGCCGGACGGTCGAGGTTGAAAGCCGCGCCCGGATACAGGAGCGAGAGAGATGAAAGCCATTGCGATGGTGTTGGTCGGCGCGTGCGTTCTCACCGGGAGCGCGAGCGCTGACATCCTGTCGTTCGAAGCCAACCTCGATGGGCTGCAGATGGTCCCACCGAACGCATCGCCCGCGTTTGGATCAGGGACTTTTAGCTTCGATACCGCCACCAGCGCGCTGAGCGTGACGGTCGGCAACTACCAGGATCTTCTCGGCGGGGCGAACCAAGTGTTTCTCAACGTCGGGGCTCCCGGCGCCAACGGCCCGTTCGTCTTTGCCCTCACGCTCGACACGCCCGGCGCGGCCACAGGCACGTTCTCAGGGGGCGGGGCGCTGACGCCCGCACAGACGCTCTCGCTGAACAACGGCGACCTCTACATGCGCATCACCTCGGCGGTGTTCCCCGGAGGCGAGATCCGCGGGCAGTTGCTCGCGGTGCCCGCACCCGGGGCCGCGGTGCTGCTGGGCATGGCCGGGCTTGGTGTGCTGCGGCGCCGGCGGTGAAACCCGGTTGCGGACGGGCCGACGCCTCTTCACGGGATATTTACACTCGCGCCGCGGGTTCTTCATAGACTCTCGCGCATGCGGGTCTGCCTCTTCACCGACACGCTCGGCGACGTCAACGGCGTCTCACGCTTCATCCGAAACGTCGGCGACCAGGCGCTGAACGCCGTGGGGGGTGGGCGCGACCTCACCATCATCACGTCGACGCGCATCCCCTGCCCGGACCGGCCGAACATCGTGAACGTGCGCCCGCCGTACGCCCGGTCGATGCCGGGGTATGAGCATCTCGAGGTCGTGCTGGCGCCGACGGGGCGCCTGATCGCCGAGGCCCGTCGCCGACGCCCGGACGTGATCCACGTGAGCACCCCGGGCCCGGTCGGGTTCGCCGGGGTGAAGGCGGCGAAGCGCCTGGGCGTGCCGCTCGTCGGCACGTACCACACCGATTTCCCCGCATACGTCGAGCACCTGTTCCAGGACGCGGTGTGCACGTGGATCTGCACGCGGGTGATGAGCCGGTTCTATCGCCCGTTCTCGCGCCTGTTCACGCGCTCGCTCGATTACGCCGACGCGATCGTCCGCATCGGCTTCCCCCGCGAGAACATCGTCAAGCTGCTCCCCGGCATCGACACCGACACCTTCCACACAAAGCACCGGCCCGCGAACGTGGGCGAGTTCTGGCGCGGCTACCCCGGCGTCGACCCCGCGGCGGTGAAGGTCCTCTATGTCGGGCGCGTGAGCGTCGAGAAGAACCTGCCGTACCTCGCGCGGGTGTGGAAGGCGACGCGGGGAATCGTGCACCAGAAGGCGCAGCTCATCGTCATCGGCGACGGGCCGTACCGCAAGCCGATGGAGGTCGACCTCGCGGGCCACGGCGGCGTGTTCCTGGGCTTCCGCCACGGGGCCGAGCTGTCGCGCTTGTACGCCGCGGCCGACCTGTTCGCGTTCCCCTCGACCACCGACACGCTCGGGCAGGTCGTGATGGAGGCGCAGTCGGCCGGGCTGCCGGTGATTGTGACCGATCAGGGCGGCCCGAGCGAAGTCGTCCGCCACGCCCCTCCCCCCACGCCCAACCCGACGGGGTACGTGCTCCCCGCCGATGATGCGCGCCGCTGGGCGGCCACGATCGCGGGGCTCGTGGGCGATGCCGCCCTGCGGGCCCGGATGGGGGCCGCGGGCCACGCGATGATCCAGCCGATGTCGATCCGGCATTCGTTCGAGCACTTCTGGAGCGTGCACGAGGAGGTGGCGATAAGGGCCGCGAGCGCAAGCGAGCGACGGATGGCTTCAATATGCCACCGCTCGCTCGAGCACTCCACCTCCGCCTGACATCAGCCGACTCCACTCGCTCGCGCTCGCGGCTCTTACTTCTGCACCGCGACCTTGAACCCGCCGAAGTTCATGCGGCTCATTTCCATGGGGATCTTGGCCTCCTGCATCATCTTCGCGAGGCGGGGATCCTTCATGATCTTCTTGTTGGCGCTGTTGCGCTGGGCCTTGGTCTTCCACATCACCCACGAGAAGACGACGGTCTCGCCCTTCTTGGCGCCGGCCGCCTTGGTGAACGACGCCATGCCCTTGATCTTGAGGTCGTCGCCGAGGCATTCGACGTATTGGATCGCGCCGTACTCGGTCCAGACCTTCGAGGCCTTGGTCGCCATCTTCTTGTACGCGGCGAGGTGCTTGGTGGGGATGGTGAGGAGGAATCCGTCGACGTAAGGCATGGGTGACTCTCCGTGGGGGCGTGGGGCATTGTTGCCGTGCTCCCACGTCGAACCTACTCCACTCGCTTGCGCTCGCGTCCCTTATTTCGACGGGTGCTCGCGGTACCACTGGATCGTCCGCTTCAGCCCTTCCTCGAATCCGACCTTCGCCTTCCACCCCAGCAGCTTCTGGGCACGGCTCGTGTCCAGGCAGCGGCGCGGCTGGCCGTCGGGCTTCGTCGGGTCCCACTCGATGCGGCCCGTGAATCCCGTGAGCTTCACGATCAGCTCGACGAGGTTCTTGATCGTGATCTCGAAGCTCGCGCCCAGGTTGATCGGCGTGGGGTCGTCCATCACCTCCGCCGCGCGCACGATCCCGTCGGCCGCGTCGTCGGAGTACAGGAACTCGCGGCTCGCCGAGCCCGTGCCCCAGCTCACGATCTTGTCGTCGCCGCGCTGCTGGGCCTCGATGCACTTGCGGATCAGCGCCGGGATCACGTGGCTCGAGTTGAGGTCGAAATTGTCATTCGGCCCGTACAGGTTCACCGGCAGCACGTAGCTCGACTTCATGGCGTACTGGAGCTTGTACGCGTCGAGCATCTGCCACGCGGCCTTCTTCGCCACGCCGTACGGCGCGTTGGTCTCTTCGGGGTACCCGTTCCAGAGCTCCTCTTCATTGAACGGCACGGGGGTGAACTTCGGGTAGGCGCAGATCGTCCCGACCTGCACGAACTTCCCGCCGCGATCGACGAGCCCGTCGACGCGCCCGAGTTCGATCAGGTGCAGCGCCATCGCCATGTTCGCGAAGAAGTAGCGGCCCGGGTTGGCGCGGTTGGCCCCGATCCCCCCCACTTCCGCGGCCAGGTGGATGACGACGTCGGTCTTCCCCTTGCCCCCGAACGCCGTCTCGTACAGCCGGCGCACGCCGCCCTCACCCGTGAGGTCAAAGTCCTTGCGCCGCGGCACGAAGAGGTCGCTCTCGCGGACCCCCCGCTCCTTGAGCACGCGCACGACCTGCTTGCCGATGAACCCGGCGCCGCCGGTGACGATGACCTTCTTGCCGGCCCAGTTGAACGCCGCGTCTGGCATGAAACGTCTCCCTCGCGCGGGGTCCCTCGTCGAGGTTGGACACGGCGCGTCCGGCATTGTATCGGACGTTCATGAGGGACCCTTTGGCGCGGGGCGCGCACCTCCGGGGTCGGTCAAAGCACCGACCCCGGGCACCCCGGCCCCTCGTTCACGCCGATACCTAGTCTCGCCCCATGGCCCGTCCCCCCGCCCCCACCACCAACCCGCCCACCAAGCTGCACTTGGGGTGCGGCATGATCACGCCGCAGGGCTGGCTGAATGTCGACGGCTCGTGGGGGGCGATTGTCGCGAAGCATCCCCGCATCCAGAAGGCCCTCTCGAAGGTCGGCATCGGCCCCCCGCCCCGCCCGGGCGTGAGCTGGAACGCCTCGATCACGATCCATGACCTGCGCAAGACCTTCCCGTGGAAGGACGGCACCTTCGAGGCCGTGTACGCCAGCCACACCCTGGAGCACGTGCACCTCAACGAGGCCCGGCGCGTGCTCAAGGAATGCTTCCGGGTGCTCAAGCCCGGCGGCGTGTGCCGCATGGTGGTGCCCGACCTCGAATACCAGGTCCGCCTGTGCTATGGCCCCGACGCCGCGGCGGGATCGACCTCGGGGGGGGCGGGCGCCGGCGAAGAGGGCGGCGACTGGTCCGGGTGCGACACGTCGCTCGCGGCCGACCGGCTCCTGCGGATGATGGGGATGCGTCGCCCGAGCCCGCCCGGCGGCAGCAACCCGGTCTACCGGCTTTACCGGACGCTCAACGACTTCCGCGCCCACAAGTGGATGTACGACGAGAAGTCGCTGTGCGCGCGGTTCTTCGAGGCCGGGTTCGCGGACGTGTCACGCTGCGGCTGCCGCGAGAGCCGAATTCACGACATTGAAGCGGTTGAGCTGCCCGACCGCGTGCTGAACGGCGGGTTAGCGGTCGAAGGCATAAGAATGGCGTAGAGTCGCATCTATGGTATTTTTGTAGTTGCCCGCTTGTTGAATTACGCCTTCGGGGAGGTTGTGCGATGACGCGTCCGGAGAGTGAATACCTGCACCTCGGTTGCGGCGCCACGACGCCATCGGAATGGCTCAACGTCGACGGGTCGCTACACGCGGCGCTCGCTCGCCGACCTCGAACCCGCAAGGTGCTGACAGCGCTGAGGCTGATCCCTCGCCGGGAGGGGGCGACACAGTGGAGCACGTCGGTCGTGCGGCACGACCTGCGCAAGCCACTGCCTTGGGCCGACGGAGCCTTCCGCGCGGTGTACGCAAGCCACACGCTGGAGCACCTGCACCTCAATGAGGCTCGACAGCTCCTGCGGGAGTGCGTGCGTGTGCTCCGCCCCGGCGGGATCTGCCGGATGGTCGTGCCCGACCTCGAGTTTCAGGTCAGGCTGTGCTACAACCCCGAGCCGCAGACAAACAGGGAGCCGGGAGCCGGTCCGCAGACCGGTGAATGGCAGGGGGCCGACACGGGCCTGACGGCCGACTGGCTGCTCGCGATGCTCCAGCTGCGCCGGCCAGGGGCCCGCCCGGCGGTGGACTGCTCAACCGGATGTACCGCACCCTGAACGACCCGCATTCGCACAAGTGGCTGTACGATGAGCGCTCGCTGTCGGCCCGCTTTGTGGAAGCCGGCTTTGCCGACGTGCGGCGCATGGGGTACAGCGAGAGCGCGATTCCCGGGATTGCCGCGGTCGAACGACGTGACCGCGTCGAGGGCGGCGGCTTGGTTATCGAGGGCTCGGTGGGGGAACACTGGTGACACAGGAGAGTGAGCAACCACGGCGCGGCCCGACGCAGGCCGTTTCGGCGACCGATAGCTACTCCGACGGCGGGTATTGGAGCACGGAACACGCCGATTGGCTTAACACCAAGCCGACCAAGCACGTCGACATCCTGCCGGGACTGCTCGCCGCGGTGGACGCGGTTGGGAAAGAGCACATCCGCATCGCGGACATCGGGACGGGGAACGCCTGGGTCTTCATGGAGGCTCTCTCGCTCATTCGAGCGGCCCGCCCCCAGTGCAACCTCATTCCAACGGGTTTCGAAGTCGCCCCCGACGGTGTCGCCTCGGCCCGCGCCCGGTTCCCGGATCTGGACCTCCGTGAACGCCTGTTCACCGACCGCGAGGGCCCGTTCGACATCGTCATGCTCATCGACGTGCTCGAACATCTCGAGAACCCGTGGGACATGCTGAGGCAATGCCGTGCCGCCGGCGGCTATCTGGTTGTTCGCCAGCCATTGATCGCCTCGTGGAGCACCTTTCGCAACAACCAATATGAAAACCAGCGGCGCGCCCTGGGGCACATCGCGCTCTTTGACTACCGGCAGTTTCTTGACATGACCAAGGCCACCGGCTGGGCGCCGGTCGCCACGGAACTCCTGCCGGTGTGGGAGTGGCCGATGAACAAAGGCATGAAGGCGTCGCTGTGGAAGAAGCTCCTGGTGAAGTGGAACCGCGAGTTCGCGTCGTTCGTGCTGAGCGGGTTCTATCTCAACGGCGCGTTCAAGCGGGCCTGAGTCCCGCTACGACTTCACCACGTTGGCCGAGTCGACGCCGTTCATCGCGTTCCGCGTGTCCACCACCAGCTTCGCGTGCCGGGCGATAAACGCCCAGTCGTACGCCTTGTGGTTCGTGCTGATGAGCACCGCGTCGTACCCCGCGAGCGATTCGGGCGTCAGCGGGACGCTCGTCATCTTGAGGTCGTACTTGCGCATCTGGTGCGTCGCCGGCACGTGCGGGTCGTTGTAATCCACGTGGGCCCCCTGGTCGCGCAGCAGCTCGATGAGCTCCAGGCTCGGGCTCTCGCGCACGTCGTCGATGTCGGGCTTGTAGCTCAAGCCCAGCACGAGCACGCGCGAGCCCTTCACCGCGCGCCCGCGGTCGTTCAGCGCCGCCGCGAGCCGCCCGACGACGTACTTCGGCATCGAGTGGTTGATCTCCCCCGCGAGCTCGATGAACCGGGTGGGCTGGCCGTATTCGCGGGCCTTCCACGTCAGGTAGAACGGGTCGATGGGGATGCAGTGCCCGCCCAGGCCCGGGCCGGGGTAGAACGGCTGGAACCCGAAGGGCTTGGTGCTCGCCGCCGCGATCACTTCCCAGATGTCGATCCCCATCTCCGTCAGCACCACCTTCATCTCGTTCACCATCGCGATGTTCACCGCGCGGTAGATGTTCTCCAGTAGCTTCGCCGCCTCGGCGACCTCGGCCGTCGAGACCTCGATGACCTTCTTGACGCATCTGCGGTAGAGCGCCGCCGCGACCTTCGTGCTCGGGGCGTCGATGCCGCCCACGAGCTTGGGGATGGTCGTGGTCGTGTGGTCGGTGCGACCGGGGTCCTCGCGCTCGGGGCTGAACGCGAGGTAGAACCCCGCGTCCGAGCCGCACTTGAGCCCGGTCCTCTCCAGCCGCGGCAGCATGACCTCCCGCGTCGTGCGCGGATAGGTCGTCGACTCGAGCACGACCAGCTGACCCGGGCGCAGGGCCTTGGCGATGTCGTCGCTCGTGCGCTCCACGTAGGACAGGTCCGGCTCGAGGTGGCGCCCCAGCGGCGTCGGCACGCACACCAGGATCGCGTCCGCCTCGCGCAGGCGCGCAAAGTCGCTGGTGGCCTTGAACCTCCCCGAGCGGGCCATGCCCGCGACGAAGTCGGGGCCGAAGTGGTGGATGTACGACCGCCCCTCGGCCAGGGCCGAGATCTTGGCCGGGTCGATGTCGAAGCCCAGCACGCTCATCCCCCCCCCACCGGCGTCGTGAAACGCCCGCGCGAGCGGCAGACCGACATAGCCGAGGCCGATCACCCCGACAACCGCACCCCCACCCGACGACTTCTCGATGCGTTCAAGCAGGCCCATAGGGCAAGGTTATCGGCACGCCGGCCCTCGGCCGCGAGCGTCCGCCGGGGGCGGCCGGGCGCACGCGCAGGATCCGATCACAGGTCGAGCGTCCGCTCGGGGTCGGCGTAGACGGTCGGCTTGAGCTTCCCGTTCTCCCTGCGGATCTCCTCCGGGGGGTTGGCGCCCCCCAGGGCCCGCGGGAATTCCTTGCCCCCCAGGGGCTCCACATGCCCGTCGGCAAAGACGACGTTGGCCGCGCCGAACTTGCCGGGATGCCGGTAACCGATGCGCGAGTTGGTCATCCCCACCTGGTTGTCCCGCTGGCGACCGGCGTACAGCCCGTCCGCGATCGACACCAGGTTCTGCGGCCGGCTGAACGCCCGGAGCTGCATCTGCTGCATGACCGCCTTGTTCCCGTCCGGCCCATACCCCACGCTCAACGTGTAGAACAGGTCGGGAACGATGGTCACCACCCCGCCGATCGGGTTGTCGGCGTTGATCCAGTACGCCACCCGGATGATCTTGTCGAAGCCGCGGAGCTCGATGGTCGTGGGGATGTTGGCCGACCCGCTGCGGATGAACGGCCAATCCAGCCAGCCCTTGGGGTTGTTGGGGTCCGTGCCCGTCTGGCCGGACGCGACGCCGGCGACGTCGACCGTGTCGGGGCAGTAGAAGGGGTTGCCGCCCGCCTGCTGGGTGGCGGTCATGTACCCGTCGCGGTCGAGGATCGGCCCCCAGCCGTCGAGCGGGTCGTCGGCGCCGCCGCCGGTGGTGGTCATGTTGTAGGAGGGGATCACGGCCTCGGCGTTGTCGCCGTTGTACAGCACCAGGCCCTGCCCGATGCCGCGCAGCTGCGACATGCACACCGTGGCCCGGGCGGTCTTGCGGGCGCTAGCGATCGCGGGGAGCAGGATGCCCACCAGCAGGGCAATGACGGCGATGACGACGAGCAGCTCGATGAGCGTGAATGCGCGACGCATGACGGGACCTCCCAAACAGGTTCCCATCATTATCGGCCGCCGACTGCCCCGGCGCTCAAACGTCCAGGTTCTTCACTTCCAGGGCGTGGTCCTCGATGAACTTGCGGCGGCTCTCGACCTCCTCGCCCATCAGCACGCTGAACAGGTGGTCCGCCTCGACCGCCCCGTCCCACGCCACCCGCAGGAGCGTGCGCTTGGTCGGGTCCATGGTCGTGTCCCAGAGCTGCTCGGCGTCCATTTCGCCCAGCCCCTTGAACCGCTTGATCTCCAGCCCGCGCCGGGCCACGTCGTGCAGCGCCCCGAGGATCCCCGGCACGCTCGCCACGTCGACCACCCGGGCGTCGGACGCGGCGGGCTTCTCTTTAGCCTCGCCCTCGACTTCCTCGGCGGGCACGGCGAACTCGGGCTGCTGGGCCTCGGCGTCTTCGGGCTTCTGTCCCTTGGCGGCTTCCGCGGGAGTCTTGAGCTCCCACGCGTACCGAGTCGCCATCATCTCGCCACTGACCGACTCCTCCTGGATGAGCGACCAGTCGTCGACCGCGACGCCCGCCGCGCTGATCTGCTCAAAGATCCGCTCGAGTTCGCGGTTCTCGTGCAGCTCGCGCAGGGCGGCCTGCGGCTTGGTCGACACCGGAGCCGCGGGCGCCGCCGGGTCCGGCTCGGTCGTCCCGGCCTCGCCGGTCTCGGCGATGACCACGCCGCGCTCGGTTGCGATCCGGCGAGCCTCGGCCTCGCTCCACGCCCACGCCTCGCCGCCGGTCCACACCAGGCGGTGCGTCGGCAGGTGGCGGTTCCCCGAGGGGTCCTGCGACCGCGACGAGAGCAGGTCGCCGAACTTCACGCCGCGGCGCTCCGCGACTTCCACCAGCTCCGCCATGCGCCGGAGCACGCGGACCAGGCGCAGGAGCGGCTCGCCCTCGACCCGGCGCACGACCTTCGCCGGCGTCGCGTTCGTGTCGCGCACCACCAGCACGGCCCGCTCCAGCCCGATCTGCTCGAGCATGTCGTTGAGCTTCGCGTCGTTGAGCACGTACTGCACACGCCGGTTCTTGCCCTGCTTGCCCCACGCCAGCTGATAGAGCGGCGGCTGGGCGATGTAGATCCGGCCGCGCCGGATGAGCTCGCCCATCTGGCGGAAGAAGAACGTGAGCAGCAGCGTGCGGATGTGGCTGCCGTCGACGTCGGCGTCGGTCATGATGATGATGCGCCCGTATCGGAGCTTGCTCGCATCGATCTCGGACCCGATGCCGCAGCGCAGGGCGCTGATGAGCGTGCGGATTTCCTCGTGCGCGAGGGCCTTGTCGATGCGGGCCTTTTCGACATTGAGGATCTTGCCCTTGATCGGCAGGATGGCCTGCGTCTCCACGTCGCGACCCTGGGTCGCGCTGCCACCTGCGGAGTCACCCTCGACGATGTAGAGCTCGCTGCGGTCCACGTCGCGGGTCTTGCAGTCACGCAGCTTGTGCGGCATCGAGCCGCCGTCCAGGGCGCTCTTGCGCCGGGTCAGCTCGCGGGCCTTGCGGGCCGCCTCGCGGGCCTGGGCCGCGACGATGCCCTTGAAGCACAGCCGCTTGGCCTCCGTCGGGTTCTCCTCGAGCCACGCGTCCAGCCCCTCGCCCACGGCCTGCGACACGAACCCCTCGACTTCGGGGTTCAGCAGGCGCTCCTTCGGCTGGTTGTTGAACGTCGGAGTCGGGAGCTTGACGCTGACCACCGCCACGAGCCCTTCACGCAGGTCCTCGCCCGAGGGGACGGGGTCTTTGTCCTTCAGGATGCCCGCCTTGCGGGCGTAGTTGTTGAGGGCCCGGGTGAGGGCGATCTTGAAGCCCTGAGCGTGCGTGCCGCCGTCCTTGTTGTGGATGTTGTTCGCAAACGCGAGGACGTTCTCGGTGTACCCGTCGTGGTACTGCAGCGCAACCTCGCAGATGGACGAGGTCGCCTTGTCCTCTCTCTTCATGTACACCGGCGCGCTCACGGCGGTCTTGCCGCTCATGAGGTGGTCGACGTACTCGGGCAGGCCGCTCTCGGCTTTGAACGTCTCGGCCCGGATCTTGCCGTCGGGCCCGACGCGCTCGTCGCGGACGCGGATCTGCACGCCGGGGTTGAGGTACGAGAGCTCGCGCAGGCGGGTCGAGAGGATCGACCAGTCGAAGCGGGTCTCGGGGAAGATCTCGGGGTCGGGCATGAAGGTGACCTTCGTGCCCGTCTTGAGCCCGGCCTCGGGGGGGATGGCGCCGACCACCGTGATTGGCTTGACCGTCCGCCCGCGCTCGAAGCCGATGGCGTGGATCTTGCCCTCGCGGTAGACCTCGCAGTCGAGGTACTCGCTGAGGGCGTTGACGCAGGAGACGCCGACGCCGTGGAGGCCGCCGGAGACCTTGTACGCGCTGGCCCCGCCCTCGTTGTCGAACTTGCCGCCGGCGTGGAGGACCGTGAGGACGATCTCGACGGCGGGCTTGCCGTCGTAGGCGGGGTTGTCGTGCTTCTTGGGTCCGACGGGGATGCCGCGTCCGTTGTCGAGGACGGTGCAGGAGCCGTCGGGGTTGATGGTGACCGCGACGAAGGTGGCGAAGCCGGCCATGGCCTCGTCGATGGAGTTGTCGACGACTTCGTAGATCAGGTGGTGGAGCGGCCCGATGCCGGTGCCGCCGATGTACATGCCGGGGCGCAGGCGGACCGCCTCGAGGCCCTCGAGGACCTTGATCTGGTCCTCGCCATAGGCGGCGCCGTTGGTCGTCGCGGTGGAAGCGATGACCCCAGCCGAACCGCCAGCCGAACCGCCAGCCGAACCGTTGGTTGGAACGCTCAGCGGCTGATCGCCCGCGAGCGTTGAAAGGGGCTTCGTCGCGTCAGCCAAAGGGGCACCTCGACGCACGCGCCGGACAGGCCCCAAAGGCGGCGTTTTTCGCGGAAAATCCGCCGCAAAGACGCATCCGGCCGCATGCCCGGAATCATAGGCGCGCGGGGGCCGTCAGGCCCTCGTTTCGAGTCGAAAATCGCCCCCGCAAAACCCTCACAACACCGGCACAATCACCGCGGCTTGTTGATCCAGCCGTACGGATACGCGGCCGAGTCGTCGCTGATCTTGTAAAAGTTGGACTTGCCGGGCAGATGGGCGTAGACGTCGTTGGCCTCGAAGTCGGCGTTGGTCTCCATGAGCTCCTCGGCCCGGCCCTGCGGCAGGACGAGGATCTCGGCGGAGCCGTCCACGTACGCGACGTGCCCGCCGCCTTTTTTGCCGGCCCCGTACGGGTGGCGCGTGGTGACCTGGTCGTCATTGCCCCACCAGCCATCGCGGAACTCTTCGTTGTACCAGTACGTGCTCTCCTCGACGAAGAGCCACATGTTGCGGGCCCGGGTGAGGTCGATGCTGGGGTCGGGACCCGCGATGATGCGCCCGGCCGAGGCCGCGGGGTTGGTGATCCACCACATCTCGACCTCGGTGCCAAGGCGGTAGCCCTCGACCTCGTCGAGCATCGTGTAGTCGAAGTCGAGGACCAACTTACTCGTGAAAATGTCCATCGGTCCGCCGTCAATGGCGGTGCGAGAGTCCCGAAGGTTCTTGCCGCGGCGCTTGTTCTTCGGACACGAGGTGACCTTGCCGGATCCGTCCATGTACTGGTAAAGCAGGCCGGGCGTAGTCACCCCAGCAACAACCTGGCGTGCCCAGGTGTCGCTGGGCCAGATCTGCTCCTCGTTGTCGTGGGCGTAGTTGAACGCCGCCATCGCGACCTGGCGCATGTTCGAGCCGCACACCGTTGTCCACCCCGTCTCGCGGGCCTTGCCCAGCGCGGGCATCAGGATGCCGACCAGCAGAGCGATAACGGCGATGACCACGAGCAGTTCGATGAGGGTGAACGCGCGCAGATAATTACACTTCCCCGTACGCCCGTGGCGCATGCGTCCTGGCATGGCATAGCTCCGATCCCGTTCCCCGCTCAATTCCCAAGCCCGGCGAATGCGGGCTACCCCCCAGCATACTCCAGATCCCGGACCCCGCAAACCGGGCTGCGGGGGGATCGGAGTACCCCCCGGCAGGCTTGGCAAGGCCGTCGATCCCCGACTGTCTCACTCCCCCTCGTCCTGGGTTTCGTGGGAATACGGGTCGTCCGGCATGGTTTCCTCGGTCTGGATGATCTCCACCCGCTGGTTCGTGCGGTGCTGGTTCGTGCCGCTGGCCCGCCCGGTCATCCGCTGGGTGTCCCCGCCGGCGATCACCCGCAACTGCCGCCAGTTGACCCCGTCGGCCTCCAGCTGCTTGGCCACGGCCATGGCCCGCTCGAAGCTGAGGGTCATCCCGCGGTCGTCCTTGCTCTCGGCGGACTCGGCGGCGCTGACATAGCCCCGGACCTCGATGACGAACCTATGGCCGCTGATGCGCTTGGCGACCTCGAAGATGGTCTCGGCGCCCTCGAAGGGGATGGCGGTCTCCTTGCGATCGAATTCGACCAGGCCGACGGTGTTGACGTAGTCGCTGGGGCGCAGTGAGCTCTGGTCCTGCTTCTTACCCGGTGGCCCGTTTTCCGTCGGGTCGCCGTAGGCCTCCTTCTGCTTGATGCGCCGGATGAGCACCTGGTCGGCGGGGTTCGACGAGTTGAGGTCGACGGGGTTGTTGAAGGCCTCGCGGACGGCGATGGCGAAGTCCATCATGGCGGGGCTGGCCTGGCCCTCGCCGTCGCCACCGCTCTGCGGGCCGGTGGCCTTCTCGCCCATGTTGAGGGCGAGGAGGATGACGAAGAAGCCCATCTGGAGCATGACGTTGTCGGCGAAGGAGATGAGCCACTCGGGTGCGCCGCCCTCGTGCTCTTCGCCGCCGTGCCCGCCGCCGCCATGGCCGCCACCGCCGTGCCCACCTTTGGGGTGCTCACCCTCGGCGTGGCCGCCGCCGCCTTCGTGATGTTCGTTCTCGTGGTCGGCCATGGGAGGGACCAGGGGTCAGGGGCCAGGGATCAGGGGAAGGCGGGGATCACGCGGCTTCGCGGAAGGGCCTGCGGGCCGGGGGCGGGATGAAGGCGAGCATCTTGTCCATGGTGACGCGCGGGTTGTCGCCCGACTGGATCGAGAGGATGCCCTGGAGCATCATCTCGCGTCCGAGGATCTCTTCGCCCGAGCGGAGCGCGAGCTTGTCGCCCATGGGGCCGGCGACGGCGTTCGCGAGGATGGTGCCGTACATGGTCGCAACGACGGCGACCGCGAGCATGTGGCCCAGGTATGAGATCGACGCATCGCCGAGACCGGAGAACATACCGATCTGGCCGATGAGCGTGGCCACGAGCCCGTAGCCGGGCGCATAGAGCTTGATGAGGTCGAAGAACTTCTTGCCGGCCTTGTGCCGGTCCTGCATGGCGAGGACCTCGAGGCGGAGGGTCTGCTCGATGGTCTCGGGGGCGGAGCCGTCGATGGCCATCTTGAGGCCGGCGGAGAGGAAGGGGTCGTTGATCTTCTCGATGTCGGCCTCGAGGGAGAGGATGCCCTCGCGGCGCGACTTCTCGCCGAGCTCGCCCATGATCTTGACGACTTCGATGGGGCTCTTGCCCTTGGTGAACAGGAAGCTCTTGATGTAGCCGGGGATGCACTTGATGCGGGCCATGGGCATGGCCATGAAGACGACCGAGGTGGTGCCGCCGAACACCATCCACGCGCCCTTCTCGGACCAGAAGACGATCCAGTCGCCGTGGCTGGCCTTGTAGCCGACGATGAGGCAGCACACCACCCCGATGATGACGCCAATAACACTGGCTTTGTCCATGCGGCGTCTCCTCCGGGGCCCGTCGCGGCTGGCTCCCCGCCTCCGCTATCGGCTGGTCCGGGAAGCGACTTGGGGTGGGGTGATAAGAGCCAGGAGCGGCAGCGACTGGCCACGGCGACCTCCGTCGCGATAACGACGTCGCCGTGGCCCGTCGCTGCCGCTCTGGGCTCTTATTCCTTGACGCCGATCACGTCGTAGACGGTCGGCAGCACGCAGAACGCGCCGGGGGTGCGCTCGAGCTCGTTCCACTCGCGGTCCCACTCGGCCATGAAGCCCTCGGGGAGCAGGCCGAGCTTGATGAGCTGGGGCACGAAGTTGCGCCAGAAGGTCGTCGGCCACTGCCACATCGGGTCGCCCGGGCGGGCGAGCCGCTGGTGACAGTCGAGGTGCGTCACGCGCAGACCCGCCTGCTGCATCAGGGCCGGGAGGCGGGCGACCAGGTCCGGGTCGCCGCCGCGGGAACGCCACGACTCGCCCGTGGCCTTCACGGCCCGCGCGAACGCGTGCCCGCGCGGGGCGGTGGTCATCGCCTCGTAGTTGAAGTAGTCCTGCACCATGAACACGCCGCCGGGCCGGAGCATGGCCGCGACCCCGCGGACCACCGCCGCGGGATCCGGGACGAAGCACAGCACCCACCGGGCGTACGCGGCGTCGAACGACCCCGGCGCCAGCCCCGGCACTCGCGCGAGCGCGCCCTTGAGATCCATCACATCACCGACGTGGCCTCTGAGGTGTTCGAACCCGCGGACGGCCGCCTGAGCGTTGAGCCACTGGATGAACCCGGCCGACTGGTCGACCGCCACCACCTGCCCGCGCTGCCCCTGGCCGGCCCCCCCACCGACGCCTGCCACCAGCCCGGCGAGGTCGAAAGACCCGTGTCCCGGTCCCGAGCCGACGTCGAGCACGCGGCGGCCCGGCTGCAGGTCGCCGCGGCGCCACAGGCTGTGGGCCGCGTCCGCCCACAGGCGGTGCTGCAGGCCGAGCCGGTCGAGCTCGGCCTGGTCCGTTCCCAGGATGTACTGCTTCTCGGCCGGGTCAACGCCCGGCAGGGGGGCCAGGCCTGATGTGGTCCGGGGATCGTGGGGCATTTGCGAGGATAGATCGGCACACGTGAGCGGAGCCAACCCGGCGGACAGGGCTCCGCCGGGGCAGCCGGTGAGGCACCCCTACCATCCGGCGTGTTTGAAATCCGTGTCCAAACGGTGTTCTGTGCGGCCCACTCGCTCGAGATCGGCGGGGTGCGTGAGCCCGTGCACGGGCACAACTGGCATGTCGAGGCGGCGATTTCGGGGGAATCGCTCGACGCCGACGGGCTGCTGGTCGACTTCCACGCCGTGGAGCACCGGCTGCGGGAGATTGTCCGGCCCTGGGACAACGCGGACCTGAACGGGGTGGTGCCGTTCGACCGAATCAACCCCTCGGCGGAGAACGTCGCCAAGCGGATCGGCGAGGAGCTGGCGGAGGGGTTGCAGGCGATCACCGGGAACGCCGGGCGTGCCCGGGGCGTACACGTCGGCTGGGTGAGCGTGACCGAGGCCCCCGGGTGCACGGCGCGGTACTTTGTCGGAGCCCGCGGCTAAAGAGGGAGAGGCAATCGCAATGTCGAAGGGGTCGAACGGGACACCGGCGAGAAGTGGAACGGGAACGGGGGCACGTACGCCCAGAGCGTGGGAGTCGAGCCCGCCGCGCCCGGACGTCGCCGGGGTTGGCGGCGGCAGCCGGATGTTCAGCCGCGACCTGTCGTGGCTGGAGTTCAACCGGCGGGTGCTGCAACTCGCGATGGACGAGGGGCAGCCGCTGCTCGAGCGGGTGAAGTTCGTCTCGATCTTCTCGAACAACCTCGACGAGTTCATGATGAAGCGGGTGGGGTGGCTGCGCCAGCGCCTTCGCAGCGGCGAGGGGCCGACCGAGCTCGAGCCCTGGCCGGTGGCGTCGCTGTTCGACGCGGTGCGCGAGTCGATCCGCCAGCTGCAGGAGCTCCAGACCCGCTGCTTCGAGGAGCAGATCCGGCCCGCGCTCGCGGGCGAGGGGATCGAGCTGCTGGGATATTCCGAGCTGAGCGCCGACGACCGGCGGAACGTGGACACGTGGTTCGCCCGCGAGGTCTTCCCGGTGCTGACGCCCCTGGCCGTCGACCCCGGGCACCGCTTCCCGTTCATCTCGAACCTGTCGGAGAACGTGGGCGTGCTCGTGACCGACAGCGACCACGCCGAGCCGATGTTCGCGCGCGTGAAGGTGCCGGGAATGGCGCGTCAGTGGGCCCGAATCCCCGAAGGTACCGACGGCATGAGCGGCGGGGCCGCGGGCGGCGGGAGCAACGTCGGGCGCGGGCGCTTCGTGCACCTCTCGGAGGTCATCCGCAACAACCTCGACGACCTGTTCCCGGGGATGCGGATCGTGGAGGCGGCGTACTTCCGCGTCTACCGCAACGCCGAGGTGACGACCGAGGACGACGACGATACTGACAATCTGCTCGAGCTCGTGGAGGCGCAGCTGAAGAAGCGGCGCTTCGCCGAGGCCGTGCGCCTCGAAGTCACCAAGGGCATGAGCTGGCGGATGCTCGGGCCGATGATGGAGGAGCTCGAGCTGACGCCGCTGGACGTGCAGGAGCGGGTCGGCACGCTCGACTACACGGACCTCAACGAGATCGTGGACCTCGACCGGCCGGAGCTGAAGAACAAGCCGTGGCGCCCGATCACGCCGCGCCGGCTCGAGGACAAGGCCGAGGACATCTTCAGCGTCATCCGCAAGGGCGACCTGCTGGTGCACCATCCGTACGAGAGCTTTGAGGCGAGCGCCCAGCGGTTCATCTCCGAGGCGGCCCGCGACCCCAACGTGCTGGCGATCAAGCAGACGATCTACCGCACGAGCCGCGACTCCCCGTTCATCGGCGCCCTCATCCGGGCCGCCGAGAGCGGCAAACAGGTCGCCTGCCTCGTCGAACTCCGGGCCCGCTTCGACGAGCAGAGCAACGTGCGCTTCGCCCAGATGCTCGAGAACGCGGGCGTGCACGTGGCCTACGGCGTCGTCGGCCTCAAAACCCACTGCAAGGCCGCCCTCGTGGTCCGGCGCGAGACCGACGAGCAGGGGCGCCCGATGCTCCGCAGCTACGCCCACCTGGGCACCGGCAACTACCACCCCAAGACGGCCCAGCTGTACACCGACGTCAGCCTCTTCACCGCCGACCCGACGCTCACCGACGACGTGGTGGACCTGTTCAACTTCCTCACCGGGCGCAGCCGCAAGCAGGAGTTCCGCTCGCTGCTGGTGGCCCCGATGACGATGCGCCGGCGCTTTGTCGAGCTCATCGACCGCGAACGCCAGTTTGCGCTCGAGCACGCGCAGGGCAAGCGCGCCGTGGGCGGGCGGATCATCTGCAAGATGAATGCGTTCGCCGACACGGATGTGATGGAGGCGCTGTACGCCGCGAGCGAGGCGGGCGTGGACGTGACTCTCCTGGTCCGCGGGTTCTGCTGCCTGCGTCCGGGCGTGGCGGGGATGAGCACCAACATCCGCGTCGTGAGCGTGGTGGGGCGGTTCCTCGAGCACTCGCGGATCTTCCACTTCGGCGCAGGCCACGCCGACCCGCTCGAGGGCGACTGGTACGTCGCGAGCGCGGACTGGATGTACCGCAACCTGTCCAATCGCGTGGAAAGCGCGTATCCGGTGCGCACGCGCGAGAACCGGGCCGTGCTCAGCCGCGTGCTCGACGTCATGCTCCGCGACCAGCGCCGCGCGTGGGAGCTCGGGCCCGACGGCGTGTACACGCTCCGCACGCCCCCGCCCGGGGACGAGCACGCCGACGGCCCCGAACGCGAGGGCACGTTCGAGGTGCTCATGCGCGAGGCGATGGCGGGGGCGGGCAACTAGCCCGACCTGGCGCCGGCCCAAACATGAACTCGCTACGCCAAGGCCGGGGCAATCAACCGCCGACGTGAACGTCCGCAAAGACAACGGACAACTTCAAATCATTGATAGTCCGAGCAGGCTTGACGCGGCTCTTCTTGAGCTTTCCGAGCTTGGCCCGCCTCTTTTTCGTCTTGAACAATCGCTTCGAGCCTAGTAGCTTCGGCATTGCTGATCCCTCCCCTTGTACGCACGATTGTAGGAGTCAGATCGACGCGCGTCCTGTTTCATGCGCGAAGCCTGTAGAGTCCGGCGAGAACGAGCTTGTACATATGCCAAAGATCTTCTCCAACTTGACATAGGTTTCGGTGGCTTATGTGCGAAAGCGGCGACAGGGTGTCGACGCACACCACGCCGTCGATGGGCGCTTTTTCGTTATCAGACAGGCCGAATGGAAAGGCAACGAACGACCGTGCCATCACCGCGAAGTTCTGCACCTTGTCTTTTTCAAGATTGAACTTCTTCTCCAGCCGGCGGGCGTACTTGGGAAACTCGTTCACGGGATCGGGCAAGTCGTTGATCGCCACCACGCCTCGGCTGATGTACGCCATCCCTACTGGCCCTTCGCACGGCTGATGGGCGGAGTATGACGTTCCTCGCCCAGTCGCCTTCCTCGTGTCGTGGCGGCAGTACCGAAATGTCGTCGGGCGAAGCATCGGCTTGCCGGACAAGTCGACGCCAAATATTGAGATACGGGGTCGCAGGACTTTCGACGTGATGCCCGCCTTCTTCCCCCCGTGCTCTATGAGGAACTGGAGGAAGAACTCCTCAAGCTCCGCCAGCAGCTCAAAGAGACGGCTTTCCACGAGATCGAGAGTGGAGATCCGCTCGGGCGGTGGCGCGTCGCCGTCGGTGGCGGTTCCGCCGACGTAGAGGCGCACGTTCAGCTGCACGCCGTGCTTGACCGGCACGCTAAAGGGTCCATCCTTGTGCTTGAAGAGGTTCAGCGCGCCGGGCTGGGGGACGGCCCATCGGGTGCAGAACCAGTCGGAAACAACCACGTGCCCCGCATCGCCGATCGAGCAGATCCTGGCGCACTCATTGGGGCCGGAGCCGATCGCCTGCGGGCGCTCAAGCCCTGGCAGCTTCTGCGCGGTGTACGGCCCCCGGTGAATACCCGCGCGCAGATGCGCCGACGGGTCGCCGCCGCGCATGTGATCCATGCACCCCCTCACGAGCTCGACGATGTCCTGCTCGCGCACCTTCTCCGGGTCTGCGGGGCAGGCGAAGAGCATGCCATCTCCGGTACAGTTGACGAGCGCACGCGGGTTGCCGGTGATGGTCGGGTGAGCACCCAGAAAGTCCCAGAGTCGCCGAACGACGTAGACCTGCTGATGCTGCTGCAGCTTCGAAAAGCCGACGACATCCAGCATGACGAAGACACCGTCGCTGTAGTGGGGATCTGAGTTGACGGGGTTGTCGGTTGGGGTTGTCATCCGTAGGCCTTCTCGTTGCGGCCGGATGATAACCTGACAACCGAACTTGTTGCAAGTGCACGTAGGTTCACTCACCCAGAGCCGCGTCAGTTCCCCAACCTAACGTGCTCGCGACCGCAACCACTCCACCGCCCTCTCTAGCACCGGATCACCCGGTCCCGGCGTCCAGTTGACAGCGATGCCCGGCGTGATCCCCCGCCCCTCGAGCATGGTCCCGTTCACCAGGTAGTCGCGCCACGACGGGAGGATCACGGTCACGCCGATGCCCAGGTCGTGCGGCTTGGGATTGCCGCTCGACCCGCCGGTCGTGTCTCCGACGAGCACGTGGGGAAGGCCGGCGACATCGACGCCGGGGCCGGGGAGCTCGGGCTGCATCATGGCGATGAACGACTCGTTCGAGCTGAGGCACGCGGGGCCGATGAGGACGGCGGTCCGGGCCGTGACGCTTGGGCCGGCGCCGGATGCCGCGGGCTGGATCGTGCGGTCGATCTTCTGCGAGAACCCGCCGGGGGCGCTCGCGTCGAGGTAGTCGTTGCGCGAGTAGACGAGCGGCTTGTCGATGAAGCGGGCGGCGATCCGTCCGGCGGTGAGCTCGTCGCCCCCGCCGTTGGGGCGGACGTCGATGATGAGGCCGGGGGCGCTCGCGAACGTTGTGAGCGCTTCGTGGGCGGGGGCGAGGGCGGCCTCGGCGTCGGGGCCGCCGGGCCAACTCGCGATCAGGATGTAACCGATGCCGTCGGGGAAGGAGCCGGTCGCCACGGTGTTGTTGTGGCGCGTGAGGTTGGGGAGGGCGGTGGCGAGGCGCTGGGGATCGAAGTTGAGCGCGACGTTGCGCCGGTGCGTGGGGATCGTCGCGGGGCCGACGCGCACGAGGACGTGCGGGTCCTGGGCCCGGGAAAGCACCTCGGCGGCGGCGCGGGCGAACGCGGCGGGCGTAGTTGCGCTCTCGAGCTTCGGTGCGGCCGCCGCGAACGCGGCCGGCCAGTCGACCCGCAGCCGGTCGCGATAGCTGTACCGCGTCATCACCGCAGCCTGCAGGGCCTGGGCCGCCTTCTTTGCGTCGGCCGGCGCGAGCGCGGGCGCCGCCTCGCCGGGGGCAAGCGTGCGGAACGAGATGGGCCGGATCTCGGCGGGCTGGCCCGCGGCCGAGCGGAACTTCAGGGCCGACGGGCAGTTCACGCTGAAGTTGTACGCGTGGCCGGGCTCGAGCTTGACGGGGATGACGAAGGTGCGGTCGTCGCGCCACACGGGCTTGCCGTCGAACACGGGAAAGGTCGGCCCGCCGCCGCAGATCGACTGGCCGCCGGTGCTCATGGGTTGGTCGAAGGTGAGGACGATCTCCTTGCACACCGCGGCGTCGACGGCGTCGGCTTCGTCGGGGACGGCGGATTCGAGCCTGGGCGGGGCGCCGCCGGCGAGGCACGCCAGGGCGACCACGCCGATGACGAAGGCGACCAGCACGCGGGGGCGGAGGAGGGGCATGCCGCAGAATACAGCCGAAGCGGCGAGGGGTTCAATCGCCAACGGGGCACACGGCTTGGCTCAGAGCCGCCAAGCCGTGGCACCAGCCGGGCCCACACTTGTCACTTGTGGTCGGCCGGCAAAGGCTGGAGCCCGACCCATTCGCGGATCGACCAGCGCCCCGCGTAGATCACCGGCGTGAGCAGCACAGCAAAGGCGAACTTGAGGAGGTATCCCCACATGGCGGTTGTCGCCACGAAGTCCAGCGGCGACGCCTCGGTGCCCAGGATCTTGGGGAACACCCAGAAGAACATGAACGTGACGATGAACGAGTCGAAGAGCTGGCTGATGATGGTGGAGCCGGTGGCGCGGAGCCACACCATCTTCCCACCGGTCCAGCGCTTGAAGACCGTGAACAGCGCGATGTCGAGGATCGACCCCACGAGGAACGCGGCCATCGACGCCAGGTACATGAGCGACGCCGACCCGAAGATGTTCTCGAACGACTCGAGCGTGGCCGTCCCCGGGATGCCCTCGCGGATCTGGATCTGCCGGGCGATCCAGATGAGGCCGAACGCGAGCATGCCCATCGCGAAACCCAGATACGCCGTGCGCCGTGCGGTCCGATTGCCGTAGTACTCGTTGAGCAGGTCGGTGAGCACGAACGTGATCGGGAAGGTGAGCATCCCGACGGTGTGCTCGACCTTGATGTCCCACCCCAGCACGTGGAGGTGGTAGACGAAGAGCTTGACGCCCAGGATGTTCGCCAGCAGCAGGCACGTGACAAACAGCCCGCTGAGCCACACATACAGCCGCATGGCCGGCGAGAACGCGGGGGGTGTGACGTTGGAAAGGGTGGTCGAGTCGCTCACGCGGAGATCGTTGGACGTCCGACGGGGGCGGGCGAGCCGCTCACGTGCGGATCATCCCAGGCACTCCACCGGCGTCTCGAAGTAGGAATTGATGAACTGGCCGACGTCCGCGGAGTTCGAGATGCCGTTGTGGTCCCAGTCGGTGAAGATCGTCCCGTTGACCTGGTCCAGGAACCACGAGTTGATGAACTCGCCCACGTCGGTGGAGTTCACGATGCCGTTGCCGTCCCAGTCGGCTTCGCACAGGGGCTCCTCGCACTCGTCGGGGACGCCGTTCTTGTTGGCGTCCTCGCTCGTGCCCGCGGCGATGTCGCAGTTGTCGGGCACGCCGTTCTCGTTGCAGTCGGCCGCGAAGACCGAGACCGAGGCGGTGGTGGCGAGCCCGAGCGGGTCGGTGACGGTGAGCGAGATCTCGAAGTAATAGTCCGCGCCGTCGCAGCCGTGGGGGCTGATGACGGTGGTGGTGGCGCCGCACGTCGGATCGGCGGGCTCGGGGTGGACGTGGTCGTTGTGGTGGAGGATCGTCTGCCAGTAGCAGGTGAGGGCGCCGGGCTGCTCGGTGTCGCCGATGGTCGCGGTGAGCGGGATCGTGATGCCCTCGCTGAGCGTGTACCGCGCGCCGTCGACGGGACTGGTGATCTGCACCGTCGGCGGCGTGTTGTTGGTCCAGACCGTGACGGGAACGGTGTCGACGCCGCCGAGCTCGTCGGTGACGGTGAGCGTCGCGTCGTAGCGCGTCGGCGGGGTGCTGAGAACTACGGGACGCGCGAACACGCGGAACTCGCCGACAGAGATGAAGTTCGCAGAGCCGCCGGGGTTGCCGATGAGGCGGATGCGTTGGCCGGCCCGCGGCGTGAAGCTGATCTCGTAGGTGTTGTAGTTCTCGCCGTCGTTGCCGGTGTACACGGGCGAGACGACGAGGTTCTGCACTGGCAGGAACCCGCCGATGTCGGAGGTCTCGACGCTCAGCGTCTCGAACCACCCGCCGTCGCCGAAGTGGATGCCCTCCTGGAAGATGATGCGCGTGAACACCCACCGCTGGGAGAAGTTGAGGCCGATGTAGTCGACGTTGCCCTGGTCGCCCGCGTGATAGGTGTCGAACTGGCGCGCGGAGTCGTTGTTGCCCACGGGCGGGTAGTCATCGTCGCGCATGACTTCCGGGTCCCAGTTGCCGCCGCCGAGCGGGTGCGGCGGGTTCAGCGTGAGAATGCGGTTGTTCCAGGTGCCCAGGGCGGTGATGTCCTGCTGGGGGTAGATGTGCACGGGGTTGGGGAGCGTCGAGAACGTGCCGTCGCCGAAGTCCCAGAGGTAGGAGAGCGGGGGCTTGCCCCCGTCGGGGTCGGATGAGCCCTCGCTCGAGAAGGTGACCGCGAGGGGCGCGGGGCCGAAGCGGGGCGAGGCCGACGCGACGGCGATCGGGGCGATGTTGTCGGTGAAGCGGATCGAGCGCACGCGCGACTGGCCGGACTCGTCGTAGTTGACGTACCACAGGCGGTCGCTGACGGGGTCGAACTCCATGTCGACGACCGCGCCGGCGACGTTGGTGAAGTCGCGCACGAGGGTGGGGCGCTCCAGCTCGTTGAAGTTGAAGGCGCGGATCCAGCCGGCGACGAAGTCGGCGTGGTAGTACGTGCCGAGCCACTCTTTGGGCCACATCGAGGTGGCCGTCCCGGGCTCGGGCGTCCACGCCCCGCCGATCGACGTCCACCCTCCGAACTGCGGGCCCGGCACGGGCGAATCGGGGGCGCCGAGGTTTGCGATCGTCGCGATGCCGGAGGCGTTGAACGTCGACGTGCGGCTCGGGCCGCCGCCGTGGGCCCAGTCGATCTGCGGGCGCCGGTGCATGTGGCGGGGCACGCTCGCGGGGATCTGCACCGCCGGGTTGCACGGGTTGGGCCAGCTCGGGGGGGTGGGGGGGTTGAGCGTTTCCTGGACGATCAGGTGGCGGAAGCGGAAGAACGGGGCGCACGCGCCGCCGGCGAGCGGATTGGGCGCGTCGAGATTGAACGGCGACGCATTGAAGTAGTCCGTCATCGCCGTCATGCCCTCGTACGCGGGCCAGCCGAAGTTGAACCCCGGCCCGCTCGCGACGTTGAGCTCCTCCCATGCGTTCCAGCCGACGTCGCCGATGTAGATCGAGCCGGGGTCGGCGAGCGCGGGGTCGGGGTTGCCGGTGCCCGGGCGCAGGGTCGTGCGGAACGGGTTGCGCAGGCCCAGCCCCCACACGCGCGAGCGCGGGGCGAACGGGTCGGCCGCGTCGTAGTACGGGTTCGTCGCCAATCCCGCGCCCGTCACGGGGTTCAGCCGCATGATCTTGCCGTTGAGCGAGTTCACCAGCTGCGAGCGGTACGCGCCGACGTCCTGGGTCGGCGTGATGATGCCCTCGGGAAGGCACGTGTTCGACGAGCCGGAGATCGGCCCGCCGACGTCGACGGTCTCGTAGCTCGCGCCGTCGCCGCAGGACACGATCAGCGACCCGTCCTCGCCGAACAGGAGCGTGCCGACCGAGTGCGACTGGTGGCACACGGGGATGCCGTTCTGCAGCGTGTCGCCGACGAGCACGAGGCGCGACGCGGGGTTGACGGAGTGGAAGCCGTCGGCGGCGTCCGCGGTGTAGCGCGTCACGCGCCCGATGGTGTCGCGGAAGTACTCGTCCGCATTGGGGTTGTAGTTGGGCGTGCCGAACCAGCGCGCGTGGTGGTAGTCGACGACGTACATCAGGTAGATGTAGCCGTTCTCGTAGAAGTTGGGGTCGATGGTGAAGCCGAGCATCCCGTGGTCGCGCCAGTCGCCGACCTCCTGGTGGATGTCGATGAGCGGCTGGGCGCTCTTGATGCCGTTCTCGACGAGCCACACGCGCCCGCCCTTCTCCCACACGAACATGCGCCCGTCGGGGGCGAAGCGGATGCCCACGGCCTGCTCAAACGGGGCGTCGAGCGGACGGTCCACGAAGTTCGGCGGCAGGGCCAAGGCGGCGCCGCCGGCGACGAAACTACCGATGACGAGACTACCGGCGACGAAACAGCCGGCGAACACGCCGGAAACGGAACGGAGCTTGGGCAGCACGGGCGGTCCTCCACGCGGCGGGCCCGGGAAAGAAGAAAGGGGCAGACAGCGCCGCGTCGTCAAGCGTACAGGACCGATCCCGGCGTGCAAGGCCGGGGTTGACACATGGCTGAAATTGAATGGATGCGGCGTGTTCTAGGCCGTGAGGGCCATGGGCACGACCGGCAGCGGCGTCCGCATGATCGCGGGGAGCTCGAGGGGCGCGGGCACGTTCACCCGCGGCTGGTCGCGCCACGCGACGAGCACCTCGACGCCGAACAGGCCCAGCAGCGCCTGCATGTGGCGATCCACCGCGGAGCGGGCCTCGAGCAGGTATCGCTCATCGCCCGTGCTGAAGAGTGCGGACGCCTCGTGCTGGGCCCGCTTCATCATGTCGGCCTGGCGCTCGGCGGTCATCGACACGAGATCGACCAGGCCCAGGACCTTCATGCTCTGGATGTCGTACGGGCGCACGTCGGTGAGCCTCAGCGTGCCTTCGATCGGCGGCAGCGTCAGGCGAAAGCGCCCGGGGCTCAGTTCCTCGACGTCGTTCACGCCTACGCGCGACAGGTCGACCACATACTGCTTCTCGAAGTGGAAGATCATCGCGAGCTTTGCCTGGCTGAGCACCAGCGGCGGCATCCAGGCCCAGCCGCTCGTCGCGGTCGCGATCTCCTTCGCGAAGACCTCGAGCCCGACGAGCTTGCCCACGCTGCGCACCCGCTCGGCGATGGTCTGCGTCACCACGCGGTGCTCGATGGACTTCTCCCCGCCGCCCCATCGCCAACCCCCCCACTTGCCCCCCCACTTGCGCATGACCCACGTGGTCACGAGCACACCCGCGGCGGCGGATCCAACGGCGACAGTGATAAGCCCGATGAGTTCGGTGGTCAGCATGGCGAGTGTGTTGTTGGGGCGACCCTGGGGCGGCTTTCGGGGCAGCAGATAACGACCGCGACAGGTACGCGGCCCGGCCAGCACCAGTTCAGATGAACAATCAGCGCCGCCGACGCGCCGCGGCCAGGCCCGCAAGCCCGATCACCATCGCCCCCGCGGGCGACGGCACGACGGTCTCGAGCTGAACATAGAAACCCGCGGGCAGGCCGCCGGCTCCGTTGCCGGTCACCGTGATCGAGTATGAGCCTGGAGCGAGCACCGCTTCGAGGGTTTGGAAGTTCCCCGAACGCCACGCCGGCTCGCCGATGGGATCGACCCCGAAAGTGGTGGCGGGGCGGGCGCCGGCCAGGCTCGTGACGCCGAGCAGGCCGGTGGTGAGGTCGGTGGCGGTGAATTGATCGCCGATGACGAAGGCGTCGGTGATGCGGAAATACGCGGGTTGAACGAGGGTGAAGTCGTACGGGCCGCCGTTCGACGGTGCACCCGCAAACTCGATGTCGTCGCCGAACCAATCGCCGTTCAGCGTGGGTCCGGACCGGAGGTCGCCGTCCGGGCCGTCGCCGGCGAGCGCACAGTTTGCGCCAACGCCTGCGAGAATCGCAGCGGCAACCACTGCTCGGGCAAACATCTCGGCTCCTCTCTCTCCAGCCGTCACTCGCGCTCACGAGCCCGCTAGTGTCCCGCGTGGGCGGTCGGGCCGTGCTCTCATCCAAGTGTACGGGTGAACGTGAATTGGTCAACTGAACTACCTGATGAGACAGCCTGTTTTTGCGGTATGGTGGGAGGTTTGACCGATGTAGTGCACCCGACCGATTTGAACGGATGCCGAACTCCTCCGCCGGGGATCCGTCCGGTTGCCGGGGCGTACCGTTCGGTAGCGAAGGGCGGCGAGGGTGTCTTCCTCGCGCTGGTGGGATCACAAACTCGTTCTCTCTAAGGAGTGGGGCAATGCGCATGCTGAGCATCTGGCGGGTGGTCGTCGCGATCGGTGTCGCGTTCACGCTTGCCGGGTCGCCCGCGCTTGCCCAGGCGGGCAAGGACGGGGTCGACATGCGCCCGAAGTTCAAGGCGGGGCAGGACACGAAGTACCGCATGCAGATCTCGCAGACGGCCAAGAGCAAGTCCAAGGACGCCAAGACCAAGGACACCGAAAGGGACATGCTGGCCGACCTCGGCGGGGAGGAGAACACCGACCACGAGATCAAGTTCTCGCTGAAGGTAAAGCAGGTGAACGACGACGGGACCTCTCATGTCGACCTCGTTTACGACTCGGTGAAGGTCACGGGCGAGATGAACGGCGACAAGGTCAGCATGGACTCCACCAAGCCCGCGTCGACCGACAAGGGCGAGCAGGCCGCGATGCTCCGCGGGATGGCCGGAACAACGATCTCGCTCGTCATCGACAAGGACGGCAATATCAAGGAAACCAAGGGCGGCGGCGGGCTGCTGGGCGAAGGCGGCTCCGACCTCCTGGGCCCGATTTTCTCACCCGGCAAGGCCCCCGGCAGCGCCAGGCTGGGCCAGTCGTGGACGAACATCGACGAGATCGGCATGGGCGGGCTCGTCGGTCCGATGCGCCTGGTGACCACGCACACGCTCGAGAATGTCAACAATGGCGAGGCACGCGTGAACGTCGTCGGCAAGATCGACGCCGGCGAAGAGTCCCCCGGCGGCGGCGGCAAGGGCAAGGAGATGATCAAGATCACCAAGAGCGACCACTCGGGCTCGTACGTCTGGGATCTTGACCGCGGGCAGATCAAGTCGATGAGCAGCACGATGAAGTCCGAGCTCAAGGTCGACCTGGGCGGGATGGACATGACCCGCACCGGGGACACGGTCATGAAGCTCGAGCGGGTGAGCGTCGAACCGGTCACCAAACCGGCCCCCCCCGCATCCGATAAGCCCAAGGACGACCCCAAGCCCCAAACCGACTCCGGCGGCAAGCCGGGGCCGAAGCGCAAGTAGCTCCGCGGACAATACCCGAGGTCACCGGGCACCCCCACGCCCGGCGCGCCCACCCACGCCGGGTACACTCGCCCGGCCGCCGGTGGCGCTCGCGCGCCGACGCGGCCGGGATTCTCTGGAGCACTGCATGAGCCGGTCGATCTTCTCGGTGTTGTCGGCGGCGTTTGAGCCGGCTCAGGTCCGCCTGACGCGACGCGAGATGCTGCGGGCCGCCGCGGCGGCTGCCGCCTTGCCCTTGCTGGGCGGCGCCGGGAAGGCGAGCGCCCAGGACGCGAAGACCCAGAACCCGAATCTCGGCGTGGTGGTGATCGGCGGGGGGCTCGCGGGGCTGATGTGCGCGACGACGCTGTCGGACGCGGGGTATTCGCCGCTCGTCGTCGAGCCGCGTCTGCGGGCCGGGGGCCGGGTGCTGAGCTTCAGCGACCTGGTGACGGGGAAGGTCGTCGAGGGCGGCGGGGAGTTCATCGGGGCGAATCATCCGACGTGGCTTGCGCTCGCGAATCGCTTCGGGCTCGAGCTGTACGAGGTGCCCGACGACGCGGCGCTGTCGCTGCCGATGCTGATCAATGGCGAGCTACTCGACCGCAAAGCGGCCGAGAAGCTGTACGAGGAGATGGCCCAGGCGCTCTCGACGCTGACGGAGCAGGCCAAGCCGATCAACGCCGACGAGCCGTGGAAGAGCGAGAAGGCGGCGGAACTCGACGCCGGGAGCGTCGGCGACTGGTGGAACGCGCTGACGGTGTCGGACCGGTGCAAGCGCGCGATCCGGGCTCAGCTGGAGAACGACAACGGCGCGGCCCTCGAGAAGCTCAGCCTGCTCGGCATGCTCGCGATGATCAAGGGCGGCGGGCTCGACGCCTACTGGACCGAGAGCGAGACCTATCGCTGCAGGGGCGGCAACCAGAGGCTCGCGACCGAGCTCACCGCGACCATGCTCGGGCACCGCGTGAGCTACAACTCGACGGTGACGAAGGTCAACCTCAAGGGCCTGTCCGGCACGGTGAACACCAAGGAGGGGCGGTCGATCAACGCCCAGCAGGTCGTGCTCGCGGTCCCGCCGAGCGTGTGGGACGGCATCACGTTCGACGTCCCGCTCCCCGGCCCCACGATGCAGATGGGTCTCGCCATCAAGAAGCTGTCGGCGGTGAAGGAGCGCTACTGGGTCAAGGCGGGGCGCTCCGGCGAATCGCTGAGCGACCAGGCCCCCGGCATGACCTGGGACGCCACCGCGGGGCTGGAGGGTGACACGGCGTGCCTGACGGCGTTCGCCGGCGGGCCGACCGCCGAGAAGGCGATCGCCGAGTGGAGCACCAAGCGCGAAACGATGTGGCGCGAGGAGCTCGAGAAGATCCAGCCCGGTTACGCGGAGAACGTGACCGCCTCGCGCGAGCTCATGTGGCCGCTCGAGCGCCTGACGCGCGCCGGCTACAGCTTCCCGGCCCCCGGCCAGGTGACGACGGTCGCGAAGGCGATCCGCGAGAACTTCGGCCACGCCCGCCTGACGGTGTGCGGCGAGCACGCGTCGACCAAGTTCCCCGGGTACATGGAGGGGGCGCTCGAGTCGGGCCTGCGGGCGGCGCAGCGGATTCTCGAGGTCGCCAAGGGCGCGAGCGCGCCGTCGAAGTGATCGGTAACTACGCCATCGCCTTGCGCGAGAGGCGGCGCAGCTCCATCGAGAGCACCATCGACAGCACGATCGCGGCGCAGAACACGAAGAGCCCCGGGGCCGGCTCGGCCTTGGCGATCAGCGCCGATCGCGCCAGCACGATGAACAGCGCGACCACGAAGACGTCGAGCATCGACCAGCGCCCCACGGCGTCGGTGATGTCGATCATGCGGGCCCGCACCCGGGCCCCCATCGGGAACGTCAGCAGCACGCCCAGCAGCAGCAGCTTGATCACCGGGAACACCCCGCTGAACGTCAGCAGCACGGCCGCCAGCAACCGCTCGTCCTTCTCCCATAGCCCTTTTGCGCCGGTGACGAGCGTGTAGTCGTCCTCCAAGAAGTACGCCTTCTCGACCTTCATCACCGGGAGCATGAGGCCGAAGATCAGCGCGACGATCGCCGCGATGAGCAGGATCGGGACGTGAACGTGGCGCGGGAAGCGGGCGATGAGCGGGAACGAGCTCGCGGGGAGCGGCGTGATGGTCACCGGAGCGTTCACCACGACTGTCGGCGCGGCGGCGGCGGCCTCAGCCACAGGCCCGGCGGGGCTCATCGTCGGCTGATCGGGATGCGGAGACGACGGGTGCATCGTGCGTGCGGACGGTCAGAACGGGCCTACGCGGCGGCCTGGCGGGTTGCGGCGGCGATGATGCTGATGGCCCGCTCGATAGCGGTGCGCGGGGCGTCAAGGTGGGTAACGGCGCGGAGGCGCTGCGGGGCGGTGGGAAGGACGAGCAGGCCTTCGCGCTGCAGGGCCTCGCACAGCGCGGCGGCGGTGCCCAGCGTCGGGGCGACGTCGACGAAGACCATGTTGGTGGCGACGGGCATGGGGATGGAGAGCCCGCGGACGCCGGAGATGCCGTCGGCGAGGCGACGGGCGTTGTCGTGGTCGTCGATGAGACGCTCGACGTGGTGGTCGAGGGCGTGCAGGGCGGCGGCGGCGAGGAGGCCGGACTGACGCATGGCGCCGCCGAGCATCTTGCGGAAGCGCCGGGCCTTGGCGATCGTGTCACGGTCACCGACGATGGCCGAGCCGGCTGGCGCGCCCAGTCCTTTGGAGAAGCAGACCGAGACGGTGTCGAAGTGAGCAGCGATCTCGCTGGGGGACTTGCCCGAGGCGACGCTCGCGTTCCAGACGCGGGCGCCATCGAGGTGGCGGCGGAGTTGGTGTCGGGCGGCGGTGGCGCACACACTGGCGATGCGTTCGATCGCCCAGACGGCCCCGCCGCCGCGGTTGTGGGTGTTTTCGATGACGACCAATCGCGAGCGCGGGAAGTGGTCGTTCTCCGGGCGGATGGCGGCTTCGACATCGGAGGCGTCGAACTGGCCGTGCTGACCGGAGAGGGGGCGGATGCTCGCGCCGCTGATGACGGCCGGTGCTCCGGTCTCGTAGTGGATGATGTGCGAGTCGGCGTGGGCGATGATCTCGTCGCCGGGCTCGGTGTTCACTCGAATAGCCAGCTGGTTGGCCATCGTGCCGGAGGGGACGAAGCACGCGGCCTGCTTGCCGAGCATCGCCGCGACGCGCTCCTGCAGGGCGTGGACGGTGGGGTCGTCGCCGAGGACGTCATCGCCGAGCGGGGCCGAGTTCATGGCCGCGAGCATCGCCTGCGTGGGGCGGGTGACGGTGTCGGAGCGGAGGTCGATGGGGGGAGAAGAGGGCATCTAGGCGTCAACCTGTATGGAGGGGCATCGAGGCATCAAGTGGGGGCGGAAGAGGACGTTCGATCACGGCTCGGGCTTGGTGATGTGAGGGCTGGTCTGCAGGCCGGTGGTGTTGGTGAGCTTGGCGTCCTTCATCAGGTAGAGGCCGATGAGCCAGTCCTTCACGAGGTACGGGTCGACGCTGAAGAGGCCTTCGACGGTGCCGAAGGTCTTGAGGCGGTCGTCGCCCTTGACGGCGTTGGAGAGCTTGATCTCGACGGCGTCGTAGGGCGTGGGCGGGACGCCGATGCAGCAGCCGTCCCACTGGTTGAGCATGATGAGCATCTCGTCGGGGCTCTCGGCCATGATGGGGAAAGCGACGAAGCCGGTGATGCGGACGTAGCGGTGGTTGATGAGCTCGAGCCAGTCGGGGAGCTTCTTCTGGCCGAGGCGCGGCTTGTAGGTCTCGCTCGCGGAGACGAGGAACTCCCAAGCGATCTCGTAGGGGCGATCGATGGTGCCTTCGCCCCGAACAGTAAAGCGGTGGTCGAGCAGGAGCGAGCCGTCGTCGTTGCGGGTGATGGCGACGCCGACGGGGACCTCGGGGAGCGGGGTCGGAGTGCCGCCGGCGATGGTGGAGACCAGGTCAGTGACGTCCGCCTCGCTCGGCGGCGGGGCGGGGGTGGAGGCACCGGGTGGGGGCGTCGGCTTGAGCGGGTCGGGGAGCGCGGGCTTTGGCTCGGCGGCCGCGTCCGCGGGCAGGGACGGCGGGGGCATGGGCAGGTCGACCTTGACACCCGCGTCCTTGGCCGCGTCGTGCAGGGCGGTGTCGAGCGAGGCGGCGGGCTGGGGTTCGACGGGTTTCGAGGGCGTCGGCGCGGGGTCGGGGCGCGGCGGAGTCGCGGCGGAGGGGCTGGTGTCGAGGGCCGTGGTGACGATCGGCGCGGGTTCACCACCCTGCAAAAGCAGGACACAGCCGGCGGCGACGACAAGGACAGCAATCAGGGCCCAGAAAACACGCATGCCGGGGTTCTCACTAGGTGCGCAGGGAATGGTACCGACTCGGGATCGGGGCGGGTGCAGCACCGGCAAGTGAGCCGAAATTCAGCCCAGGGGCCGCAGGCTGCGAACCACGGGCGTGCGGTAGGCCATCATCGCCGGAACAACGCCCGCCAAAGCGGCGAGGACCACCGTCGCGACGCACACCACAAGCACCCACTCGAGCTTGAGGTCGGGGTTGATGACCAGGCCCAGGTCACGGCGAAGGACCCACGCCGCCCCGCGGGCGGCGACGACGGCCGCGACGAGGCCGGCGGCGGCCCCCAGCAGGCCGAGCAACGCGGATTCGGTGACGACCAATCCGAAGATGCGCCCGCGGCTCGCGCCCAGCACGCGGAGCACCGCCACCTGGCGCCGGCGCTGCTCCATCGAGTTGTACAGGGCGAGCATGATCGCGATCGCGCTCGACACCATCACGACCGCGGCCATCGCGACGAAGAGCTGGTCGATGTTCCCGATGATGCCGAAGAGGCGGCGGATCTGGTCGGTCGGGCTCGCGACAGTGATCGAGATGTCGCGCCGCAGGGCGTCAAAGACCTGGGGGAGGACGGCCGTCGCGTCGGCGCCGGCGCGGGTCGCCACGCGGAGGTAGATGCCGGTGATGAGCTTGTCATCGTCGGTGAGGTCGGCGGCGGTCAGCTTGGGTTCGTCGGCGTGGCCGTGGCCCTCTTCACGCTCGCGCCGGTCGTGGGCGTGGAGGATCCACGAGCTCGTGAGGTCGCTGAAGACGGCGCGGTCGTGCGAGGAGCCGGTCGGGGCGAGGATGCCGACGACGGTGTAGACGTATTGCGTGTGGACGTGGGGGAGGGCGGCGTTTTCCGAGCCCGCGGCCCGGAGCTGACGCGGCGGTTCGACGCCGTGGGTCAGGTTGACGGTGTCGCCGACGCGCACGCCGGTGGCGGCGGCGGCCTGCGAACCGACGACGACCTCGAAGGGGGCCCCGAAGGCGCGGCCCTGGGCGAAGGTCCACGGCGTGTCTTCGTCGATCGTGAAGTCGCGGAAGAACTCGGGCACCGTCGCCATCGTCGGATAGCCGCGGTAGCTGTCGCCCTGGAGCGTGGGGATGGCCCAGGCGAAGGGCTGCGAATTGATGAGCTCCGCGTACTTTTTCCAGGGAATCGGGCGTGCGGGGGCGTTGGCGTAGAAGACGCCGTTGAGCACCGCGACCATCGGCGAGGCGTCGCGCGAGACGAGCAGGTGCATGTTGCCGCTGCCGCGTTCGAACGCGGCCTTGCCGGCGTCACGCATGGAGAGCAGCACGAGCATGAGGGCGACGGCGACCGCGACGGTGACGATGGTCGTCACGGTCGAGAAGAGCCGGGCGGTCATGCTGCGGCGGATGATGGTGAAGTCGGTGATGGCCACGAGTTACGCGCCCCCCACTGCGGCCGGGACCGAGGCGAGGTCATCGAGGCTGGCGCGACGGTCGAACTTGGAGACGAGCGACGGGTCGTGGCTCACGCACAAGAGGCCCGCGTGCTGTTCGCGGCACACGGACTGGATGAGCTCGACCGCGGCGGCGGAGTTCGCGGGGTCGAGGCTGGCCGTCGGCTCGTCGGCGAGCACGAGGGCGGGGCGGCACGCGAGGGCCCGGGCGACGGCGACGCGCTGCTGCTGGCCGACGCTGAGACGGTCGGGATCGCGGTCGGGCGTGGTGATGCCGAGGCGCCCGAGGAGCGAGACGGCCCGGGCGCGGTGTTCGCGCGGCGGGATGTCGCTGAACATGAGGGCGGCCATCACGTTCTCGGCGGCGCTGAAGCCGGGGAGAAGGTGGAACGTCTGGAAGATCATCCCGATGGAGCGCCCGCGGAAGGTGTCGCGAGCGGCGCCGCGGAGGGCGTGGATGTTGCGACCGGCGACGCGGACCTCACCGGTGTTCGGAGCGGCGAGGTCGAGGACGCCGGCGATGAGGTAGAGCAGGGTGGACTTGCCGCGGCCGGAGGAGCCGGTGAGGAGGAGGTGCTCGCCGGGGGCGAGGTCGAGGGTGGGGATGTCGATGGTCCAGGCGGGGCCGGCGATGTCGGCGTCGTTGGTCGCGCCGTAGCGGAACTTCAGGCCGCGGATGGAGAGGGCCGGGTCGGGCACGTCAGATGATACCGCATTCTCAACAACCGGGGAGCGAGAATTCCCGCCGTGAACGAGTTCAGTCCCCCCAGTTGCGATCCGGGCCGAGCAGGCCGCTCACGCCGTCCGTGCGCGTCCGCACCTTCGGGTGATCCCGGAGAAGGCGTTGCCAATCGGCGACGGTTTGCTGCATGTCCTGAGCGTGGCCGCACTCGGGGCACTGGGTGAAATCGTCGGACATGGGGTACGTGCACCGACGACAGATCCGCCCGTCATGCGCACCCGCAGTTCTCATGATCGCCTTCAGCCGCACCAGTGTCCACACAGAGATCGCGGTGATGACGAGAAGCGCGAGCCCATTGAAGCCGAGAACCGCTCCACGAAGCTTGGAGACATAGTCGCCAAACTCGTTCCAGATCATTACCAGCGTGATGAACGCGGCCTGCAAGATCAATACGCCACCAATGACAAGCACTTGCCGCCGATGAACTGCCCGCACCGCTTCGAGTCTGGGGCGACGCGCCACGTGGCCACCTTACGGTGAGCCTCGGGTTTCTACCCGCCCCCGTGCTCGAATCGCCGACCAAAGACCGCTTCCTCGCCCTCGTGCACGACCCAACCTGTCGCGTCACGTGCCCTCGAGCCACGGGCGTTGACGCCCGTGACGGAACGCGACGATCTCCACGAGCGACTGCGCGTCATCTACTCGGAAGAAGACCCCGCAGTCGGCGTAGTTGACGCGGCGCACCTCGTACCCCGCGACGGCGGTCACCGCCTCGGCGACCGGGAAGCGACGCGGCAACTCGTAGAGCGAGTCGATGAGGTCGAACAGGCCCGCGAGCCAGCGAACCACCCGATCCTCGGGGGCGCTCTGCTTCTTGAGGTACTCAACCTGGGCGGCGATCGCGTCTTCCGCCTCCCGCGTGATGACGACGCGGAAGCTCATCGCTGGATCGACAGCCCGTGCTTCGCGGCGATGTCGTGCAGGGCGTCACGCACATCGCGTACGCGCCCGTTCTTGATGTCGGCCTCGCTCAGCTGGATCATCGCGAGTGTTTCCGCCAGATCTGCTCGGTCGGCGAGTTCGTCATACGCCTTGGCGCTGAGCACGACCGCCTCGGTCTCGCCGTTGGTCGTGACGTACAGCGGGCGCCCGGTCTCCTTGATCCGGTTCAGGTGCTCGCGGAGATTCTGGCGGTGCTCCGTGAAGCTTGTGATGTCAGTCGTTCGAGTCATAGATCCCACCATCGGATGAAGGTACATCTATCTGTACGCTTTAGTGTACATGACGGGCCAGTACTGGGCCAGGCGCCCGCAATTGGGACGGTTCGTTTGGTAAATGTCCACATTATGAGCTCTCCATTCGAGTGCGCGCCTCGCTGATCTACCCTCCCCGCGTGCTCGAATCGCCCACCAAAGACCGCTTCCTCGCCCTCGTCCACGACGCCCGACGCACCGACCCCCCCTCCCCGCCGGCCACGCTCGTCATCCCCGTGTGCCTGCGCCTGCTCGACGACCAGCTCACGCCCGTGCTCGCGTACCGGCGACTGGTGGCCCCCGACGAGCGCACGGCCCCCAGCTTCCTGCTCGAATCCGTCGAGGGCGGCGAGCGGCTCGGACGCCACTCGATCCTCGGAGCCCAGCCGGCGATCGAGGTCGTCGCGTTCGAGCGCACGGTCACGACCACCGACCATCGCGGGCGCCGAAGGGCCGGCCAGCCCGGGGCCGCGTCGACAGGCGAGGAGGCCAACCCCCTCGACGTGCCTCGCCGGCTCACGGCCCATCTCAAGCTCATCAACCCGCCCGAGCTCGGGCTGCCCAAGTGCATGCTCGGCGGCTGGGTCGGGTTTGCGGCGTACGACAGCGTGCGCTACGTCGAGCCCGAGAAGCTCGACTTCGCCTCGGCCCCGCGCGACGACCGCAAGCTTCCCGACCTGCACTTCGGCTACTACGACGGCGTCGTCGTCTTCGACCACGTCGACCGGCTCGTCACGGTTGTCCGACTCGTCGAGGTGCCGCCGGACGCGACCGACGCACAGATCGCCGGCGCGTACGACCTGGGCGTCGACGCGCTCGAACGCCGTGCGAAGGAGATCCAGACGCACTCCAAGCCGCTCACCTCGGGACGTGTGCTCGGGAAGGGCGTGGGGGGGCTGGGGCCGCCGCCGGCGCCGCTGGCGTCGAACATCACGAAGGACCAGCACGCGGGGATGGTCGCCAGGGCGCTCGAGTACATCCGGGCGGGGGACATCTTCCAGGTTGTGCTCGGGCAGCGGTTCGAGCGGCGCAGCGCGTCCGACCCGTTTGACGTGTACCGGGCGCTGCGGGCGGTGAACCCGAGCCCGTACATGACCTACCTGCAGGCACAGGGGTGCATTCTGGTGGCGTCAAGCCCGGAGATTTTGTGCCGCGTGCGCCACTCCCCTTCGGACCCGCAGGCCCTCGTCCTCACCAACCGCCCCCTCGCGGGCACGCGAAAGCGCGGCGCGACGCCCGAGGAAGACAAGGCCCTGGAGCAGGATCTGCTCGCCGACCCCAAGGAGCGGGCCGAGCACACGATGCTCGTCGACCTGGGGCGCAACGACGTGGGCTCGGTGTGCGTTCCGGGCACGATCGACCTGCCGTCGCTCATGCACGTCGAGCGGTACAGCCACGTGATGCACATCAGTTCGACAGTCACCGGACGGCTGCGCCCGGGCCTCGATGCGTGGGACGCCCTGCGGGCGACGCTCCCCGCGGGCACCATCTCCGGCGCACCCAAGATCCGCGCCATGCAGATCATCGACGAGCTCGAGCCCGTGCGGCGCGGGCCCTATGGCGGGGGCCTGGGCTACGTCTCGCTCTCGGGGGACATGGACATCGCGCTGGCGCTGCGGACCATGGTCGTGCCGACCGCGGCCCGTGACGCGTCTGGATGGCTCTATCACCTGCAGGCCGCGGGCGGCATCGTCGCCGATTCGGAGACGCCGGCCGAGTACATGGAGACGGTGAACAAGGCCGCGGCCTTGTCGCGGGCCATCGACTTGGCGGAGCAGGCGTTCGCTGGATCGTCGTGAGCGGGGGCCGACCTCAGCGGGCCGTGCCGTACGCGTCTTCGTGCTCGTATTCGTACGCGACGTTAGGATCGACGATCCCGGACTCATCGGCCCCGGCGTGGTCGCCGGCGTCGTGGTCCTCGGCCGGGGCGTACATAAACGCCGCGGGATTGAAGCGTTCGAGCATCTTCGAGAGCACGAACAGCATCGCCCACGACCCGACGGTGCCGAACATGAAGATCCACATGAACTGCGAGGTGTCGCCGCGGGTGGTGCCCGCCACCTGCCCCAGCGCACCGCCCACAGGCATGACCAGCAGCGGGTTGCTCACGTTCACGAGGGCGGCGTGGTCGAAGAAGCGGAAGACCATGGCCATGAGCACGCCGTAGATCACGAGCGTGATCCACCCGCCGTCGGCCTCGGCCTGGCCCACGATGCCGGGGCCGACGGTCATGCCGCCGTCGAGCGGGACGCCGGGGATTCGGGCCAGACGCGGCAGGTCGTTCGAGAGCGTGTAGGGCTTGTCGGGCCACTTCTCGCGCGGGACGGGGTAGACAAAGAAGTACCACAGGGCGTGCAAGGGGCGGTACTCGTGCTCCTCGGGGAAGTTCTCGATGCAGAACAGGCTCTTGCCGGCGGTGTCCTGGCCGGTGCCCAGCAGCATGACGCCCTTGCCGACGTCGCCGGACTGTTTCACCGCGTTGACGGTGGCCGCGAGGTTCGTGGTGGCGTCCCAGCTTCGGATACTCGTCTGGAGCGCGACCGCGGTCAGCGGCAGGAGCGAGACGATGGCGGCCTGGAGGGCCATCCGCTTGAACGGGAGGTAGCGCCAGTGGGAGTAGTACATCCCCCACAGCATGCCCATGCCGACGCCCATGAGCGGGCGACGCCCGAACTCGCCCCAGGTCGCGAGGCCGGCGTTGACGCCGACGATCGCGATGGCGCCCGCCGCGACGACGGGGTTGAACAGTCGCGGCGCCCAGATCCAGCCGGCCAGGCCCGCCGCGATGGCCGTGAAGGCGAGCGCGACGAAGTTCGAGAGCACACCGATGAGCGGGATGCGGACGCCGAACTTCATGGCGGCGGCCATCACGGTCGTCATCACCGCGAGCGTCCACAGGGCCGTCACGCCGGGAATGGCGGGGGAGACCGGCACGCGCCGTGCCAGCGGGTCGGCGATCCAGCCGCGCCGGTAGACCACGAGGAACACCACGGTCCAGAGCGTGAGCATCGCGGCGAACTTCAGGCCCGTTGCCGCATAGTTGTTGATCGTGTACCGGTCCTCGACACCCATCACCATCACGAGCACGCCGCTGACGAACTGGAAGATCACCAGCCCCAGCAGGCACACGTTGCGGGTCGTGAAGAGATCCGTGCGCCCGGTGATGTGCTCCCACGCCATGAACGCCAGCAGCGCCACGCCACCAAGCCCGAGATATGCGGCCAAGAACTGTTCCATGCGTCCCGTAACTATCGGCTGTGTGAGCGTGAGACCTTACTTACCAGAACCCGATCGGGTTCGCCCCCTCCGGTTCACGATGATAATGCGGTTACCCGGCCGGGGTTCGTGGCCGGGGCCGCCGCCGAGTACATCTTGTCGAAATCCGCGCTGATCCGGGCTTCGTCGAGCGCCCCGAACACCCAGCGACGCCCGGATTCCCCCATTGAGCGGCGGCGCGGGGCATCGGTGAGCAGCCCCGCCAGAGCGTCGGCAAACGCCTCGGGCGTGCGGTCGGCGATGACCGCCCCGCCGCTGGACTCGAGCTCGCGCCAGATGTCGGTGCCCCTGGTGCCGACCACCGGAGTGCGGCAGGCGAGGCTCTCGGCGAACACCAGCCCGAAGTTCTCCTGGCTCGTGGGCAGGGCGAAAACGTCCGCCGCCTCGTACAGCGACAGCTTGAGCGACCCGCTCACCATCCCCAGGAACGAGCACCGTTCGCCGAGGTTGAGCTCGGCGGCGAGCCGTTTGAGCGTTTCGACGTAGTCGGGCTCGCCCGTTCCGGTCATGAGCAGGCGGTGGACGATGCCCCGGGCGTGCAACTGGGCCGACGCCCGCAGCAGGATCTCGGGGCACTTCTTGTAGTGCAGGCGGCTGAGGAAGATGACGCTGGGCGGGCCGTTCTCAGTGAGCCCGAACTTCGCCCGCGCCTCGGCCGGGCCGGGGAGCGTGCGAAAGGGGCTGAGGTCGACGATGTAGGGGATCACCATCCAGCGCCCGCCGGGCATCCACTTGCTCGACTGCTCGCGCTCGCCCTCGGCGGTCGTGTGCAGGGCCGCGGCGTTGCGGAGCATGGCGTTGCCCTGCAGCGCGAGGTAGATCTTCTTCTTGAGCCCGCGCTGCTGCATGCCCCAGTCGTCGAGCATGCCGTGGATGCTCACCACGTAGGGCGTGGCGAGGCGCCGGCACATCGAGGCAACCTGCGGGTTGCTGGGGACCCACATGCCGTGGAGGTGGGCGATGTCGGCGTCGGCGAGCATCGGCGCCATCGCCGTGAGTTGTGCTTTCGAGAAGAACCGGCCGGGGCGCGCGGGCGGATCGATGCGGACCACCCCGGGCGAGGCCGCGGGGTCGGCGGTCTTCCACTCGGGCGGCGCGTCGGTGTCGTCGTAGGTCACCATGGTGACCTTGTGGCCCAAGCGCGCCATGGCCGTGGACATGTCGAGGGCGGCGCGGATGGTCCCGCCCTCTTCGAGGCGCACGCGGTCGAAATAGTGCAGGATCTTCATCGCGCGCGTGCTCCCCCCCCACCCCCCCCGCCGCGGACGGACTCGTAGAGGTGTTCGTAGCGGGCAATGGTATCGGACGGGCTGAGCGCCGAATTCACCCACGTACGTCCTGCGCGGACCAGGCCCGCCCGGCGTGCCGGATCGGCCAGCAGGGCCCCAATCGCGTCCGCAAAGGCCTGAGGCGTGCGCTCGGTCACCACGCACCCGCCCGCGGCCTCGAGGTCCCGGGCGATCATCACCCCCGGCGAAATCACCGGCGCCACGCCGCAGCACAAGGCCTCGGGAACCACCAGCCCGAAGTTCTCGTGGATGCTCGGCAGGGCGAACACGTCGGCGGCCTGATAGACCGAGAGCTTGAGGTCGCCCGAGACCATCCCCAGGATCGCCACGCGATCGGCGACACCAAGTCGCTCGACGAGCGCCTTCAGCTCGCTCACGAAGTCGCCCTCCGGGGCGCCGGCGAGCGCAACGACGGCGTGGACGCCGCGGGACTTCAGGATCGCCGCCGCCTCCACCAGCACAGCCCCACCCTTGTTGTGAACGAGCCGTCCTGTGAGCAGCACAACGGGACGGCCCGACGCGAGCATCGGGAACGCCTTGCGGGCGGCGTCGGGACCCGGGAGCGTGGCGAACGGGGCCGTGTCGAAGAGAAGCGGGATCGCGATGCCTTTGTTGGCGGGGAGGTGGCGCCTGGCCTGGGCGAGCTCCTCAGCCGAGGCGCAGTGGATTTCCGCGGCGATGCGGAGCAGCGCCCCGCCGCTGGTGAGCAGAAACAGCTTCTTCTTCAGCGGCTTGACGCTCAGGCTGAAGTCGTCGAGCATGCCGTGGAGGCTGAGGACACAGGGGAGGCCGACGCGCCGGGCGACGCGGGCGACCTGGGCGTTGCTCGCGGTCCACAGGCCGTGGAGGTGGAGAACGTCGGCGTCCCTCGCCAGCGGCGCCAGCGGCCCAAGCTGGCCGGGAGCGAACAGCCCGCTCGGAAGGCGCGGCTGAGCGATCCTGATGACCTTCGGGAGGCCCGGGCCGCCGGTGCGCCACGACGCCGGCACGTCGCGGTCTTCGGGCGTCACGAGCGTGACCTCGTGGCCGCGGGCAGCGAGGGCGCCGCACAGGTCGAGCACGCTGCGCACGATGCCGCCGCGGCTGAGCAGGATGTTGCGGTGGTAGTGGAGGATCCGCATAAGACGCTCGGAAATCAGGATTCACCGCAGAGGCGCAGAGGGCTCGCACGAATGCAGACGAAGAGTTTCACCACGGAGAGCACGGAGGACACGGAGAGAGCATTGAGTTCAAATCCAATCTCGCTTTCTCCGTGATCTCCGTGTCCTCCGTGGTGAACTGCCTTCCTCCGCGTCCTCTGCGCCTCTGCGGTGAGTCCTCTTCCAGTTCCGTCTAGCTCCCCGACAGCCCCCGCTCGATCCGGCGCAGCTCTTTCACCTTCAGCACGATCTGGTACTCGTAGATCGCCTGCAGCACGCAGTATGTGAGCCCCGGCCCGCCGTCGAGGATGCCGAGCTTGAAGAAGTACATGTACAGGAACTTCAGCAGCGGCCGTCCCGGCATGCGGAAGCTGATGTTCTTGAGCTCCATCCGGCGCGTGATCGAGTCGCCGCTGAAAAGGTTCCCCAGGCGCACCGGCCGGTCGGCGAGGGCCTTGATCGTCTCCTTGGCTTCATAGGTCGAGTAGCGGTTGTGGCGCTCGAACCACTCGCTGAGGCCCTTGGAGAAGTTGTAGTGGAGGAAGTGCTCGCGGAGATAGCCGTGCTCGCCGTCGATGGTGGGGACCGGGTTGGCGAGGCGGGCGAAGCGGATCTTCGGCGGCTTGAAGAACCGCATGATCGCGCCCGGCGGCATCGCGTGGCGGATCCATTTCCCGCGAAAGAAGTTTTTGCGACCGACGTAGAACGCGACGCGCTGCTCGCCCGCGTCCGCCGCGATCCGCTCGCACTCGGCGCGCAGCTCGGGCGTCATCCGCTCATCCGCGTCGAGGTAGAACACCCAGGGGTGCTTGAACTCGATGTTCTCCATCGCCCAGTTCTGGTGCGGCCCGCGCCCGTCGAACTTTCGGGCGAACCAGCGACATCCCCGCTCGCGAGATATCCGCTCGGTCCCGTCGGTCGAGAGCGAATCGAGCACGACGATGTCGTCGGCAAACGCGACCGAGTCGAGGCACCCGGGAAGGTTGTCCTCTTCGTTCAGGGTTTGGATGAAGATGGAGAAGGGCATGGAAGGGGTCAGGGGCCAGGATCAGGGGCCAGGGAAGAACAGCACTCCGTCACTCGATGCCTTGTTGCCTCGATGCCTCGATCTCTTCCTTCGTCTTCATCACCCTCTTGCGCACCGGCTTGGCCGGCATCCCCACGCACACGGTCCACGCCGGCAGGTTCGCGAAGACGCCGGCCCGGGCCCCCACCACCGCCCCGTCGCCGATCGTCACGCCCGGGCCGACGAAGACGTCGGCCGCGATCCACACGTCCGACCCGATCGTGATCGGCTCGTACGTAATCGGCCTCGCGGGATCCTCGAAGTCATGGCTGCCCGGGCACAGATAACACAGCTGGCTGATCACCGACCGGGCCCCGATCTTCACCGGCGATACGTTGTAACACTCCACGTCGTTCGCCAGCGTCGCGTGCTCGTCCATCTCCAGGTTCCACGGCATGAGCACCCGGCACGTCGGGTAGATCCGGGCCTTGGTCGACACCTTCGCCCCGAACAGGTTCAGCAGCATCACCCGCCAGCGGAAGAACCAGCGCGGCGACCACCGGAACAGCGTCGACCCCACCAGGCCCCACAGGGCGCGGCGGACCCGGTGCCCGGTTGAGTGCGGGCTGCGGAAGCGGGCCGTGTCGTTCGTTTCTGAAGTCATCACCTGCGTCATCCAGCGGCCATGATCGGCACTCTGCACCCGGCGGCCCCGCACAATCGGGGTCCCGGGGGCGGAACGGTCAGCGGAGGGAAAGGGTGTGCTCCCACCCGCCGATATACTCGGACCCCCCGCCCCCGGATCGCCGGCCGAACGCGCAAACGATGCCTGACACTCACCAGACACGCACGCCGCTGGTCATCCTGAACCAGTACTACATGCCCGACGTCGCGAGCACGGGGCACCTGCTGCACGAGCTGGCCCACGAGCTTGCGGATGAGGGGTTCGACGTCTCCGTCATCACGACCCGTCCGAGCTATGGCCCCAGAGAAACCTGGCAGCCCGTCAAACTCCACGAGTTCGTCGACAACGTCGAGGTCCGGCGCCTGCTGACGACGCGGTTCAACAAGAACAACCTGCTCGGGCGGCTACTCAACTCGCTGACCTTCATCGTGCCGCTGACGATTCGAGTGCTGCTCACAAGCCATCGGCGCGACGTGCACCTGTACACGACCAACCCGCCGTTCCTGGGGATCATCGGGGCGTTCGTGTCGCTGTTCCGGCGGCACACGTACGTGATGCTGCTCCACGACGCGTACCCGCAGATGGCCGTGTGGGTCGGGACCATTCGCAAGGGTGGGTTCATCGAGCGCACGTGGCACTGGTTCAACCGCTTCACGTACACCCGGGCGAGCCACACGATCGTGCTGTGCGAGGCGGCGAAGAAACTGCTCTGCAACGCCTACGGCGTCAATCCCGCCCGCGTGCACGTCATCCCCAACTGGGCCGACCGCGAGAAGCTCTACCCCATGCCCAAGGCCGAGTCGGGCTTCGCCAAGCAGCACGGGCTCGTCGAGCCGTTCACGGTGCTCTACTCGGGCAACCTCGGGCTGTATTACGAGTTCGAGACGCTGCTGCAGGCCGCGGCCATTCTCAAGGACGAAAACTTCCGCATGGTCTTCGTCGGCTCGGGCGGGCGCAAGGCCTGGCTCGAAGAGCAGATCAAGGCCCGCGGGCTGACGAACACGCTGCTGCTGCCGTACCAGCCGTTCGACAAGCTCAACGAGTCGCTGTGCGCGTGCGACGCGTCGTTCGTGACGATCGCGAAGGGGATCGAAGGGATCAGCTTCCCGAGCAAGCTCTACTCGGCCCTCGCGGTCGGGCGCCCGGTGCTGGCACTCAGCGAAGAGGGCTCGGAGCTCGACACGCTCGTGCAGGGCGAGGGCGTGGGCATGTGGTTCAAGCTCGGCGACGCCCAGGGGCTCGCCGACGGCATCCGGTCGCTGATGAAAGACAAGGCCAAGGCCGCGGAGCAGGGACGGCTCGCCCGCGAGCTCTTCGAGCGCCGCTACACCCGCCAGGCGGCCGCGGCCCACTACGCCCACGTGCTGCGTCTCGCGGACCCGCGGATTCCGGAGCGCCAGGTGATCTCGTTCGTGCCCGAGACAAGGGCTCGGTAAGAGACGCGAGCGCAAGCGAGTGGAGAATGCAGAGTACTAACACCGACCACCGCGGCCGCCCCGTCAAGCTCTACGGCCCGCCGACCGGCGGTTCGGCCCTGCTGCGAGATCAAGGGGACCTTCGGTACGACGAGAAGCGGCGGATCGAGATTCGGCTCACGGGGAAGAACAACCGTCAACGCCGACTCGTTGTGGTCGGTTCGTTGATCGCTATCCCGGTGACGTTGGGTCTGTTGGTGGGTGTGCCGATCGCCGGCGACCGCATCGCCGATGCCGCTGGTCTGTCCATGGACGATCTCTATGACGCCGGCGTGTATGTTCTTGTCGGTGGCATCATCGTGCTCGTGCTGCTGTTCCTCCTAGGGAAACGAACATCGCACGAGTCGCCGGTCGTCAAGGCGTTCCTCCTCGAGGGACGATGTCCGTCGTGCGCGTACGACCTCAAAGGCGTCCGGCGCGCGGCCGACCGGCTCGCCCAGTGTCCGGAGTGTGGAGCCGCGTGGCGCATGCCGCGGAGATACTTCGCCGCTAACTGACCACGTCACGAACCCACGGATCCCCGAGCGCCAGGTGATATCGTTCGTCCCCGAAACGCGCAATAGGAGCCGCGAGCGCGCGGCAGCCGCCATGTCATCAACAACGCAGCCATCGAGCAGCGAGCGAGGCGACCCCGGGACGCCATCGCTGGCGACGACGACCCGGCGAGACAGCCTCTGGGGCAGGCTCACGCGACGCGTTGTCGATCATCGTGGACGGCGCGTGAAACTCTGTGCTCTGCCCAGCGGGGCACCGCCCCTGGTGATGACCGGCTTGGACCTTCCGCCCGATGTGCAGACCCGCATCCGCGCCGAGTTTCGTCGCCCAGGTTTCCGCTTCCGGATCACCTGGAAGCGAGCCGTGGGCGTGGGCATGCTCGTCGGCGCGCTGGGGCTGGGACTGTGGATCGGCCAGCGCAAGCACCTCGGCACGATCGCGGCAGAAGACGCCATCCTCTACGCATTGCTCGGTGTCACCGCGCTGCTGATCGGCGGGTTCCTGCTTGAGACCCGGCGCGAGCCGGATGTCATCCGCGCGTTCCTGGCCGTGCGGCGTTGCCCCGCGTGTGCCTACGACCTCACGGGCCTCGGGGACGCCGAAATCGAACTCGTCGAGTGCCCTGAGTGCGGCGCGGCGTGGCGACTCCCGCCCCTCCCATCCCTACCACCCTCTCACCCAAACGCAACGACTTGACGGAGCCTGTGACCCCCATGCCCCGGCGCACCGGCGACGACCGCAGCAAGGAAGTGACGCTCTACGGGCTCCGCACCGACCCCGCGCGGTGGCTGCGCCCCAGCGTCGTGCCGCGTGAGGTGCACGCCTGGATCGCCAGACGCGCCAGAGCCCTGGCCGCGGCGAAGGGCAAGGCGTCGTCGCCGGCGTCGGCCGCGGCCGGCGTGTACATCTCCGGAATGCTCGGCGTGATGTACGGCTACCGCCAGTTGTCGCCGGAATACCCACGCCTCGCCGCGCTCGGGGCGGCCGGCATCATGGGGACGCTGACCGCGTTCCTGCTCTACCGCGCGTCGAAGAACAGCGCGATGACGCCGTTTGTGGTGATCGCGTTTCTGGAAGAGCGGCGCTGCGCCTCGTGCGGCCACGACCTCGCGGGGTGCACGCCGGAAGCGGACGGATGCACGGTGTGCCCCGAATGCGGCGCGGCGTGGCGACTGCAATCCAAGCGGGCTCTCTCCGAGTAAGCTCCGTGCCGATGTTCAAGTTCTCCATCACCGACCACCGCGCCCGCCCGACCCAGCTCTACGGCCTGCGCGACGACCTGCCCCGCACGGCGTCCTTCGAGGGCGTGCCGGCCGACGTGCGCCGCCGGATCGAAGACCGGCTGCGAACGCCGCTGACCAAGGCCAGCAATCGGTACGCGTGGGCGGTGAGCGTCGCGTGCATCATGCTGTCGCTGTGGCTCGTGCCGGTGCTGATGAAGTCCGGGTTGTCGGCGTACGCGTGGGCGCCGCTCCTGGTCGTGGCGAACGTGGGCGCGTGGATGGCCTGCGCGTTCGTGTACCGATGGCTGGTCCACCGCGGCTTCACGAGCGAGTTCGTCGCGGCGTTCCTCGCGGACAAGCGATGCCCGGCGTGCACCTACGACCTGGACGGCGCGGCGGCCGGCGCCGACGGCTGCACGGTCTGCCCCGAGTGCGGGGCGGCGTGGCGGGTCGGCAACGAGCCGTGAGCGCGAGCTCACGGTGAACGCTCGCTATCGGGAAGCCGACGGTTCAACCGCACGTCCACGCAAGCAGCGGCTCTCCACTCCCTTGCGCTCGCGTCGCTCACCAGACCCGGCGGACAAAGCTCCGCCGGGGCACCCATGCCCAAGACCGCTCACCACCCCGGCAGGTACTTATCCATCCAGTCGTCCTGGCGCAGCACCTCGCGACGGCTCATGCGCCCGCGTGCCTCGGCCCGGCGCTGGGCGAGCCTGAACACCCGCAGCGCCACGGCGCGGATCGTCCCCGCGAGTTCCAGCGTGCTCGCGGACCGCGCGATCGTGCCCGCCGTCGAGCGGGCGTGCAGCTTCACGAGCTCGTCCTCGAGGCTCACGAAGATCTGCGACGAGCCCGGGTCGCCCTGGCGCCCGGCGCGCCCGATGAACTGCCGGTCGATGCGCTGGGCGGTGTGCATCTCGGTGAGCATGACGTGCAGCCCGCCGACCTCGAGGGCCTGGGGGTCTGGCTTGATGTCGGTGCCGCGCCCGGCCATGTTCGTCGCGACGGTGATGGCGGCGCGTCCCCCGCGTCCGCCCTTGCCGGCGAGGGAGATCAGGTCCGCCTCGTCCTTATCAAAGTTCGCATTGAGCACGCGGTGGCTGAGCCCGCGCGCCTCGAGCCGCTTGCCGAGGAACTCCGACGCCTCGATCGAACGCGTGCCCACCAGCACCGGGTGCCCCGCCTCGTGCAGCTTCTCGATCGACTCCACCACCGCGTCCCACCGCGCGGCGCTGGTCTTGAACACGCGCGTCTCCATCCGCTCGCGGGCGATCGGCCGGTTCGTCGGCACCACCGTCACGGGGCGCTCGTAGACGCGTTCCATCTCCCCCGCGCCGTCCGCGGCCGTGCCCGTCATGCCGCACAGGAAGGGGTACATGCGGAAGAACCGCTGGAAGCTCACGCGTGCGAGCGTCTCGCGGTCGGCGGTGACGTCGATGCCTTCCTTCGCCTCGACGCTCTGGTGCAGCCCGTGCTCCCAGTTGCGGTCGGCCAGGAATCGCCCGGTGTATTCGTCGACGATCACCACGCGCCCGTCGACAACCTGGTACTGGTGCCCGTTGCGGTAGCAGTGGCGCGCGACCAGCGCCTGGCGCACGAGCTCCTCCGCCCGGCGCACGGCCCGCCAGATCGGGTTGTCGAGCCGGAAGCACATCTCGCTCACGCGATGCTTGCCTCGGCGAGTAAGGTCGGCCTTGCGCCGCAGGTGATCCACCTTGTAGTCGGCGCCCTCGTCGAGCCGGCGCGCGATCTCCGTCGCCTCGCGGTACACCGGCCCCATCTCGTCCTCGCGACGGCTCCGCGCGATGATCAGCGGCACCACCGCCTCGTCGATCAGCACCGCGTCGCACTCGTCGACCATCGCCGCCCGCAGCCCCGGCACCATCGGCCCCGAGCTTCCCCCACCGCCGCCACTGGGCCCGAGCGTCAGCAGCTTGCGCCCGAACCACGCGGTCTTCATCTGACCGAGGCGGAGCTGGTCGCGGAGCCAGTCGGCGGTGATCTGCTTGGGCGTGCCGTAGATGATCGGACGGGCGTACACCCCGAACCGTTCCTCCTGGGCCATGTCCTGCACGATCGCGCCGACATCGCAGCCGCACCGCTTGTAGATGCCAGAGCGGCTCGCCGCGTCACGGGCCGCGAGATAGTCGTTCACCGTGAACACGTGCAGGTGCCGGTACCGCCACGCGAGCAGCGGCGCGGCGATCGACCCGGTGAGCGTCTTGCCCTCGCCCGTCACCATCTCGATGATCCGCCCGTGGTACAGCGCCAGCGCCCCCATGAGCTGGACGATGTACGCCTCCTCGCCGGTGTCGCGCCGCGCGACCTCGCGCACGGCCGCCAGCGCCCGGCGCACGTGCTCCTCCTCGCGCGTCCCGCGGACGAACCCCTCGCGCAGCCGCATGAGCACGTCGTCGAGGGCCGCCTCCGAGCAGTTGCGCATCTCCGGCGCGAGCGCGTCGGCCATCTCCGCCTGCCGCCGCAGCCAGCTCAGCGTCACGCTCCGATGGCGCACCCGCATCCCAACCTGCGCGGCGAACAGATCCAGCCCCTTGTGCGTGGGCGGCTTGTTCCGCCGGCTGATGACCGACGCGTACAGAGCCTGGTATTTCGTGAGTGCCTGCGTCACGCCTGCGAGTGATCCTGTCTTGCTCTGATCCCCGGCCCCTGGCCCCTGGTCCCTGGTCCCTGACCCCTGCCTCAGATCTGCGCCCGCCCCTGCACCGCCTTCGCCAGCCGGTCCGCCCACTGCACCAGCAGCGGGCGCTTCGGCAGCGTGAACAGCACTTTCACCCGCTCGCCCGGCATCCCGGCCCAGCCCTCGTCGCCGGCCCAGCCCTCGGGCTTCACCGGGTCGATGTAGACCGTGAACACCGGGCGCTTGGTGCGCCGTCCCTGCTGGTCCGATGGGTCGTTCTCGATCGACCCGCCGCCCGAGTACCCCAGGGCCGCGTGCTCGATCTCGGGCCTGCCCGCTGGCATGACTTTCACGTTCTCGCCGAGCATGATGTGCTCGTTCTGCGGGCTCGAGTAGCGCCGGAGCTTGACCTCCGTCCACGCCCAGCGCGGGTCGGCGAGCACGGCCGCGTCGGGCTGGCTCACCGCCGCCGCGACCCGCACGTCCTTCGTGTCGACCACCTCGCCCGCCTGATCGCCGCGCCGGACGTACCCGCCCAGCAGGCTCGACGCGTCGGCCCCCACGAGCACGCCCGCGTGCGGGGCCCGCACGACGAGCTGGGCGATTCGCTTGTCGAGCTCTTTGATCGTGTCCCTGTAAACCCCGATCTTCTGGCGCGCGATCATGACGACCGACGGCTCGCCCTGCTGCATCGCCTGGCCTTCGCGGGCGACGAGCTCGTCCACCTGCGACTCGATCCGGCGCCTCTCCTCGTGGATTTCGCGGTTCTCGAGCGTGACGATCGGCTCGTCGGCCGCGACCGCTTCGCCCGGGCGCTTGTGCACCTCGAGCACGAACCCGTCGACGCCGAAGAACACGCCCGTGCGCCGGTTGCTCTCGACGATGCCCTGGGCCCGCCGGTAGTCGGGCGCGGGGATGATGCCGAACCCGACGACCGCGGCGATCGCGATCGCGATGCTCGCCCAGATGGCGCGGGCCCGCTTGTCCCCCAGCGACGGGCTCGCCGCCAGCCAGTGGATGAACTTGCCGGTGGGCACGAGGAACCACGCCGCCGCGGTCCACACCGCCAGCACGAGCCCAATCGCGAAGAACTGCCCCATCACGTAGAGCGTGATCGTGATGAACAGGAAGATGCGGTACGCGAGGCTGAGCACGCCGTAGACGCCCAGGATGATCTGCTCGCTCTTCTGCGTGCTGGGCAGGGTGGGGCGCTCCATCCCGTAGATCCACTTCTGGAACGGGTACTGGATCATCTGCATCGACCGCTGCGCGAGGTTGGGGGTCTCGAGCAGGTCGGCGAGGATGTAGTACCCGTCGAAGCGCATGAGCGGGTTGGCGTTGAAGACGACCGTCGAGAAGCTCGCCGACAGCAGGGCCGAATACGCGACCTGGCTCGTGATCGAGCCCTCGGGCGCCGACATCCACACCCACGCCGCGATCGAGGCCACGACGAGCTCGAAGATCATGCCGCCCGCGCCCACGGCCATGCGCTGCCACTTGCTCGGGAATCCCCACGCCGACGAGGCGTCGACATAGGGGCTGGGGAACAGCACCAGCAGCATGAACCCGAACTCGGGGACCTGGCCCCCGAAGCGTTTGCAGATCACGCCGTGGCCCGTCTCGTGGATCGCCTTGGTCACGATGAACACGGCCAGCACCCACAGCCACTCGATCGGGTTGCCGGTGAGCCGCTGGAACTGGCTCACGAGCTTGTCCCAATGCGGCAAGAGCGCGATCAGGCTCGTTCCCACCAGCAGGGCCCACAGCAGGAAGCCCCAACGGTTGATGAGCGGGCGGAGGATCGGCTCGAGGGCCGCCAGCATCCGGTCAGGGTTGAACACCTTGATCCGGAAATACATGATCCCGATCGCCTGCTGCGTCGCCTTGCGCTTGCGCCGCTCGCGCCCGCGGTTGAGCAGCTGCTCGGTCTCGGGCGTCGCGTCCACCGACAAGAGGTTCGAGCTGTACAGCTGCGTGAGCAGCTGGATGACCTCGTTCTGCGTGGGGGCGGCGTCGCCGAACTTCGCGAGCGAGATCTTCCACGCCGACTCGACGTCGCGGTGCCCGTCGAGCATGCCGACAAAGTCGTTGGCCACCGGGTTGAGCCGGTAGAACTGGTTGCTCGCCGGATCGTGCACGACGTGCCAGCGCCGCCCCCGGTACCGCTGGCGCGTGATCTCGACGTGCGGCCGCAAGCGCGGCTTCATGAGCCGCACGCGGTGCCAGAACGGACTGAATGTTGGGCGGTCGCTCATAGGGGAGAAGGCAACGGGCAATAGGGAATGGGCAATGGGCCGAGAGCAGCAGGCCTATTGCCCATTGCCCATTCCCCACTGCCCGTGTCTTACCACAACCACATCCGCGCCGCGTCCACGATCCGCCGGGTGCCGATGTGCAGCAGGCTCCAGCGCTCGGTGTCGAACTTCGCGACGCCCTCCATCCCAGGCTGAAACCACGCGGGCGGATCGATCAGCTTGCAGCGAGCCTCGAAGGTGTTCTTCCCTTCCTTCGCCTCCGCCGCCGGAACGATGCTCTCGACGCGGAACTCGATCGCCTCGCCCGGACGGGTGCGGGTCGCGATCCGGCCGGTGCCCTCGCCGCGGTCGAACGCGTCCTTGACAAGGGCGATGTCGCGCTCGTCGAGCTTCGCCACCACGATCATGTCGGAGAGCGACGCGATCTCGAGCAGGCCCTCGCCGAGCTTCACCGTCGATCCGACGCGCTCGCGGATCTTGCCCGCGAGGATCACGCCGTCGATCGGGGCGGTGATCTGCGCCCGGGTGATCCGGTCTTCGTACCGCGCGAGCTCCGACTCGGCGCCCCGCTTCTGGGCGCCGTACTGCGCGGCCCGCGCGGTGTCGCCTTCCTTCATCGAGGCCGCGTACTGCGCCTCGAACTGCTGGATCTTGCCGCGCGAGTCTTCCTTGCTGAGCCGCCACTCGGTGTCGTCGAACTGCAGGAGCACCTCGCCGGCCTTCACGCGCTTGCCCGGCTCGACGCCCTCGCCCAGATCGCGGATCAGCCCGTCCATCGGCGCCGACACGACCCGGCGTGTCCGCGGTTCGAGCGTCGCCTGGGCCCCGACCCGGTACGTCATGGTGAAGAACGTCACGAACAGCAGCGCCGCGAACGCCGTGAGCCCCACGAGCTTCCACACCGTGTGCTTGGGCCCCACGACCCACGCGGCCCCGCGCTTCGCGCTGTCGGCGGCCCGCAGGGGCAGCCACCGGTCGTCGCTCCGGCGCACCTTGAGCACCGGCGCCACGAGGTCCATCGACGCCTGCAGCAGCTCGACCATCGCGAGGTCGACCGGCCCGTCGCTCTTGCCCTCGAGCGTCACGACGCCCACGACGTCCTCGTCGATCCGCAGCGGCACCGAACACACCTTGAGCTTCGCGTCGCCCGCCGCCAGCTCGCGGTGGGCGTGCGTGATCGCCTGGCTCAGCAGCACGTCCTTGTCGGGCGCCGGCGAGGGGTACGCGACCGCCTGCTCCTGGTCGAGGCACTCGTCCATCGCGGCCTGCAGCTTCTGCACCATCGCCATGCGACGGTCGAAGTGCTCGGTGTCGCTCAGCGACTCGATCCGCACCTGGTCGCCCCGGACCCAGCCCAGGGCCACACGATCGAGGTTGAACTGCTTGGCAAGGTCGTTGCACAGCTGCAGGCACACGCCCTGGAAGTTCGGCGCGGTGTTCACCGCCGCGATCAGGCGCGTCGCCAGGTCCAGCGCCGCCGAGGCCTGCTGCGTCCGCTTGAGCGCCTGGCGCGAGCCATGCCCCGTGAGATATCCGGCCAGCACCTCCGCCATCGCCAGCGTCGACCGCACGGCGTCCTTCGCGCGGGGCTCCAGCAGGAGCGCGATCACGCCCCCCACCGGCGCGTTCATCGCCGCCCCCGCGCCGCTCACGCCGATCGACAGCGGAATCGCGAGGATCGTTCCCTTGCCCGGTGTCTGCCCGTAATACGGGTCGGCCTGGTCGAGCCCGAACGCGCGAGCCTGCCCGCTCACCATCGCCTGGCGGGCCGCGCTCTTGACCTCCGCCCCCTGCTCGATGTGGTCCGCCAGCGCCGGCCCTTCGACCTCGGACGGGTTCGCCGTCGGGATCGGCCAGATCGCTATCGCTCGCGGCTCGGGCTCCTCGCCCTCGCGACGGTCCGCGGCGAACAGCACGCCCTGGCGCGCCGCCCCCACCTGCACCATGATGCGCAGCAGCCGGTCGAGATACGCCTTGTCGTCCGGCGCCGGGCTCGTAAGCTCGGCAACGACGTGCGCCCAGCCCGGCGCCTTGATATTCGTCAGATCGATCACCGCGAGCCCTCCGCAACCTCACCCTGGGCTGGTGGCACAGGCGTCCCGCCTGTGTTCCCCGAGGCCGTCCCGCCCAGCCCTGCAAACCGCCCTTCGGGAGCCGTGAACCGCACCCGGGCCCGCAGGCCCGCCGGCAGGCCCTCGGCATTGTCGATTTCCACACGCACCCGGCGCAGCCCGCTCACCGAGTCCGCCACCGGCGACGCGTGCAGCACCTTGCCCGGCATCACCTTCACGCCCTCGCGCACGTCAACGAGAACCCACGCCTGCGAGCCCTCAACGAGCTTGAGGTCGAGCGTCTCGTTCACCGGCGTGAACGCCTCCAGCCACAGCTTGCTCACGTCCACGACGCGGATCACGTCCGTCTGCTCGTTCACGCCCTGCCCGAGCTCGCCGATCACCTGCTCCACGATCCCGTCGAACGGCGCCTCGAGCAGGAGCCGCTCGTACTGCCCCTTGGCCTGGTCGTAGCGGAGCTTCTCCTGCGTGTGGTTGAACTTCGCCAGGTCGAGCTGGACCCGCCGGGTCTCGAGGTTGATCCGGGCCTCCTCGTACTCGATCTCGCTGAACGCGCTCTTGTCCTTGGCCGCCTGCTGGTTCTTGAAGCGGAACTCCGCGAGCTCGAGGTCGGCCGCGGCCGCCTTGATCTCCAGCACGCTCTCGCTCCGTTCCTTCTGCTGCTGCAGCGCCGGCAGGAACTCCGAGTCGCGGGCCCGGATCAGCAGCTCCCCGGCCTTCACGAACTGCCCGGCCCGCACCTTGATCTCGCGGATCTCCGTCGCCTGCCCGAACCGCATGAGCACGTCGCGGGCCGGCTTGGTGTTCGTCGACACCCCGCCGAACGACGCGGCAAGGTCTTCCCACACCTCGTGGGCCGCCGCCGGCGCCTTGGGCGCCGACCCGGCTCCCGTCCCCGGCTGGAGGGGCATCGCCCACCCCGCCGCACTCCCGACCGCGATGGCCGCCCCGACTGCCCCGACTAGCCGCATCCGAACGCCGCTACGGCGACCACTGGTTCTCGTCATGGTGTTCACGTCCTGATCGTAGGGGCGCGTCAAGCCTCTGCGCCCCGAAGGCGGTCGAGCCAACGCTCTGACCCTGCTGCTCGCGCGTCCCCCGACGCCGCGGCGACCCCCCTCTCCCTGCAACCCGCGCGCCGCGCCGATACCCGATGCCGCGCACGCCCCACCCCCTTTCCGTCTGACGCGCCGATTGGTTCCCTCCGTCGCCCAATCAACGCCCACTCAACACCCGGTGATCGGAGATTGTTCGCCCGGGGGCCTCACGCCACCCTCCCACCCGGTCGATGTACCTCCCGCACCCTCCGTGAGACTGCACATGAGCATGAAAACGACGACATCCGGCACGCTGACGGTCGCCGACATTCAGCGGGCCCTCCGCCCACGCGTCTACGCGACCAAGCGCACGCCGGCGTCCACCGGTGCCCCGATCAGCCGCACCGGTGAAACCACGAGCACCGGCGCTTCCCCCGCCCCCGCTCTGGCCGACATGCTCGACCAGGCCCGGGTCCACACCGCCGTGCTCCGCACCCTGCTCGCCGACGCCACCACCGAAGAAGACGCCGCCCGCGCCCGGATTGACGACGCCGGCCGGCGGACTGCCGATTTGGCTCCCTTGGTCGACCGCGCCCAGGCCGCGACCGCCTCCGCCCGCGGCCTCACCGACGCCGTCACCCGAGCCTCGGCCATCGCCGACCGTCTCGCCCGCCTGATCGCCGCCGGCGAGTCCCTCGCCGACGACCTGCGGACCCGCCAAGCCGCGGAGTTCGACCGCCAGCTGACAGCCTTTTCCGCCGCCCTCGCCGAGCAGTCCGCCACCGCCCTCGCTCAGCATGCGCAGCAGCTCGCCGCCAACACCGGCCGCCCGATGCGTCACTGACCCGTCGCCACCCCTCCCCTCCCCTTCGGGCTCCCGCGAATTCCTCCCGCGCTATCCTTCCGCACACATCCGATTCCTGACATTCCCCGTACTGATCGGGCCTGTCGGAGTCGCGGGAGTTCTTTGATGTCGCCCGCCGCCGGCACCCCCACCGCCCACGCCCCCGTCCAGGTTTCCTCCGCCGCCGCCCTCGCCGTCAACGGCGGGACGCCCGTCTCCACGACCAACGTGCCGTTCATGTCGCCGGGCCTGGCCCAGGCCGACATCGACGCCGCCCTCGTGGTCCTCAAGTCCGGCATGCTCCGGGCCTCCAAGAAGTGCGAGGAGCTCGAGACCCGCCTGGCGGCCCAGACCGGCGCCAAGCACGCGATGACCTGCGCCAACGGCACCTGCGCCCTGCAGCTCGCCTATGAGCCCCTCTTCGCCCCCGGCGACGACGTGCTCATCCCCGCCTGGTCCTTCATCGCCACCGTCAACATGGTCGTCGCCCGCGGCGCCAACCCGATCTTCGTCGACGCCCTCCCCGACACGATGCAGATCGACGTCGCCGACGCCGCTCGCAAGATCACCCCCAGCACCACCGCCATCACCGCGACGCACCTCTACGGCTGCCCGGTCGACATCGACGCCGTGCAGGCCCTGGGCGCCAAGCACAAACTCAAGGTCGTCTACGACTGCGCCCAGGCCATCCTCGCGACGTACAAGGGCAAGGGGATGGGCGCCTACGGCGACGCCGTGACCTACTCGTTCTACGCCACCAAGAACTTCGCCACCGGCGAAGGCGGCATGGTCACCTGCAACGACGACACCCTCGCCCGCTCGATCAAGCTCCTCCGCTCGCACGGCGAGACCGACAAGTACCTCCACGAGTCCGTCGGGTACAACTACCGGATGAACGACATCACCGGCGCCATCGGCTGCTCGAGGCTCGACCGCCTCGCCGCCGAGACCACGCAGCGCCAGGCCGCCGCCGCGAAGTTCGACGAGATCATCAAGAGCATCCCGGGCCTGATCGCCCCCACGACCACCCCCGGCGCGCAGTCGGTGTACCACCTCTACGTCGTCAAGATGGACCTCAAGCAGTTCCGCTGCACCCGCGACGAGTTCATCAAGGCCCTGGGCGCCGAGGGCGTTCCGACCGCCGTGCACTACCCGCGCCCCCTCACCCGCCAGCCCGCGTTCAAGAAGTTCATGGCCGACGGCGGCATGGGCGGCACGCAGCAGCACCTCCCCGTGTGCGAGCAGCTCAGCCAGCAGGTCTTCGCCCTGCCAATGCACCACAACCTCAGCGAGGACCACCTGCGGATCGTCCGCGAGGCGCTCACGAAGGTCGCCGGCGCGTATCGCGCCTGACCGCGATATGACCGCGGGCGCAAGCGAGTGGAGTTTCGCGCGTCACGCCACATCAAGCGGCGACCGATCCGCCGCGCTCACAACCACCCGCTCCTGCCCGATCCCCATCTCCCCCGCCAACCGCTCCGCCAGCACCGGCAGATACCCGCGCTCCGTATTCGTGTGCCCCGCGAGCAGCACGCTCATCCCGCCCTCGACGCACGCGAGCACCTCGTGGTGCTTCATCTCCCCCGTCACGAACAGCTCGCACCCGTCCCGCATCGCCACCGGCGCGAGCGACCCGCCCGCGCCCGGGCACACGCCGATGCGCGACACGACGTTCGCGAACACCCCGCTCACCGCGCGCCCGACCTGCACGACCCCCGGCCCCACCTTCAGGTGCGACCGCAGCCGCTCGACAAGCGTCGCCAGCGCCACCGGCTGATCGAGCATCACCCGCCGTCCCGCGCCCGACGCACGCTCCGGCCGTGCCTCGAGCCCGTACACGTCCACCGCGGCCTGCTCATACGGATGAAACTGCTTCAGCGTCGCGAGCGCCCCCGGCATCGCACGCCGCGCACAGATCATCTCCAGCCGCACCTCCGCCACCTGCTCCAGCCGCCCGGCCTTCCCCACCGCCGGGTTCGTCCCCGGCTTGCCCAGGAACGTCCCCGTCCCCTCCATCGCAAACGAGCACACCTCGTACTGCCCGATGATCCCCGCACCCGCCGTCGCCAGCGCGTTCCGCACCGCCTCCACCGCCTCCCGCGGCACAAACGTCACGATCTTCACCTGACACTCGTCCGGCCCCGCCGCCCCCGGCATCAGCGCCCGCCGATCCGCCTTCGCCTCCCCCGTGCGATCGAGCAGCCCGTCGGCGAGCCAGTCCGTCATCCCACCGATCGCGCTGTCGAGCGCCGTGTGCGGCGAATACACCGCCACCCCCCGGGCCGCACACGCCAGCAGCGCCCGCCCCCGCGCCGAGTCCCCGGTGAGCCGCTTGAGCCCATCGAAGATCGGCGGGTGATAGCTCACGATCGCGGCCGCGTTCCTGGCGAGCGCGTCCGCGACAACCGCTTCGGTGAGATCGATCGTGAGCACGATCGGCCCGGCCCCCAGGGCCGCGTCCGCGCTCCCGAGGATGAGCCCGACGTTGTCCCACGCCTCGGCCCCGCCCACCGGCGCGATCCGCTCCATCGCGAGCGAGAGGTCGTTGACGGTGAGCGCGGCGGATCCCGGTCGTTCCATGGAGCGACTCTAAGAGATCGGCAGCATCACCGCCAACCGCGCCGCGCGGATGGCCCTTCTACCATACCGCATGCTCAACGAGCACCCGCCCCGGGTTGCGTCGGAAGGATTCGGGGGATCTATCCCCCGTGAGTGGCGCGACGAGTTCGACGCCGCTGCCCGCAGGCCGCTCCCTACGCGGATGCGCTATGCGTTCATTAAGACCTACCGCCCCGTACTCGACGATGTGAAATACCGCTCCTTCGAGTCAATGGCCGAGTACCGGCGCTGGTGCGAGCGCGAACTCCCGGAATGGCTCGGCTATGCCCGCGTTTGACTACAAGCAGGCGCAGGAAGTCCGCGACGCCTTTGCCCGCGAAGAGGCCCGGTATCTCTTTCTGGGCAAGTCGGGCGCGATCCTGCTTGGCTTCCCCGACACGACCCAGGACGCCGACCTGCTGTGCGATCGCGTGGGCGACAATACCGAGCGGCTCGTGCGGGCGATCACCTCGCTTGGCTTTGACCTCTCCCCCGAGCAACAGGCCGATATTCGCCGCGGCAAGGACTTCATCCAGCTCAAGAACGGCCCGTTCGACCTCGACCTGATCTTCGCGCCAGACGGGATCGAACGGTTCGACGACGCGTGGAAGCGCCGAACCGACGTTGATGGATTTCCGGTTTGTCACATCGACGACATCATCGCGAGCAAGCGCGCCGCCAACCGCGTGAAAGACCGCGAATCCCTGCCACGACTCCTCGCCTTCCGCGAGTACCTGCGCGAGCAAGGCCGGCTCTAGGCCCGCAAGGCGCCCATCTCCTCCGCAATGTTCCGCCTCGCCGCGTCCTCAAACAGCCCCCGCAGCTCCGCCCGGTGATAGATCACCGGCCGCGCCAGGAGCGTTGCCAGGAACGCCCCCCGCCCCTTGCGAAAGTCCGCCTCGGGAACGAACGAATACTCCGCCCGCACGGCCTCGGCATACCGCCGATACGCCGCCGGCGCGCTCGCGAGGATGCTCATGTCCACGTCCGCCACCAGCGCCGCGTCGCCAACGAGCGCCTCGCCCGTGTGGCGCGTCGCCATGATCATCGCCGCCGCGGCGTCCGCGAAATCCGTCCCCGCCGTCAGCTCCCCGAGCATCCGCGTCGACACGTCCGCACTCCGCGCCTCGTTGTCCTTGCGCGTCGCGTCGTAAACGCAGTCGTGCAGCCACAGGGCCCATTCGACGCCGTCCGCGTCGTTCGCAAGCCCCCGCACGCCGTCGAACACGCGCAGGCAGTCGGCGATATGCACGAGCGAGTGGTACGCCCGCGGAGCCGGCGTCGAATACGACCGCTGGAGTTCATCAAATAGCCCCGACGCGACCGACTCCGGCTTTCCACCCGCGATCTGCCAGCACAACTCCATCCACCGCTTACGCATGGGCCGCACTCAGTTCGTTGAACACGCACTCGGGCACGTACCGCGACACCACCGCCTTCCACCCCTCCGGCCCGATGAGCCCACGCACCAGGCTCGAGCTCACCTCCGCATACTCCCTCGGCGGCATCAGGAACACCGTCGTCAGCCCCGGCCGCAGATCCGCGTTCACGTGGCGCATCGTCTGCTCATACCCGAAGTCCGCGGCGTTGCGAATCCCACGGAGGATGAACCTCGCCCCCACCTGCGACGCGAATTCCGCCAGGTACAGCTTCCCGAACTGCGTCACCTCCACGTTCGCGTGCCCCTTCGTGATCTCGCGGAGCCACGACATCCGCTTCTCGAGCGGATACGCCGTCTTCTTCTCCGGATTCACGCCCACGGCCACGATCAGCCGCTCGAACAACGCCGCCCCCTCGCGGATCATCCACGCGTGCCCGAGCGTCGGCGGGTCGAACGACCCCGCGTACACACACAAGCCGCTCGACGGGTTGCTCACGCGCTCTCCTTCGCCCCCCACCCACCCATCCCCCCCACGCTCCGCGACAGCATAATCACGTGCGTCCCGATGATCAGCGGCACCAGGAACGTCGGCAGCATCGCCAGCGGCAGGCTCGCCAGCTCACGCAGGCTCCCCGGCTGCACGATGTTCATCCGCACGGCCGAGGCGACCACCAGCAGGATGTCGACGAGCCCTACCACGTTCCACGCGACCAGCCACGGGCGCAACCGCACCGCGCCGCTCGCCAGCAGCACCAGCGCCAGTGACGCGACGATCGTGTCCCCGATCCCCGCCGGCCGCGCCCACTCGTCGGGCAGCCTCCCCCAGTTCGCCATCACGAGGAACAGCACGCCGACGAACCGCGTCAGATGAATCCCCACCAGCACGCTCGACGGCACGCGCTCGACTGCACGGCGCAGCGGCGTCACCCGGCGCACACACAGCAGCATCACCACAGTCACCACGACGATGACCACCTGCACCCCTGGCCCCGGAAGCGCCCGCAGCACACCCGTCGCGCTGATCGCCAGCGCCGCAAGCAGCCACACGCCCAGGACGACCAGCGCGAGCACGTTTCGCCTCACTCCTTCGCCACCCCGCCCTCACACCCGCGGCCCGCTCTCCCCCAGCTTCGCAATCGCCTCCCCATACTGCTGCTTGAGCGGCTCCACCACCTCGCTGATGAACCGCTCCGTCTGCTCCACGCTCCGACCGACGTACTTCATCGGGTCCATCACGCCGTCCCAGTCGAGCTCGCCGGCGAGCGGCCCGCCGCGGGCCTTGCCCTGGAACATCTTGTCGGCCTTGAGTCGGTCGAGCAGGTCGTTCTCGCCCCCCTCGTCCTTCACCCGCATCCCCGCGATCTGCGCGTGCACCCGGATCAGCTCGTGATACTCCTGCCGATCCCCGCCGAGCTTCACGCACGCCATCAGGATGTTCTCGGTCGCCATGAACGGCAGCTCGGCCATCAGGTTCTTCCGCACCATCGCCTCGTGCACGATCAGCCCGCTCGCGACGTTGTGCATCAGATCCAGCGCCCCGTCGAGGGCGAGGAACGCCTCCGGCAAACTCAGCCGCCGGTTCGACGAATCGTCGAGCGTCCGCTCGAGCCACTGCGTCGCGGCCGTGTCGTACGCGTTCCCCACGAGATTCATCACGAACCGCGACAACCCGCAGATCCGCTCGCACCGCATCGGGTTCCGCTTGTACGGCATCGCGCTCGACCCAATCTGCTTGTCCTCAAACGGCTCGTCGATCTCCTTGCGGTTGCAGAGCAGGCGGATGTCGGTGGCAATTTTATGGAGGACCGCGGCAACGGATGCGAGCTGCGACAGCTTGGTTGCGTCGATGACGCGCGGGTACGTCTGGCCGGTCAGGCGGTGCGTGAGCGCCTTTCCAAGCCGAATGCGCTCGCGCCGGATTCCATCGACGCCGAGGTCGGGGCGGATCCGCTTCACATAGTCGGAATAGGCCTTTGTTTCCGCCCTGCTCAACCACGCCTGGCGCTCGTGCTCCAACGACTCCTCATCCAGTGGATGGGAAGGTCGCCCGCCGATCGCCACGTTCATGGCGCCGACGAACCGGGCCTCCAGCTCATCGACCTTGTCGATGTCGCCATCGCACAGGGCGAGGAACGAGGCCTGCGTGCCCGTGGCGCCCTTCAGGCCCCGCAGCGGCGGAACGACGTCAGAATACTGCGATTCGACAAGCCTGAGCTCATATGCCCACCCGGCGCCGCGCCGACCGACCGTCGTTGGCTGCGCAGGTTGGTAGTGCGTAAACGCAAGCGTGGGCAGCGACTTGTGGGTCTCCGCAAACACTCCGAGCGCGAGGCAGATGCGAGTAATCTTTGGATAGATGATGTACCCGGCCTGGCACATGATGACCCAGTCCGCATTGCACACCACATCCTGACTCGTCATCCCCAGATGGATGATCCCCTTCGCCTTCGGGCACGAGTCCCCCAGCGCGTGTACGTGCGCCATCACGTCGTGCCGCAGCTCGCGCTCGTACTTCTCCGCGGCCGCCATCTCGGCATCCGTAATCCCCCCCGGCCGCTCCACCACCGCCCGCAGCTCCTCCACCTGCTCCTTGCTCACCGGCAGCCCCAGCTCGTGCTGCGCCTGCGCCACCGCCAGCCAGATCCGCCGCCACGTGTTGAACTTGTGGCGGGGCGACCACAGCCGCAGCATCTCCTTGCTCGCGTTCCGCTCGGCAAGGGGGCTGGTGTAGGTGTCGTACTTGCTGGGCATGGTCAACTTAGGGCTCTCCGGGATCCTGACGCGATTCCGGTGGCGGCGCGTTCGCGTCCAGCACCGGCTTGATCTGCTCAACGAGGCGAACCACATGCACGGTCGCGGCTCGCCAGATTTTCTCGTGCTCGACGTCGTCGTAGTCGTGCGCCAGAATGTGCCGCGTCGCCACGATGGCGCCCCAGGCGACCTCAGGGAGTGCCGTGCGTGCATCGTCGGAAACCCGCCTGGCCGCCTCGCCGACGATCTCGATCGTTCGTTCGGTAGCTCGACGCACAAGCGTTGATTGCATGTACTCGTCGTAACCCACCCCCGCGACGAAACTCGAGGCCTCTTGGGCCGCGTTGTACATGTCCCACAACAGCTTGAGGTCTCGCTCGTCAAGCCGCATAGAGCATCTTCTTGGTGCGGTTGATCGACGCGATCAGGTACGGGTTACGCAACACCTTCGCCTCGATGAGGTCAACGTCCCGTTGAAACATCGTCTGCAAGTCCGCCAGCAGGCGAAAGTACACGTCGTCCCACCCGAGTGGTTCATGGGGTTCGAACACCACGAGGAAGTCAAGGTCGCTGGTTGCTGGGTCAAACTTCCCAGTCGCCGCGGAGCCGATGAGGAACAGCCGCTTGACTTGGTGTCGCTTGCACAGCTCCGCGATCGCGGGCAAGTTTTCGCTGATGAGCGGGATCATCTCAGTCAATTCTAACGCCGTGGGTCCCGAACGGGAGCGCGGAGCGCACGCCAAACCCAATTCAACCTCACCAAGCCTGTACCATGCCCCGCCCGTGACCTTGAGTGACCCCCATCCCGACCCCGACGCCGCCCTCCTCCGCCGCGCCCAATCCGGCGACCGCGCCGCGCTCTCGCTCCTGCTCACCACCCACCAGGACCGCCTCTACGCCGTCTGCGTCCGCATGGTCACCGACCGCACCACGGCCGCCGACCTCACCCAGGACACCCTCGTCAAGATCATCCAGCACCTCCCCACCTACGACGGCCGGAGCCAGCTCACCACCTGGATGATCCGGATCGCGATGAACACCTGCCTCTCCTACCTCCGGTCCCAGAAGCACCGCCGCCACACCCGCCTCGATCCCGCCGGCGACCCCCCCAATTCGGGCTCTGGCAGGGGAGAGGAGGGGCGGGGTGGGCATTCACCAGCCGCGCGGGAACTGCCGGGGTCGTCGGGCGTCGAACTCCAGGAGCAGCGGGCGATCGTCTCCCGTGCCCTCGCCGAACTCGATCCTGACCACCGGGCCGTTCTCATCCTCCGCGACGTGCAGGGGCTGGACTACGACCAGATCGCCGGTGCCCTGAGCGTCCCGGTGGGCACCATCAAGAGCCGCATCTTCCGAGCCCGCGCCGCCCTGAGAGAGCACATCGAACACCCGCGACCGTCCTCCCCTCCCCACCCATGACCGCCCGCCGCGACATCACGGAGCTCGAACTGCTCGCCCTCGTTGAGGGCGGGGGGGGTGACGACGATGCCCTTTCGCGCGAGCGCCGCGACGCCCTGCTCGCCGACCCCACCGTCGCCCGCCTGGTCGCCAAGCTCAGCACCGACCGCACCGCCCTCACCTCGCTGGCCCGCACCGAAACCGCGCCCGCCGGTCTGGTCGCCGCGGCCATCGACCGCGCCCAAAGCGAAGCGCTCGCCGCCCTCGCCGCCGCCGAGTCCGCGCCCGCCGCCGCTGCCCCGCAATACCGCTCCTCCACGACCGTCGAGGAAACCCCGGGTGTCCTCGAACGCCTCGCGCAAACCGCCTGGCCCCGGCGCCTCGCGGCCGCCGCCGGCCTCGGTATCGCCGCCGTGGGCGTCTATTTCGCCGCCGCGGCCCTCATCGACTGGAACGCGTCGCAGCCCTCGCGCACGGTCGTGGTCAACCCCACGCCCCCGACCGACCGCACCGTCACTCCGCCCCTCAACGCGCCGACGCCGCCGTCGCCCGACGCGATCGCCGTCACGCCTCCCGACGCGCACCCGTCGGACGTTCGCCCGATCCTCACCGTCCCCAACGGCCCCATCGACGTCGCCACCGCCGTCACGCTCGTCCCCCAGGGGCGCGTCGTGCTCGTCATCCGCGCCGCCGACCCGAAGGCCGCCCTCGCCGGGGCGGGCATCGCCGCTCAGCACGCCGGCGCGTCGACCTGGCAGCCCCTCGCCTCCGACACACCCGAGTTCGCCGCCGCCATCGCCGCGGCCCGCGCCGGCGGCTTTGACTTCGCCGGCTCGGTCGCCCCGACCGTCGCGCTGGTCGGCCTTCACGCCACGACCTCGTCCTTCGAATCGCTCCTCAACGAGCTGCGGGCCAGCATCGCCGAAGCCAACGCCCCTCAGCACGGCCCCCAGTGGGCCGCCGTCGACGCCTCAGCCCTCAAGCTCGCCCAAGACCGGGCCGCCTTGGCCGCCCTGGATGAAGTAGATGGAGACGAGATCTTC
>CAZMCC010000001.1:108900-124421 GCA_964564695.1 uncultured Phycisphaeraceae bacterium | reverse complement strand
CCGCGGGGGTGTGCGGGTTCAGCCGGGTGTCGAGGAGCACACCGCCGGGCCCGCTTCCCCACACCCCCCCCACCGCTTCGACCTTCACTCGGCAGTCCCCCCATGTCCACGACGCTTCGGGGAGCTCGATCAGCGCCGAGACCTTTGACGCGCCCGCGGGGAGCGCGAACTCCACCGTCATCGCCGACGGCAGCTCGATGTCACGCGCCCCCAGCGGCGCCGGCAGCGCCCGCGGCCGGAACGCGTCGTCGCTCACCCGCAGCCCGCGGACGAGCTTGCGCCCCGCCGGCGCGGTCTGCTCGCGAACCGTCAGGTCCGACAGCGCCTTCACCCGTCGCGGCAGCAGCGCGGCCGCGGCGATTTCCTCAACGGTGTACGGCGCAGCGCCCCCCCCACCCCCGGCGCCCCCCGCGCCCTGTCCGATTCCCGCTTCCGACGCTCCGGGCGTGCCCGGAGCGCCCCAGTCACCGAGGCGCAGCGGCTCGCCGGGGGTGATCGTGAAGCCCTTGGCCCCGACCACCGTGCCGTCGGCCAGCCACACCATCGCGTCGACCGGCGCCGCCGCGGAGTTCGCGAGCCAGATGCGGCGCACGCGCGCGATGTCGACGGTCGTCGCCTTGGCCGCCGCCGCCCCCGACGACACCACCACGTCCTTGCCGATGCGTTCGACCAGGCCCGCGAGCCGGTCGCCGTTGGCGAGCTCGACCGTGTCACGGCTGCGGTCCGTCGGCGGCGGGGCCAGGGGAGTTTCAACGACGGGTCGGGCGGCCGGGATCTCGCGCCCGTCCTCGCCGCGCGCCGGAGCGCCGGGGGTGGGCTCGCGCCGGGCCCCGGGCTCGGCAAGTTCGACCTCACTCACGCGATCCAGCGGCACGACGACGCGCCCGAGGCGCGGGTGATCCCACGCCAGGGCCTCGCCGGCGGCGCCGGTCGGGCTCAAGCCGCCGGGCAGGCGCTGGCCGTCGGTGAGGACGAGCAGGCCGAGCCCCGCGTGACCGACGGCCTCTCCCTGCGGGCGCGACTGTGGGTCGGTCCACCACGAGGGCCCGAGGGCCAGGACCTTGGTCCGCGAAAGCTCACGCGGCACGCCGCGGGCGTCGGAGAAGATCAGTTCGCCGCGTGCTCCGGGCGTCGGCCCGGTGGGGTCGCTGATGAGCGACTGGGCGAGGGCGTCGTCGATGAGCGTGAACTTCGGGCCGTCGCCCAGCGCGCCGGCCCCCACGGCCGCCGCCGCGAACCAGCCCGCCACGCACGCACGCATCGACTTGCTCGTCATGGGATCGTTCTCTCACCTCACCGGTCGCACACGAAGGATCACTTCTGAAAGATCGGCAGATACCGCTTGGGCATTTGCAGGACGATGAGCGACATCGCCGTCCCATATGCGGTGCCGACAGACGGGTCCGGCCACGTTCCGTCGTCGAGCTGGCTCTTGATGAGCTCCGCCCGGATCGCGGGCCACCACGTGGCCCAGGCGTCGCCCCCGGCGAGGTACATGGCCTGCACGGCGTAGTACTGCCCGTAGAAATAATGCAGCCGCGCGTTATCGCCACCGCTCCCGGGCATGGCCGAATCGAGCAGGTATTTGATCCCCTTCTCGATCGTGTCGTCCTCGTAGATGCCCGCGTAGAACATCGTCGCCACGCCCGCCGCCGAGCGCGGCCACAGGCTCATCCCCTGCATCGTCTGGTAGCGGAAGCCCCCGTCGGGGTTCTGACAGCGCTTCACGTACAGCACGGCCTTGTCGACCACGTCCTTCGACACCTCGATCCCCGCGTTCCGCGCCGAGCGCAGGGCCATCACCTGGCAGATCGTCACCGACACGTCCGCGTCATACGGCACGGGGTTGTAACGCCAGCCGCCCTCTTCGTTCTGCGTGCGCTCGATGAGGCGGATGGCCTTGACGAGGGCTTCGTGCGTGCGCCGGGCGAGCGCCGTCTCGTTGCCGCCGTGCAGCATGCCGTAGACCTCGCCCAGGAACAGGGCCGCGAACCCGTGGCCGTACATGGGGCCTGAGGCCGACTCGCCGGCGAGCAGGCCGATCTCGTTCGAGTTGGAGAGGACGAACTCGAGGGCTTTCTCGACTTCCTTGGCGTGCGGCCCGCGCCCGGGGATGTTGCCGTCGGCCATGAGCGCGAGGGCGGAGAGGGCCGTGACCGCGACGTTGCGCCCGTAGCGCCCCTGCCCGAAGCTGCCGTCGGGGTTCTGCTGCTTGGCGAGGGCCTCGATGCCGCGGGAGATCGCCTCGTCGAGCTCGGGGGTGATCTCGTCGGCCATGGCCTTGTTCTGGGCCGAGCTTGAGCCGTCGGGGCGGGGCGTGGTCTCGACTTCCGAGGGGCCGACCGCGGGAGCGGGGGCGGTCGGGGGCGTGGTGGTGGTGGGGGTCGGGGTCGTCGGGGGTGCTGTTGCGGGCTTGGAATCCGGCGGAGCGGCGGGCGCGGGGGCCGGCGCCGGCGCCGGCGGCGCTTCCTGCGCCGGCGTGAGCGCCCCCATCGCGAAGGCCAGCACGCCGATCACCGCGCGGTGCACCATGCTCATGGCGTGTGGTCCCCCGAGCCGGCACCGCGTGTCCGTCCCTGCTCCGCGAGGCGCTTGTAGTAGTCCGCCGTCAGCCGCTCGTACAGCGACGAGTATTTGTCGCCCGAGCCCTGCTGCAGCATGTCGCGCACGCGCGCGGGCAGGGCTCCCCACGCGGCCCGGGCCGCGTCGAGTTCCGGACGCAGCTCGCCCGGACGCCCCGGCGGTCCCTCGTCGTTGCGACGCCCGTCGCCGTTCTGACCCGGGCTGGGCTGCGAGCGCTGCTGGCCCTGAGGCTGGCTGGGGTCCTGCGGGCCCTGCTGGCGCGAGCGCTGCTGCTGCCCGCCGCCCTGCTGTTCGAGCTGCGCGATGAGCGCGTCGAGCTTGCGGACCACGTCTTCCTGAACTCGCTGCGTCGCAAGACCCGCCTCCGGGCTCCTGGTTCCGCCGGTGCCCGGCTTGGCGCGGGCCGTCTCGACGGCGGTCGAAAGCCGCTTGGCCGCGTCGCCCATGAGCGAGACGGCGCTCTCGAAGAGGTCGCCGATCTCCTCGGCCGAAAGCCGCTTGTCCAGGTCGGCGCGCGCCGGGTCGGGGATGCCGGTGTTGCCGGCGCTCGACGGCTTGATGCCCAGCAGCTCGTCGAGATCCGGGGCATCGGGCTGGGGCTGAGGGGCGTCCTTCTTCGGCTCATCCTTATTCGGCGCGTCCTGCTCGGCAGGCGGCTCGGCGGGCGCGGCGCCCGCCAGCCACAGCAGGGCAGCGGCGGTTACTCCCGCGGATTTGAGCATCCACTTCATCGCCGACCTCCCGCCCGCAAGGGACTCTTGGGCGCATCACCATCCTTAGGCACGTCCGCGCCGCCGCCACCCCCACCACCCCCACCACCCCCACCACCCCCACCACCCCCACCGCCGCCGTCGTGCTTCTCCGGCGGAGCCCGGCCCCCGCTCCCGCCGCCGCCCTGTTGTTTCAGCTGCTCGAGCAGCTGCGCGGCTCGGGCGGAGATCTCCTGCTGCAGCGAACCCGCGTCCTCGAGTGCCGCGTCGTCCTTGGCGTCAACCGAGTCGCGGGTGGCCTCCGCGGCCTGGAGCTGAAGGTCGCGCAGCAGCTTGAGCTGCGCGATCGGGGGCACGAGCGGTTTCTTGCCGCCGCCGCCGCCCTGGCCGCCGCCCTCGCCGCCCTGCTGGTTCCGGAACTCGCTGTCCTGCTTGGAGCGCTCGAGCGAAGCGACGAGCGACTCGATGATCCGCAGCGCGGCCCGCTGCTTGCGCGTCACGAGCGCCTCGGCCCGCCCCTCGTTCAGCGGCGCCGACGCGCTGTCCATCAGCTCGTCGAGCCGCTTGTGGGCGAAGTCGAAGACCGTCGCGTCGCTCAGCTCCTTCGTCGCCCGGTGCAGCTCGCTGAGCTTGTCCTTGAGCATCTTCTGGCGACCGCCCAGCTCCCGCGCCGCGGCACGGTCGCGCCGGGTCATCTCTTCCTTGCCCACCAGCGGCTCGGTCTCCGCGAGGATCGACGACTGCTCGGTGAGGGCCTCGCGGTACGCCTTCTTGAGCTCGCCCGCGGCCCGGTCCTGCTCACGCTGGGCCGCGTCCTCGTCCATCCGCTCGGCCTCGGCCTTCGCGGCCTCGAGCTTCTCAAGGCTCAGCTTCTCCGCCTGGCCGGCGCCGGCGAAGCTCGGGGTCGGCGCACGCAGGATGCCGATCGCGCCGGTCTGGGCATCGGCGGCCTCGCCGATGAGCTCGGCGATCTTCGCCGTCTCGTCGCCGGCTTCCTTCGCGGTCTCCTGCACGCCGAGGGTGTTCGTGTTCAGTCGCATCATGCCCGGGGCCAGGGCCGCGAGCACGGGGCCTGAGGCCGACGCGCCCGCGCCGTCAAGCGCCGCGAGTTCGCCCGTCTGCTGCGCGATGAGGGCGTCGATCGACTCAATGAGGTCCGCCAGCGCCCGGCGCAGCGCCTCGTCGCGCTTGCTCGCCGCGTTCTGCAGGTCCTGCACCATCTGCTCGAGGGCCTTCTGCGCCCGCTGCTGGTCGCTCTGGGCGCTGGAGCCCTGGTTCTCCTCGATCTGCTGGGCGGCCTGCTCCATGAGCTGGTTCACGCGCTCGCGCTGCCCGCGCCGGGCCGCTTCCGAGAGCGCCTTGGCCGTCGCCGGGTCCTTCTGCTCGAGCTCCTTCTGCTTCTCGGTCAGTCGCCGGATCGCCTCCTCGGCCTGCGAGGCGAGCGATTCCTGCTCCTGCGCGAGCTGTTGGAGCGACTGCGCCTGCTCGGGCGAGAGCTGGTCGCTCGACTTGCCCGCGGTCTGACGGGTCAGCTCGCCCGTGCGCTCGCGGAGCTGACCCTGGCGTGCCGCCAGGCGCTCGAGCTCGCGACGGACCGCGAAGGCGTCCTGGCCGCGGTCGAGCAGGCGCACGGCCTGCGCGAGCCGGTCACGCACTTTGTCCTGCTCGGCCTGCGTCTTGCGTGCCCGATCCTGATTCTCTTGTTCGCTCTTGGGCTCGCGCGCCAGCTCACCGGCCTTCGCCGACGCCTGCGTCGAGCTCTCGCCCGCGCGGGTCAGCAGCTCGGCCGCCTGCTGGATCACGCCGCTGAGCTCCTCGTCCTTCAGCCGGTTCTCGCTGATGCGCTTCTGCACGCGCTCCAGGGCCCGCGACTCGGCGGCGAGCCGCTCGGTGACGCCGGCCTGCGGGCGCTCGACCGCGCTCGCCGCGTCCGGCGACGCGAGCTGGTCGCGGAGCTTGGCCTGGTCCTCGTCGATCTTGAGCAGCGAGCGGCGCCCCGCCGAGAGTTCCGCCCACACCTGGGCCGTGAACTGCTCTTCGGAGATCACCCGCAGCCGGCGAACCGGCGAGCGGCTCTCGGGGTGGCGCTCGCCGTCGAGCTCGTACGTGTCCCCCGCGACCGCCGTGATCCACAGCTCGTCGCCGGGAGTCAGGTTGAACCCGGCCAGCTCGATGGGCGCCTCGATGATCGCGCGCCGCGAGGCGTCCGCGCTGGGCGTCGCGACCGCACCCTCGGCGCCGACCTCGGGCTTGCGCCGGGCGGCCTGTGTCCACTCCTCGCTCGGCTCGGCCTGCTTGGACTGCGACCCCGCGAGCGGCTTGGCCCGGCGCGTGTCCAGCCCCACGTATTCCAGCGCGATGTCGTCGCGCGCCTCGCCCGTCACCGCGATCACCGCGGTCGTCAGCACCGCCTGGTCCGACTGCGGCGACGTCACCGTCACCGACGCGGGCGCATCGGCGATCGCGTCGACGCGGAACACGGCCTCTTCGCCGGCGCCCAGGCCGTGCGAGTCGGTCGGCTTCACCACGAGGCGCACGCTCTGGCGGGCGGTCCAGCTCAAGGACCACTTCGCGCCGTCGAATGTTGAGTCGAGTGCCGTGCCGCGTTCGGCGAGCGCACCCAGGTCCGGGCCCAGCGTCGAGCGGATGAACTCCGTCCGCGCCGCGCCGTCGCCGGCGGGCGTGGGCAGGGCCTTGTTGAACGTCATCGTGAGATTCACCCGCGAGCCCGCGAGCACGCCGCCGATGACGGCCCGCTCGTCGCTGCCGGTGCCGAGTTCGACGTGGCGCTCCGGCTGGGCCTCCCCGCGGGCCACGGCGTACGCCGGCGCCTTCACGACCGCCAGCACGCCCGCCACCGCGGGCGGCTCCACGAGCGTGACCTTGCCCGACCTCGTCTGGTCGTCGTCGCTCTCGAACCAGTATTCCAACTCACCCTCCGCGCCCGACTTGGCGTCGCCCGTGCGCACCAGCGCCGAGGGCTCGATGAGCCGCTCGAACACGCGGGCGCTGTCCACGCCCGCGGCCTCGCCGACCGAGCTCGCGTCGCCGGTGAGCGGTTCGCTCTTGTCCTGCGCGGTGAGCAGAACACGCCGCGTCTCGCCCCAGTCGTCGCCATAGCGCACGCGGTAGCTGGCCCATACCCGGGCACGATCGGCACGCCCCGCGGGCGCCGCCACACCGGCGCGGAGCTCGAAGGCCGAGCCCAGCGCGTGAACACGTTCGTTCGTCAGGTCGACCACGGGCGTGCGCTTCGGCCAGCTCACCCCGGCCCACGGCGCCAGCACGCGGGCCGCGCCCGTCGCGACATACACCGGCCGCGCGATCGCGAGTCCCAGCACTCCGGCCACCGCGACGCCCAGCACGATGGCCGCACGCCGCGCCCGCGCCGGGTCGACCAGCAGCGCCGGATCGATCGTCTCGAGCCCGCCCGAGGCGCGCCGGACCACGCCCGCCGCGAGCTGCCCCGCCATCCCCTTCTCGTCCGCACGTCCAAGCTCGAGGCCCGAGGCGAGCACGCCGCCGAGCCCGCGCTGCTTGCCCGGCTCGGACCGCTCGACCCGCAGGGCCAGCTCCGTCAGGCTCGGCGCGAACCGCAGGGCCGGCATCAGCAGGCGACGGATCGCCGCCGCCGCCGCCGCCAGCCCGACGATCAGCACGAACCCGCGCAGCCAGCCCGGCGTGCGCGTGGCGTAGTCCGCAAGTCCCCAGACCAGCGCCGCCGCGATCGCCGACGCCCCGATGAGGGCCCCGGCCCGGACCGCCAGCAGCCGGCGCACCCGCGCCCGCAGCGTCCCGAGGCGTGACTCGATGGCGGCGACATCCTCGCCAGCCCGCGCCGGCACATCCGGCGTGGGAACGGCCGGAAGGGGACCCGAACCGGATTGCCGATCGGTCGGTTCGTGCATTGGACTCACTCACTCTCGAAATGAAGCGGACCGGGCCGTCCGACCATGAAGTATCCATCCATCGATTCGGCTCACCACGCCCCCCGGGCGCGTTGTTCCCGGCAAGCCGCCCGTTGTTCTACCGCCATCTGAACGCCGGGGTTCGGTTCCCGTTCACGGCCCGAGAATTCTGACCCGCTCGCCATGCTCACACATACCGAATCAGGCGTCTTCCGACCCATTCCGCGGTGATCAGCCCCAGGAACAACATCAGCGCCAGCGGCGAGTCCCACAGCGTCTCTTCTTCCGGCGCCCCCACGATCACCACCCGCCGGTTCGGGAGCAGCGGACCCAGCCCCCCCAGGTCCCGCGGCTCGACGACCTTGCCCTCGGTGGCCTTCGCCAGGTCCGCCAGTCGCGGGTGATCGGCCTGCGGGCGCCTGAGCTCGTCGTCGGGGAGCCACACCTCAATGTCCGCCACGAGCTTCTGGTCGCTCAAAAGGGCGTCGGTCGCGGTCGCGCGGAACTTGCCCGCCCGAGTCGGGGCCCAGAGCCCGGCGTAGCGGCGCGACCCTGCGCCGATGCCGCCGCCGCCGGGAGTGGTGGGCGTGGTGCCGCCATCCTCGGGCGTGAGCACGACGTCCCCGGCCGAGCCGGTCGCGCCGTCGTCGTCGCCGGCCTCGAGCGGGGCGACCCGCACCGTGACCGTGGGCGGGGCCTGATCGATGAGCCGCTGGTCGATGAGGTCGACGATGATCCGCACCGGCGCATCCACCGGCGCCCGCGCCGGCGAAACGCTCAGCCGCGCCGCCGCGCCTGACCGCGCCAGGCTGTCGCGCCCGAGCAGTCGCACGAGCGGCAGCCAGAACTTCTCCGGCAGGTCCTCGCCCCGCCCGTAGCGCCAGCGCCAAATCTCATCGGTCGCGACATAGAGCACGCGTCCGGCGCCGTACCGCATGGTGATCACGATCGGCCCGCCGCGGTCGATGTCGGCCCCGGTGACCACCTTCGCCTCGGCCAGCACCTCGGCGCTGGGCTTGAGCATCCCGCGCTCGATGCGCTGGGCCCAGCGCAGTCGCGACCAGTTCGCGCCCGCGTCCGCCAGCGCCGCCGGCCACCACGACATCGCCGACCCCGCCGGCGCCGCTTCGTCGGGCGTCGCCCGCAGGCGCAGCACGCCGTACCGGGCCGCGGCCTCCGTCGGCCGCACCACCAGCTCGCCGTCCCACGACTGCACGACGCCCTCGCCCACGCCGCCGCCGGACTCGCCGCCGCCGGCGCTGAACGGCACGAGATCGCCCAGCGGCGTCCCGGCCCACGCCCCCGGCGTCGCGCCCTCGCCGCCGATCCACACGAGCCCCGCGCCGCGGCTGGCGACCAGGTCGCGCAGCTGCAGCAGCTGCTCGGGCGTGAACACGTCCGGGCTCACGTCGCCGAGGATGATCACGTCGAACTCGCGCCACTGGGCCGGCGTGGTCGGCATCGCCGCGAGGGCCTCGTCGCCCTCCTGCGTGTAGCTTCGTCCGGGCGAAAGCACGAGGTTGCTCGACACAATGCTCTGCTCGCGGATGAGCAGGTTCTTGAGGTAGCGGAACTCCCAGCGCGGCGCGCCGTCGAAGTACACGCTCCGCAGCGGCCGGTCCTCGAGCGTCAGCTCGATGTCCGCCCGGTTGTTCTCTCCCGTCAGGTCGTCGCCCTCGGGCGTGACGCGCACCGTCCAGTTCGTCGGCCCCGCGCGGACCGGCTTGGCCGTGAGCGTGATCGCCTGCTTCACCGACTCCACGCCGTCGCTCGCGGCCGCCGCTCCCGAGTCGGTCGCCTCGACCACCGTGGGGGGGGGCGGCTCGACACGCCTCTGATCGAGCACCTCGCCCGAAATCTGATCGACCAGCTCGACCTTCACAGCCCCGCGCCCCTCGGGCGGGCCGATCCGCTCGATCTCGATCTGCACCGGCACGATGTCGTTCACGAACGCCGACGCCGGCGCCTCGGCAGCACGCACCGCAACATCCGCCAGCGCCCGCCCGCTCCCGATCGGCACCACGAACACGGGGATCTTCTCCGCTTCGAGCCGGCGCAACACGCCACGCCCGACGTCGTCGCTGCTCCGCCCGTCGCTGAGCACGACCACGCCCGCCACCGGCCTGGCCGCGGCCCGCTTAAGGGCCTGCTCCAGCGCCCGCCCGATCGCCGTGCGCCGCCCGTCGGGCGCCTCGAGCTTCACCGGCGGCGCATCTTCCGCGCTACTCACCGGCGACGACGGCGACCCCTGCCCTTCGAGCTCAAACGCCTGCGCGTCGAACCCCATCCACAGCACCACGCGTTCCTTCGCCAGCTCGCGCCACAGCGGGCTCGATTCCTCGAGCGCCGCCCGCAGCTGCTCGTCGCGTGTCCGCAGGGTCTCGGGCGTGACCGCTCCTGTCGAGCCATCGGGCGCGACGTCGCGCACGCCCATCGACGCCGACCGGTCGACCAGCACGATCACCCAGTCCTTCTCACGCGTCTCGTTCGGCTTGATCAGGCGCGGCCCCGCGATCAGCACCACCAGCAGCACGAGCACGAGGGCCCGCGCCACTCCCAACGCCCCTCGCCACCACACCGGCCCCAAGAGCCGCCGATAGCTCCACCACGCCGCTCCGATCGCGAGCAGGATCACCAGCGCCCAGCCCCACGCCGGCAGCGGATGCGCAAAGCCGAACTCCACGTTCGGCTCGCCGAAGCGCAATTGCTCAAGCCCCAGCAGCCAGGCCGCGGCGTCGTTCATGCGGCCCTCCCCAGCGCGCCAGCGCCGCTGATCGAACCCGTTCCCTCAACCCCCGCGTCCGCGTGGCTCGCACGGCGCGCCAGCCACGTCTCCAGCGCCGCCAGCGCCAGCGCCGCCACCAGGAGCGGCATGCTGATCGGCGGCCCGCCGCGATCGACGCCCAGCAGCCCGCCCCACGAGCTCGCCGCCGCCGCGTCGCCGCCCAACCCCGCACTCGCGTCGACCCACTGCACCGGCGCGCCCGGCTGCGTGAGCCCCGCGCCGATCCACGATTCCACCTGCGCCCGCGCCTGGCCCGCAAGCCGCCCGCCGCGTGCGTCCGCGTTCACCGCCACCAACCCCCGCGCCCCGCCCCGATCGTCCGTCGCGACAAACAGCCCCGAGCGCCGCACCGCCTCGGTCGTGAGCCCCGCGGCCCCGACCCGCACCGCGCCCGCCGGCACATCGCCCGCGGTCTCACCGATACGCCGCAACTCGACCGTCCTCGTGGGGGTCGCCACGCTCCGACCCGCGACCGCCGTCCAGCTCCCGCGCGCCTGGCCCACGCCCTGACGCACGATTTCCTGCATCATCGCGATCATCAGCGGCTTGGCCGGCAGGTCGGTCCAGCTCAACTCGGGCGCGGTGCTCAGGTACACCACCAGCCCGGACCCGCTCGACGCCTTCGCACCCGGCGCACCTGGCGCCGCTACCCCACCCGCTCCCGCCGAGCCCGTCCGCGCCACCCACACCAGCGGCTTCCCGTCCGACAGCGACAGCAGCGCACGCCCAGCCCCAACCTGCGGCGCCAGCACGCGGAACACCCGCACGGCCTCTCCCAGCGGGCCAAGCTCCGGCCGCACCGCCTCGAGCAAATCGGGCAGCTCGTCGCTCCCGCTCGGCGCCGCCGCGGTGGGCGTCGCCCCCGCCTCGCCAAGGTCGGTCGCCTCGCGCGCGAGTCCCCACGCGATTCCAAGTTCCGTCCCCGCCACGTCGGCCCACAGGTGCACGCTCACATCCGCCGGCGGCGCGATCACCACCAGGCCGCCGGAGTCCGCGAACGCCCGCACCGGTCGCCACTGCTCGGCGCCCAGCAGGTCGGGCCGCGCGATCACCACGCCGTCGAGCGCCGCCAGGCGCGTCACATCCACCGCCGAGGGCTCGACGCTCTGCACTTCCACCGCCCCGCCCTCGACCGGCGCCAGCGCCAGCCGCAGCCACTCCGCCGCGTCCAGCTCATCGAGGCTCGAGCGCGACTCGAACGCCGCCGCCCCGATCACGCCCACGCGGATCGCCGCCCTCGTCTGCACGGGTCGCAGCGCCGCGTTGTCGCCCGCGATCGCGTCCGCATCGATCTCCCCGCGCAGCACGCCGAAGCCGGCGGGCAAGCCCGGGGCCGTCTCGGCGCCGCCCGGCGCGAGGGCCACGCCCACGCTCACCTCGTCCTGCCCGGGCGCGAAGCGGAAGTTCGTCCGCCCGCTCATCCCCGAATCGCGCAGCGCCGACGACAGCGTCACCCGCAGCGTCCCCACCTGCTCCCCGCTCGATTCGCCGCGCACCAGCCGCGCCCGCACGAGCTGATCGCCCCCCGAGGCCGCCCGCCCCGGCTCGGCGATCACCACGCTCCGCAAGGGCTGCAGCGACGCGATCCCGATATTGCCCGCGAAGTTCGCCACCGGCTCGCTCGCGATCACCCGCACGCCCGCGGGCAGCCGCGGCAGCGCCGTCGACAACTCCGCCGACCCCTCGCCGAAGTCGCTCAGCACGATCACGAACGCCCGCTCCGGGTCGATCGGCTCCCCTCCGCTCTCCGCCCCCGGCGCACCGAGCGCCCCCGCGACCAGCCCTATCGCCCCCGGCAGGTCCGTCGCGGCGTCCGTCGCCTCGATCGATTCCACGAGCCGCGACACCGCACCCGCGTCCGCCGACGGCGGCAGCACCACGGCCTCCGCCGGCGCCCCCGCCGCGATCAGCGCGACCCGGTCCGCGTTCGCCCCCGCGCCCGCGAGCCGCTCGAGCAGCGACGTCGCCGCCCGCTTGTGGCGTTCGAGGGCCGTCGCCCCGTCCGGCCCGCGCGCCGACGCCGCGAGCCCGTTGTCGACCACCACGAACACGGTCCGCCCCGATCCGCCCCCCACGAGCCCCTGCAACACCGGTCGTCCGATCGCGAGGGCCACGAGCAGCACGAGCAGGCACCGCGTGGCGAGCAGCAGCCACTGCTCGATCATGAGCCGCCGGCGCTGACGCCGATACGCCTCGAGCAGGAACCGCATGGCGCCCCACATGAGCGGCTTGCGCCGGCGGCGCATGAGCAAGTGGATAATCACCGGGATGGAGACCCCGGCGAGACCGGCCGCGAGGAGTCCCAGGTGCGCGAAGCTCACCAGGCACCCCAGGGCGCTTCAACCCTTTGTGCCTCTGTGCCTTCGTGCCTCTGTGCCTTCTCGTTCACCCCGACTTCCTCCGCTTGATCATCGAGTTCCGCCGCGCCATGAACGCCGCCATCGGCGGGCCCAGCCAGTCGTGCGTGTTGACCAGCTGGTAGTCGAACCCGAACGACCGCACGGTCTTCTGCACCTTCGCCAGGTGCTCCTCGAAGACCTTTTTGTACTCCTCGCGGATCGAGCGCGGATCAACCTTCAGCCGCGGCTCGCCCTCGAGACCTTCGAACGGGAGCGTCTCGGTGAGGTCGAACTCCCGCTCCGCCCGATCGATCACCTGCAGCACGATCATGTCGTGGCGCCGGTGCTTCACCCGCGCCAGCGCCGAGCGCACTTCCTCAGGATCCACGTACAGGTCGCTCACCAGCGCGATCAGGCACCGGTTGTTGAGCTTCCCCAGCACCTGGTCCACCACGCGCCCCAGGTTCGTCGGCCGGTCGATCGGGCTCACCGACAAGGCGCCCACGATCTGGCGCCACTGCCCGTGCGAGCTCGACCGCTTCACCAGCGACCGCAGTTCATCCGCGAACACCCCGAGCCCCACGCGGTCGCCCTGGCGCAGCGCCATGTACGAGCACGCCGCCGCGACCGCCGTCGCGTGGTCGAACTTGCTCCAGTTCGTCCGCCCGTCGAGGCTGGTCCGGCGCGCCACGCCCGACGCTTCCTCAAAGGTCCGCGACCCGTACCGCATCGACCCCGACGAATCGACCAGCACCATCAGGTCGAGATTCGTCTCCTGCTGATACTGCTTGAGGTGCAGCTTGTCGCTGCGCCCATAGACCTTCCAGTCCAGGTGCCGCAGGTCGTCCCCCGCCACGTAGGGGCGGTGCTGCGCAAACTCGACGCTGAACCCGAAGTAGGGCGAGCGGTGCTGCCCGCTCATCACGCCCTCGACGATCATCTTCGCCCGGAGCTCGAGCGTCCCCAGGCGCGCCAGCGTCTGCGGGTGCAGATAGAGCTGCGCGTCCACGCCGGCATGATGGTGCCCCGTGGCCCCGCCTCCCCCCATCGCCCCCACCCCCCCCATCGCCGGCGACGCCGCCGCCGCGCCGGTGTCGGACGACTGACCCGCTGGCGTGGTGACTTCGTCCGGCATGAGCGGATGGTAACTCCCGGGGGCGGGGGGGGGATTCGCCACCCGGTTATCGACCGATTTCATGCCCGCGCTCGCTCGGGCGCAGCCACCCCGATCAAATCATCCCGAAACCGGCGACGCCCGCCGGCGCCGAGCCGCGGCCAGACCCGCCAGCCCGATCAGCCCGACCGCCCCCGGCGAGGGCACGACATCGATCACGCCGGGACCCACAAGCCCGATGCCGTAGTTGCTCAGGTCAAACAGGGTTTGGTCCCACTCCGTCGCCACGCGGAACGACCCGGACCCGAACTCGAAGGTGAAGTTCAGGAGATTGTCATTCAAGGCCCCGGTCTGAAACAGCGCGTCCCACGCCACGTCCGACAGATCGAACCGGTACTGCGCCCCGTCGGGCAGCCCGAGCATGGCGAAATCACCGATGTCGACGCCGTCGCACAGGACGGTCACCGGCCCGGCGTAGTCCTCCTCACTCGTGGTCAGGTAGAACATCGGGTGGTCACCCGCGAACGCCTCCAGCGTCGGGTCATCGGTGCGGAAGCCCTCGAAGAACCCGTCGCGGAAGAGCCCGTCGCCGCCCTCGAGGCCCATGCTCATGTTCGAGCCGGGGGTGTAGCTCCGCCCCTGGCGCGGCGCGTCGGGCTGGGGGTTCTCACGCCGTTCGGCCTCGCGCCGGGCGGAGCTGCCGTGCGCCGAGAGAACGATCAGCGCCTTGCGCTGACCCGCCTGGGCGTTGAGGTACGTCCGCATCGCCTCGATCACCCCGCCCGCGTCGAACATGGTCGCCCGGTCGCCGTCCTGATCGATCGGAACCCCGCCGAAGTTGTTGCCCCCCTGGTTCGCGAACGCCCAGTGGATCGTGTCGTTCGTGTAGCCGCGGGCCTGGAGGATCGCGTCGGTCGTCGTCACCTGCAGGTCGTTCCCGAAGGTGTGCCACATCGCGGCCCGCGAGCCCTGGGCCCCGTCGCGGATCCGGGCCGCGAGCCCGGCGGCGTTGCCCTCGATCCGCGCCCCGTTCATGTTGCCGCGGTAGTCGTTCGCGACCGCGAAATCGAAAAGCTGCTGGGCCGTGCGCGTGGCGTCGCCCTGGATGCCGCGGAAGTACGAGGCGTACCACCCGTGCATGTACCGCGCCGGGTCCTGGCGCACCCGCAGCCCGGTCTTGCCGCCCTCGACCTCGTCGTTGCTGAACAGGTACGACTCGCGCCGCCCGAACTCGCGGCTCGCCGCCACGCTGAAATCCCCGTTGAGCAGCCGTGCCCCCTCGCGCGCAAAGCCCTCCGAGGCGCACACCGACACCACCACCTGCAGGTTCTGGTACAGCCCCCCAAGCCGGTTCCGCATCGCCTGCATCAGTTCCGTGTCGCTGAAACGCCCGCCGAACGCGCTGATCCACGACTGGTCCCGGGCCTGGGCACAGGCCCCGGCCGGCAGTCGCGCGCGTGGCGCCCGCCACAAGCATGACCACCCCGACGCGCGACGCGCAAGTCCCGGTTCGCATGGTGCTCCTCCTCGGCGCCCGGGCCGGCAAGGCCCGCGCGACGCCAACGGTGAGCATACCTGAGATACGTCGACGCACAAGCCCCCGCCCACGCCCCGGGTGGACATTTGCGCGGCGCCACGCCAACGGGCGATCCCGGCGATTTCCTGCCACCCGATCAGGCTCGTGTGAAGCCCATCGCCATCAGAACGGCACGCCGCCCGTGTCCTCGTCGTCGCCGCCGCGATCCGGACCCCCGCCGTCGCGGTGGTTTTCCACCGGCCCGCTCTTGCGCCCCGCGTGCCACCCGCCCTGCTGCGCCGGCGGCGCCACAGCCGGCGCGATCGGCGTCGGTCCGCGCCCGCCCGCCGGCACCGTCACCGCCACGCTCGTCGAGGTGGGGGGGGAGTTCCCGAACGCGTCGCCCCCGCCATACCCACGCCCGCCCCCCCCCCCCCCCCCCGCCCCCGGCGTAGTCCCGAACCACCGCCCCCGCGCCCCCCCCCCCCGCCTCCCCCACCCCCCCCGCCCCCCCCGCCTGCTGTGCCTGGCGATTCCCCCCCCCCCCCCCTCTGTCTGTCTGTCCC
>CAZMCC010000001.1:94276-108890 GCA_964564695.1 uncultured Phycisphaeraceae bacterium | reverse complement strand
GGGGTCCCACAACGACCGCCCCCCGCCATACCCCCGCCCGCCCCCACCCCCCCCCATCGACCCGGTGTAGTTCCGGAACCGCGTCGCGCTCGAGTCCCACCGCAGCTTCACCGACCCCGTCGGCCCCGTGCGCTGCTTGGCGATGATGATCTCCGCCATCCCCTTCTTGTCGTCGTTGTCCGGATCGTTCTCCCACGCCTGGTCGCCGATGTGGTAGTACTCCTCGCGGTGCAGCAGCATCACCACGTCCGCGTCCTGCTCGATCGACCCCGACTCGCGCAGGTCGCTCATGCGGGGCCGGTTGTCGCCGCGGCTTTCCGGCCCGCGGTTGAGCTGGCTCAGGCACACCACCGGCACGTTCAGTTCGCGCGCCAGCGCCTTGATGCCGCGCGAGATCGCCGCGACCTCGACCTGACGGCTCTCGGTCCGCCCCGGCGCCGTCATCAGCTGCAGGTAGTCGATGAAGATGCACTTGACGTTGTGCTGCGCCACCATCCGCCGCGCCCGGGCCCGCAGCGTCAGCACCGTCAGGCCCGGCGAGTCGTCGACCAGCAAGAGCGCCGACGACAGCTCGTCGGCCGCCTGCCCGATCCGCGCCAGCGCCTGCGCGCCGAGCTGACCGGACCGCATCTTGTCCGTCGACACCCCCGAGCGCGCCGACAAGAGCCGTTGCACGATCGCGCTCTTCGACATTTCCATGCTGAACACGCCCACCGGCCGCGCGTCCCCCGGCCTCACCGCGTGCGGCGGGCCGCCCAGGGCAATCTGCTCCGCGAGGTTCATCATCAGCGCGCTCTTGCCCATGCTGGGGCGCGCCGCGATGATGATCATCTCCCCCGTCTGCAAGCCGCTCATCATCTCGTCGAGGTCGTCGAACCCCGTCCGCACGCCCAGCAGGCCCTGGCCCTCCTGCATCTGCAGCCGGTGGAACTCGCGCTCGAGCAGCTCCCCGAGCTTCTGCGGGTCGCCCGTCTGGTCCTGCTCGGCGATCTCGAAGATCTGCTGCTCCGCCCGGTCGAGGATCTCCCCCGCGCCCGTCCCGTCGGTCTGCCCCGAGTTGTACGCGTCGTACACGATCTGCCCGGCGGTCGAAATCAGCTTCCGCAGCTTCGCCTTCTCCGCGACGATCTGGGCCCAGTGCACCGCGCCCGCCGTGCCCGGCGTCTCAGCCGCGAGCTTCTCGAGATACGCCGGCCCACCGATGTCGTTGAGCACAGCCTGATCGCGCAGCACCGCCACCAGCTGCACGAGGTCCCCCGACTGGTGCCGGTCGTAAAGGTCCACCAGGGCCTTGAACACCGCCCCGTGCGCCGCCGAGTAGAAGTCCCCCGCCGACCTCACCACCTGGATCACGTCGCCCGTCACCCGCGGGTCCAGGATCATCGCCCCCAGGAGCGCCATCTCCGCCTCCGGGGCTTGTGGAGGCGGCTTCTCAAACAGCTTGTCCAGCTGCACCTGCACCTCCACCGCACGCCGCCGCCGGGTGTCGCTGGAGAGATTCCCGCCTTGCTCCAAAGCACTCATCAAGGCGAGCGTATGGCGGCGCGTGCGGCTCGGCTGCAACTCTCAGCTACGCCACACCTTGTCCACCTCGGCCGCCCACGCCCTGTCGGAAGCCCATCGCGCCGGCGAACGGGCCACCGCCGCGTCGCCGTCAGAATCGCAGCGACAGTCCCGCGAACACGCCAACGTCGTCAGCGGCCTCAGTGAGCCCGAACCGGACCCCCGTGTCGAGCTGAACGTCGGACGTCACGGCGTAGGCCAACCCGGCGTCGGCGTAGCCGCGGTAGTCCTCATCGCCGTTGAGGTTGACGAAGCCGGCGTACTCGACATATCCCTCCAAGTCCTCTGTCAACGCACGCCCGACAACCGCGGTGTGCGCGAAATCCACCACGTAACGGTCGTCGGCGGCGCTCCGGATGAAATCGACCTCCGCCATCATCCCCAGGGAGAACCCGCCGGGCAGTTCGATCGCCACCGGCGCGATGAGGCCGCCCTCAATGTTGCCATTGCCCACATGACCGTCGGCGGTCGGAAACTTGACGAAAGGCATGAGCGCAAACGCGATGTCCCCGCCGTCGTTCCCCAGGAGGTTCACCTTAAGTCGCAGCATCGTGTCGCCGAAACCGTCGATCGTCCGCGCGGCGCCGGTCGGGCGATCGTCAATGTGCTCACGCGAGTACGGGTCGATGCCGACCTGCAGGTCCACGTCGTTGAGCAGGCCGACTTTCAGCAGCATCGGCGCGAACCCGTAGGCCCGCGTTGTCTGCGAGTCTTCGTTGCTGCGGTCGAAGGAGAGGTCGACGAACGAGAGCTCGATCTGAACGTGCCCCGCGTCCACGGTGTGCGGGCTCTCGGTGGTATCGGGGCGATCGGTGCTCATGTCGCGCAGCCGGCCGCGGGGAGTCGGGTTCAGGAGCGTGTAGCCGTCCTTGCCCGCCCCGGGCCGCGGCTCGGCCTGCGCGCAAACAACCCCGCCGACGCTCACGCCCGCCAACCACGCGACCAGCACCGCTCGCGCCCTGAAAACGGAGTATGAATCACAAAACTGCATTGGTATTGATAACCCATACAAGAGAAGTTTGAGTAATCAAACATACTCCGGCGGGCATCGGTTGTCAACGTCGCCTCACGCCCGTACCTTCCTTGTTCCAGCGGGCCCCCGCCGGCTCGAAGGAGCGCTCCCCCGATGGTCACCGCAACCGCCGAGAATTACCTCAAGGCGATCTACACCGTCTGCAACGAATCGCCGGCCCACGAGGCCGGCATCGCGCGGATCGCCGCCGTCCTCGGCGTCACCAAGGGATCCGCAACGAGCATGGTGAAAAAACTGGCCGCCGCGAAACTCGTGCGCGCGAAGCGCTACGGCGGCATCACCCTCTCGGCCGCGGGCAGGAAAGCCGCCCTCGACGTCCTTCGCCGCCACCGGCTCATCGAAACCTTCCTCGTCCAAACGCTGAAATTCGACTGGTCAGAAGTGCACGACGACGCCGAGCGACTTGAACACGCCCTCTCACCACGCCTGCTCGATCGGCTTGACGAGTTCCTCGGACGCCCGACGTTCGACCCCCACGGCGACCCGATCCCCGATTCGGAAGGCAATACAAAGGAACATCGCAGCGAGCCGCTTTCTTCGTTTCCCCGGGGCTCCAAGGCCCGAGTAACGCGCGTAGCCGATCAGGGCAGGCCGTTCCTGTCGTTCGTCGCCGCACACGGGCTCAAGCCCGGCGCAACCGCCGCCGTGCTGGCAATCGACCACAACGCCCAGTCCATCTCCGTCCAGGCCCTTGGGCACGAGCCCGTCGTCATGGCGCTGGCAGCTGCGGCACAGATCCTGTGCGAATCGACCCGGCGATAATCCGCCGTCCCCATCTGGCCGCGCAGCCGACCAACGAATCCCAACTACACTCGCGCATGGCCATCCCGTCCCAGATCCAGGGCCCCTTCGACCAGTCCAGCGCCATGGCCATCGACCAGTCCCTCCCCGACTCCCTCCCCTCCGAACCTTTCACCTTGTTCAAGGGGTATTTCGACAAGGCCCACGCCCTCAACGTCCAGCCCAACCCCAACGCCTTCACCCTCGCCACCATCGACCCCGACGGCACACCGTCCGCCCGCGTCGTCCTCTGCAAGGGCATCGACGCCGTCCGGGGCCACATCGTCTTTCACACGAACTACCACGGGCGCAAGGGCCGCGCCCTCGCCGCCAACCCGCGGGCCGCGGCCGTCTTCCACTGGGACGACCTCGACATCCAGGCCCGCATGGAGGGCCTCGTCGCGCGCAGCCCCGCCGCCGAGAGCGACGCCTATTTCCTCACCCGCCCCTGGACCCGGCGGGTCGGGGCGTGGACGAGCGACCAGAGCGAGCCCATCGAATCCCGCTCGGCCCTCGAGGCCAAGCTCGACGCCACCATGCGCCGCTTTGGGATCGACCCCAAGAACCCCCCCGCCCTCGACGCCAAGGTCGATGTCCCCCGTCCCCCCCACTGGGGCGGCAGCCGCCTCTGGCCCGCCAAGGTCGAACTCTGGCTCGGCAGCCGGGTCCGCCTGCACGACCGGGCGGTGTGGACGCGAACCCTGGTTCCGGGTGAAGTCGACGGCGTCCCCGGTTATCAGGGCGTGCGCCCGTGGGCCGCCACACGCCTACAGCCGTGACGAATCGCCCACCGTATCAATGAAGTTGTCCGGGGCGGCCAAAGGCGGGTCGTCGGGCGCTCGAAATAGACGATGTGACTTCCCCCCGCCGCACGCACGGCGTCGGGAATCATGCGCCCGGGAGGGAGCCAGAGTTGGAGAGACCCCGAGCCGAGCTGAGCGCGACGGAAGTCGAGGAGCTCTACGCGCGCATCGAGGAGAAGCTCAAAACGATCGGTCTCGTTACCCAGCCGAAGGTCGCCTCGCAGATCCTCGAGCTCGTCCAGAACCCCGACGTGACGGTCGTGGACTTCGCCGGCGTCATCAGGACCGACTGGAACACCGCCGGTCGCGTCCTCAAGCTCGCCAACTCCGCGTACTTCGCCCAGCGGACCACCGTCACCGCCCTCGAACGGGCCCTCGTGCTGCTGGGCCTCGAACGTGTGAAGTCGATCGCCCTGGGGGTCTACCTCAGCCGCGCCGCCGCCGGCTCCCGTGAAACGACCAAGTCCACGCTCTCCCGCGAGGTCTGGGGCCAGTCCGTCTATCGGGCGTGTCTGGCCGGGCGTCTCGCCACCATCGCCGGCCACGGCGGCGTCAGCGAAGCCTTCGTCACCGGCCTGATGCTCGACTGCGGCATCCCGCTCATGGTCGGCATCGTGGGCGAGCAGTACACCGAGGTGTACAAGAGCGCCCCGACCCCCACCGACCTCTACGCCGCCGAGATGCGCGAGTACTTCTGCACCCACGTCGACGTCGCCACCGTGCTCATGCGCACGTGGAAGATCCCGATGACGCTCGCCAAGCCGATCAGCTGGCACCACGCCCCCATGCCCGCCAGCGCCAGCGCCGACACCGCCGTCGCCCTCCGGCGCATCGCCTGCTGCGTCGGCGCCATCAAGCCCGCGCCGACCGAGATCGTGGCCGAGCTGGCCGATTGCGCGACCGCGGCCCTGGGCGTCAGCGCCGACAGCATGGTCCACGCCATCACCGACGCGGGCCGGGAATACGCCGCGATGATGCAGCTGTTCGGCGAGATCGCGACCCCCGTGCGGAGCGTCGAGACGCTCGCCGAGGCCGTGCACACCCAGCTCCTGCGCACGATGGACGAGCAGACCACCCACGCCCCCGCCTCGGCCTACTCGGCCCGGATGAAGATCGGGGTCAACGACATCGTCCTCGAGCGCCAGGCCGACGGACGCGCCAAGGCGACCATCTACACCACCTCCAACGAGCCCCTGCTCACCATCGTCGTCCGCGCCGACGAGAACCCCAAGACCCTGCTCTCCGGTCTCGGGATCGAGCACCCGACCGACGCCGAGCTGGCGGCGGTCGCGCGGACAATTCCGGAGCTGAAGGTTCCCCCCCGCACCGCCCTGTCCGCCGGCGCGCCCCCGTCCCAGAAAGCCGCCTGAGCGAGCCGCCCGCGCGCGCCCGATATTCGCCGCGCCGCAGGGCCGATGTACACTCGCTACTAGAAAGTGTTCTGGAACTTCGCCAAACGCGACCTGGGCGACCTGGGGGCGGCCATGCGTCGGACCCACGGACGCTGGCTCTCCCGAGCCGTCGCCTCCCCCGCCCCGCTCCCGCGGATCCCCACCATCGCCGTCCGCGACGGCGGGTTCGACCCGATCGTCGCGCACCCGGACGCCCGGGCCTGGGCCGAGGCGTGGTGGGACCAGACCCTGGTCCGCGATGATCTGAGCGACTGACGCCGGGCGCCCGTAATACCGATAATCTTGCTCCACCCGACCCCGCAACCCCGGCCCCCCACTCCTGCCGGACGTTGGGGGCGCCCACGGAGCCCTGCATGGCGATCCACCGCTCACGACTCAACCCCGCCTGGGTCCGCAAGTGGCTCATCTTCGGCCTGGTTGTCTTTGCGTTCGGCTCGTGGGGCCTCTACGACGCCACGGTCATCTACCCCAGGCGCGGCGAGGAGGACGTCTCCTACCGCCTCAACCAGTATCTCGCCGCCGCCGACAAGTCCGGCCAGATCACCAGCGTCGGCGTCACCGGCGACCCCAAGGTCGCTCTCACCCAGCTCCGCGGGCAGGACGCATCGCTGCGCACCGCGGCCGCCAACGACGCATCGGCCGCCGGCCGGGCCGCGGCCACCGAGCTCGCGAAGATGGAGTGGCTCGCCGCACTCTCCCGCGTCGGGCGCCTCACCGAGGCCCGCACCTCGAGCACCAACCCCGAGCTCTCCAACGCCCGTGAGACGCTCAAGACCTTGAACACCCAGTGGACCGGCAAGGAGCGCCCCAACCCGCTCAAGGACTTCGACCTGCCGCTGCAGTGGCTCTTCTTCGGGATCGGCTACGTCGGCGCCGCCTACTTCGCGTGGCTCATCCTCTCGCGCCGCTCCAAGGTCTACACCTGGGACGACGAGGCCAAGCGCCTCACCCTCCCCAAGGGCGTTGGGGGGGGCCGCTCTTTCACCCCCGCCGACCTCGTCGAGGTCGACAAGCGACAGTGGCACAAGTACTACGTCACCCTCGGCACCGCCGACGGCGTCAAGACCACCCTCGACCTCCAATCCCACGTTCCCGTCGAGGACTGGGTCCTCGAAATGGAGAAGATCGCCTTCCCAGAAAGTCAGGAGGCCCCGGAAAAGACCGGTGAGGCCGAGGCCCGCCCGGTCGACAACGAGCCGCCACTTTCGACAGGCCCGGGTCCCGGGGGCCTGTAAGTCCATCCCGTGGAGACGATCCCCTCGTGAGCACGTTCGCGGCCGTCCTCATCACGCTCCTGGCTCCATTGAGCGTGGCGCTCGTGCTCATCACCATGCCCGGCACCGCGGTGCTGCTCGCGGTGGCCGCGGTGCTCCAGGTCTGGCGCGGGGACCTCATCGGGTGGGACACGCTGGCGTGGTGCACCGGCTTCTGGCTGGTCGGCGAGATCATCGAAATCGTCGCGTCGGCTCTTGGGGCGAAAAAGGCGGGCGGCTCGCGCCGGGCGGCCATCGGCTCGATCCTCGGCGCTCTCGTCGGCGCCATCGGCCTGCCCCTGCTGCTCCCGTTCCTTTTCCCCCTCAGCGCGCTCGCCGGGGCGGCGCTGGGCGCCGGGCTGGGGGCCGTGCTCGCCGAGCGGTCGCTCCCCGAGAAGACCTGGAAACACTCGATGAAGGTGGGCACCGGCGCCGCGGCCGGACGCCTGGTCGCCACGGTGTGCAAGACGGCCATCGCCACCGGGGTGGCGCTCGTCGTGACCGTCGCCGTGTGGTGGTGAGCGAGCCCGGTTTCGCTGTCGGCTGTCGTTCTTCACTCGCCGCAAACATCAGGCGAACCGCCCGGGCGTCCACGAATCGTTTATACGGTGCACAGATAAAGCCCGGATGAGCAACGTCCGAAATCCGCGCAAGATGATGGGTCGGACGATCCGGATGACCGAATTTGTGGTATACATCATCAGCGGGCATGGACGCCTGTACCTGCCGCGCCCGCCCCGCACGGAGAGTGGGACAACAACGCATGCACACCGACCACGGCACGGACTCGCCGATCTCCCCCGCTTCCCCCGCTTCCTTGGACACCTCCGACCCGACTCACGAGCACAAGACCGCACGCCGCGGACGCTCCAAGTCGCGGCCCGAGGACGCTCCCCAGAACGGCCACTCAACCCCCGACGCCCCGGGCCGGACGACGCTGTCGCGCGGGAGCACGCTGCCGGCCGACGCCGACACGCCCGAGGCGGCCCAGGCCCCGATCGACCCCAACGCTCCCGTTGAGCTCAAGCGGTTCGTGATCGACACGAACGTGCTGCTGCACAACCCCAACGCCCTGTTCGTGTTCAAGGAGCACGACGTCGTCATCCCCTTCGCCGTGATCGAGGAGCTCGACAAGCTCAAGCGGATGAACGACGACGTCGGGCGCAACGCCCGCGAGTGCATTCGCCACCTCGACCGCCTCCGCTCGCGCGGGCGCCTCATCGACGGCGTCGCGTGGGGCGCCGCGAGCCCCACGGTCGGACAGGCCGCCAGCGTGGGGGGGGGCGGGGCCACCGGCCTCGTGCGCATCGACGTCGGCGACCACCCGCGTCCGCCCGTCCTGCGCGACGAATCGCCGGACAACCGCATCATCGCCGTCGCGTGGGCCCTGCACCAGGCCGACGACGAGGAGGGCCGCTCGAAGAAGCGGATCGTCGATGCGCAGGGTCGCCGGGCCGTGCACCGCACCGTGTTCGTCTCCAAGGACCTCAACGCCCGCATCAAGTCCGACGCGCTGGGCATCCGCACCGAAGACTTCGAGAACCAGAAGGTCGACGCCGAGCACCTGTACAACGGCTACCTCAGCCTCGAGGTCCACGGCGACCTCATCGACGAGCTGTACGCGCAGCGCATGCTCGCGGTCGAGCGCCTCGGCACGGCCCTGGACACCATCGCCCCGGACCAGTTCATCTACCGGCGCGAGGTCTTCGCGAACCAGTACCTCGTGCTCCGCGACGCCGAAGACGAAGGGCACACGGGCCTCGCCCGCCGCCTCGCCGACACCGATCACCTGATCCCGGTCGCCGCCCCGCGCAAGCCGATCTTCGGGATCCTCCCGAGAAACGTGCAGCAGACGATGGCGCTCGACGCGCTCATGGACGACGAGATCCGCCTCGTCACGCTGCTGGGCTCGGCCGGCACGGGCAAGACGCTCATCGCCGTCGCCGCGGGCATGGCCAAGGTCTTCAGCGAGCAGCGCTACGACAAGCTGCTCGTCGCCCGCCCCATCATGCCGATGGGGCGCGACATCGGCTATCTGCCCGGGGACAAGGACGAGAAGCTCACGGCGTGGATGCAGCCGATCTTCGACAACCTCGGCTATCTCCTCAGCACCCGCGGCGCGCCGAACCAGGCCCCCGAGGGCCACTCCACCGAGCAGCGCATCCAGAAGCTCCTCGCCGACGGCAAGGTCGTGCTCGAGCCGTTGACGTACATCCGCGGGCGCAGCATCCCGCACCAGTTCATGATCGTCGACGAGGCCCAGAACCTCACGCCGCACGAGGTGAAGACGATCGTCAGCCGCGTCGGCGAGGGCACGAAGGTGATCCTCACCGGCGACATCGGGCAGATCGACAACCCGTACCTGGACCAGGCGTCCAACGGCCTGTCGTACATCATCGAGAAGATGAAGGGCCTGAGCCTGGTCGCGCACGTCACGCTCGCCAAGAGCGAGCGGAGCGAGCTGGCGAGCCTGGCGGCGAGCCTGCTGTAAGTCGATCGGGCGTGTTCGGCGGGTGCCCCGGCGGAGCGTTGTCCGCCGGGTCTTCGTCAACACTGAACCGCGCACGCCGGGCGGACGCAGCTCCGCCCGGGCACCCGCGTCAACGTCACCCCGTCCGACGACGCCGCGTCGCCATCACGCCACCGACGACCAGGGCCGCGGCCGCGTCCGGGGCCGGGACCGACGCCATCGCCGTGAGCGCCACCGAGTCGATCAGCGCGCCCTGGTATCCGGACACGAGCCCGACGAATTCGAGGCGCGTGGAGGACACGGGGGAGGCCTCGAGACCCGTGATCTCGATCGTGTGCCATGTTCCTTCGGCCGGGCTGTCGAAGATCCCGTAGCTCTGGCCGCCGAAGAGCACTTCGAGCGCGTCGTTGCGGGGAAGGTTGTTCGACGAGATCGCGAACACCAGCGCGAAGAGTTCACCGGGCTCGGTGTCGACGTCCTGGTAGATCGTGCCCGGGCCGGGGGTGCCGGCCATGTCGATGGCCTGTCGTCCCGTGTGGGCCCAGTTGGACGTGTAGTTCACGCTCACGACGTCGACGCCCTGGCCGTGCGTGCCCGAGACGCCCCAGCCGTCGATGAACGACGACCCGGCGCTGACGATGACAAATGGACCGGCGACGACGCCGGACTCAAAGCCGGGGTTGTCGAGCAGGTTCTGGGCCGTGACGGGGGCGCATGCGGCGCCCGCGGCAAGCAGGACGCCCGCGACACGATGGAACGGACGCACGGAACGCTGGCTGATCATCAAGGCGCCTCCTGCCACGCGGAAACTCGCGGGATGACAACAAGGCGATTTGCGCGGGGTGGATGCCAGCCCCGATCGCCGACGTTGCTTGTGCCGTGATCCGCCGGCGCCGGTTGTCCGGACCGGAGCGACCGATAAGCGGCGGCAGAAGGAAGGAAGGAACGCGGAGGACGCGGAGATCGCGGAGGAACGCGGAGGAAGACTGAGGAAGTGGAGAAGAGAGAAGCCGATCAAGGCGGCACGCGACGGGTCGTTGCGGTCACGGAGCGCTTTGTCCGCGCCCTCGTCTTTCCTTCCTTCTTTCCTTCTTTCCTTCCTTCTTTCCTTCCTTCTTTCCTTCTTTCTTTCCTTCTTTCTTTCTCTACTTCTTTGCCCCTCTCCGCGTTCCTCCGCGCTCTCCGCGTCCTCCGCGTACGACTTCATGGCTCGCGCCGGAGAAAAAAGAAAACGGCCGGTCCCGCGTGGGGACCGGCCGTCGGAGTGTCAGATCATGCCCGCAGTGTTCAGGCTGTTCGAATCACCCGTGAGGGCGACTTAGAACAGGAGCTGGAACTGGAAGCGGAAGGTGACTTCCGTGTCGCTGTCGGCCTGGCCGAGGACGCCGGTCGCGGTGTTGGGCAGGAGGCCCGTGGTCACAAGCGAGCTGGTGTCGTCGAAGGAGAGGACGCAGTCGACGGTCGCCTTGGCGGCGTGACCGGCGTAGTACTGGTTGATACCGACGGTGAAGAAGTTGAAATTGTCGTCGTTAGCGAACTGAGCGCGCTGATCGTCGCCGAAGATGGCGTCCCAGCGGGCGAACAGTTCGGTGTCGGGCTGGAAGCGCCAGCCGCCCTGGATGACCGCGCCGAAGTCGTCGAGCTCGTCGTTGTCGGTGCCGACGGGGCCGCGGGTGTCGTCGTTACGGCCGATGAAGGCGCCGTAGAGGTTCCAGCCGTCGCCCTCGAGAGAGGCGTCGAGGGTGTACTGGAGCGTGTCGCGGTCGACGTCACCGGGGTTGCCGGAGTTCGGGCCCTGCTGATAGTGGACGGCGCCGCCGAGGAGGAACGCGAAGTCCTGGCCCTGGGGGGCGGTGAAGTCCTCGAACCACTTCCAGTCACCGTCGAACATGTACTCGACGCGGCCGGTGAGGGCCCAGTCGGCCTCGCCGCGGACGAAGAAGGAGTTCGCGCCGGCGGGGGTGCTCAGGGTGTTGTTGTTGAAGTCGGTGTTCTCGCTGTCGAGGCCGTCGCTGAACGCGCCGACGACGCGCCAGTTATCGGTGCGGTACTGCAGCTGCATGCCCTGGCTGCGGTCCTGAGTGAACGCTTCGTTGACGAGAGAGCGCTCAGCGGCGAGCTGGCGGGAAGAGCTCACGAGCTCTTCGCGGAGGAGCGGGAGCTTGAACTGGCCCCAGCGGGCGCTCCAGCCATCGCCGAACGTGTAGTTGACCCACGCCTCTTCAAGGATGGCGCTGCCATCGTCGCGAGCGAACGCGGCGAGGACCCGGTACTCCCAGTCCTTGTTGATGACGTTACCGGAGAAGTCGAGCTTCGTGCGACGGGTCTGGAACCCGGTCTCGAAGTCGTCGTCGTTGGCCTCGTCGTCACGCCAGTCGAGGACATAGCGGAACTGGATCTGACCGCCAACGTTCAGACGGAACGAGCCGTCTTCCTTGGCGATGAAGAACCGCCCGTCGTGGCCGGCAGCGGCGCCGGCAGCGAGCAGGCTCGAACGGTTGTTGGCGTCGGCCATCGCCTCGGCGACGATCGCACGCACCTCATCAGAGGAGCTGGTCTGAGCCAGAGCAGCGTTGAATCCGCCCAGGCTCAGCGCAGCGCCCGCGAGCACGCACACACTCTTGCACCGCATCATTCTGAGACTCCTTGTTGCTGAGACGCTTGAGACACTGGTTGGAACGCTCGTCTCCATGCGTTCCGCTTCATTCCTCATCCCGTCCGGACTCACGAGCGGCCCACAAGGCCGGGCTCTTCGCGAACGGGTATTCGATCTTGCTCGATCGCCCCCCTCCCCGGGAACGACCCCCCGTTGCCCTCGGAAACGATCGTCCGAGAAGCCGCGGGGGCCGATGATACGCCCGCAATTTAGCGAACGCAAACTCACCGGACTCGTTCTTTGTCGGCCCGCACCTCGGTTTACCCTGAAGATTCTTGATGGTTCTCGGGCGTTAGGGCTTCGTGAATTCTCGATTCGGGCCTCGCGGCACCCCCCAGGCGCGGGTTACTCTTTACATTCCCGGCCCGGCCACGCCGGCGCCATACCCCGGAAACCGCGCCCGAAGCCGCCGCCGGCCAATGCTCGTAAATACCTGTGGATAAAGATGATAGCGACGTCAAAACGCATCCTGGTGGTGGAGGACGAGCCCGATCTGGCCGACCTGCTCGCCTACAACCTGCACCGCGCCGGGTACGACGCGCATGTCGTTCACGACGGTGCCGCCGCCCTTGCCGCCGTCCGCGAATCTCCGCCTGATTTAGTGGTATTGGACGTGATGCTTCCCAAGTTATCGGGCCTGGATGTCGCCCGGGAAATCCGCACCGGACCCCGTACATCCCAGGTTCCGATCCTCATGTTGACCGCCAAAGCGGGCGAAGTAGACGAAATCGTCGGCCTCACCGCCGGCTCCGACGACTACGTCACCAAGCCCTTCAGCGTGAAAGTGCTCCTGGCCCGGATCGAGGCCCTGCTCCGGCGCCGCGCCGGGGCGGCGACCGGGGAGGCCGAAGTCGTCTCGCTCGGGCCGGTTTCGGCCGACCTGTCGACCCACTCGGTGACCCTGGACGGGGAGGCGATGCGCCTCACCCTCACCGAGTTCCGGCTGCTGGTCTCGCTTATCCGGGCCAAGGGCAAGGCCCTGTCGCGGTACGAACTCATGTCCCGGGCCATGGGGCCGGGGGTCATGGTCACCACCCGCACCATCGACGTGCATGTGGCGGCCATCCGCAAGAAGCTGGGGCGATACAACGGGATGATCCGGACCGTCCGCGGCGTGGGGTATCGGATGACCGACCCCAGCGAGGCCCCGGATCCGGCGGAAGCGGGAGCGGGCGAGGCTCCGTAACGTCCGATCTGAGCAACCTGTCGCTATCTTTACGGCAGGCCGGGTCCTCCCTTCCCCCTCACCCCCCCCATCCCCCACCACCACCCGGCGGCCCGGGTGTCATTGCATGAACAGCTGGTCAGGTGCGATCCGACGACCGCTGGCCGCCGCCGCTCCGGGCGTGGCGATCGGTGCCGTCGCGGTCGGGCTGTACGGCGCGGGGATGGACGCGCGGACGATCACGGCGGCGGTTGGCGCGGGCGCGGGGATCGCGGCGGTGCTGGCGGGCGTCGCGGCGTTCAACCGGCGCCGGCGCCTGGCGAACCTTGAGCGCGTCGTGCAGGGGATGCTGGCGGAGCGCATCGATCCGGGCCTGTCGACCGAAGAGCGGGCCGACGATTCGGCGCTGGACCGCGCGGCGGTCGGGGAATTCTCGGCGCTGGCGAGCGACCTGGACACGGTGCGGGTGCGCCAGAACACGCGGCTGAAGGAGCTGGCGAAGCAGTCGCGGAACCTCGAGGCGCTCATCGACGCGCTCGACGAGCCTCTGCTAGCCACCGACGACCACCAGACGGTGCTCCTGTGCAACCCCTCGGCCGAGAAGCTCTTTGACGCGCGGCCCGGGGGCCTGATCGGGCGCGGGATCGCGACGCTGTTCACGCAGCCCGAGGTGCTCGAGATGCACGCGGCGGCACGCGGCGGCGAGACTCGCCGAGTGCGCGTGCGGATCACGACGGCGTACGGGGCGCGGACGTTCCACGTGTCGGCGACGCCGGTGCCGGTGGCGTGGGGGCGGGGCGTGTTCGGCGCTGTGCTGTTCCTGCGCGACGTGACCGAGCTCGAGCAGTCGGTGGCCGTGAAGACCGACTTTGTCGCCAACGCGTCGCACGAGCTGCGCACGCCGGTGACGGCGATCCGGATGGCGGCCGAGACGATCGCCGACGGGATCGACGACGACCCGGAGATGCTCCGCAAGATCGCGCTCAAGATCCAGACGAACGCGCAGCGGCTGGAGGAGATGATCCGCGACCTGCTCGACCTGTCGCGTCTCGAGTCGCCCGACGTGCAGGTGCAGAGCACGCCCGTGGACATCGCGGGGCTGTGCGACTCGCTTTCGGGGATGTTCGCCGAGGTGTGCCGCGTACGGCGCCTGCGGCTCGCGTTCAGCATCGACCCGGCGCTGGGCCCGGCGATGGGGGTTCGGTCGGATCCGCGGCTCCTGGGGCTGATCCTGCGGAACCTGATCGAGAACGCGACGAAATTCGCGTACGAGGGGACGGTGGTGCGGGTCGAGGCGCGGCTGGGCGACACGCCGGGAGACGTGGCGCCGGGGGACGCGGGCGCGGAGCTCGCCCCGGGGGTGCGCCGGGCGACCGCGCGGTTCAGCGTGAGCGACGAGGGGCAGGGCGTGCCGTTGCAACTGCAGGAGCGGGTGTTCGAGACCCTCCTCGACCCGGAGCTTCGCCTCTCGATCGGGCT
>CAZMCC010000001.1:0-94266 GCA_964564695.1 uncultured Phycisphaeraceae bacterium | reverse complement strand
TCGAGAGGTACTTCCAGGTTGATCAGGCGCGTTCCGGGCAGGCCGGGCTGGGCGCGGGCGCGACGCCGCGGGGGAGCGGGCTGGGGCTGGCGATCGTCAAGTACGCCGTGAAAGCGATGGGGGGCGACGTGGGGCTCGAGTCGGTGTGGAAGAAGGGGACGCTGGTGTGGTTCGAGGCGCCGGTGCTGATCGGTGCGGGCGCGGGCGACGTGCCGGCGGCCCGCCCGACGCCGTCAAAAACAGACCGGGCCCCGCTCGCGTGAACGGGGCCCGGTGAAAGGGCTGATTGGAGACGAAGGAGGGGCGCCTCAGCGACGCATGAGCTGGCGGAGCTGCTCGCGCTGCAGGATGAACCACTCGCGGCTGAGCTGGCCGACGCCGTTCATGAACTCGAAGTTCTTGTTCCGCTTGACGTCCATCTCGATCTCATCGAGCAGGCGGCTGGCCCGCCCGACCTCGGCGCCGCGCTGGGTGCGGTCCTGGATCGAGGCGGCGACGCCGAGCGCCATCTGGTACTTGGCGAGGCGCTCCTGGAACTGCTTCTCAGCGGAGTCGCTGCGCTTCATGAACTCGTCGACGTATCGGGTGGCGTCCTCGGCGACCACCTCGAACTCCTGCAGGCCCATGGCCTTGCAGACCTCCTCGACGGTGGCGGCGGTACCGCGCGAGAACTTGAACTCGGCGGCGTCCCTGGAGTTGATGGTGAAGACCTGCTGGGGCGGATTGAGGACGCGATCGCCCGAGGTGTCCTGGAACCACTTCACTTCGCCGTTCTCGTCCTTGGTGGCGCTGAGGGGTTCCATGATCTGCATCGCGCGCATGATCTTGGGGTCGCGCCCGGCCTTGCCGGAAGCCTCTTCCATCTTGGCGAGGTACATCTCGAGCGGGACGTCCTTGGCGGCGACGAGGTCGCCCGACCACGCCGTGCAGGCGCCCATGTTGCCCTCGGGCATGAAGTAGTACTCTTCGAGCACCCAGGGGGACATGGCGGCGGCGGAGATGGCCGACTCGATCCAGCCGACGGTGCGGAAGTTCTTCTTGTACTCGTTGATGAAGACGTCGTGGAACCGGAAGACCTCGGCGACCGAGCCGCCGCCGGAGTTCACGCGGATGATGACGACGTCGACCTTGGCCTTCTGGAGAATGGGGACGGCCTCGTGGAAGGCCTGGGCGGCGACCTGAAGCCCGACCATGTCGCCGCACTTGCCCATCCACGAGCTGGGGGGGCCGAAGTTGAGGACGGCGACGCGGGTAACGCCGCTCTTGACGGCCGGGGAGGCGTCGGCGGGCGCGGGCTTGTCGCCGGGGACGGCGTCGGGCCTGGGCTTGGCGTCGGCGTCGCGCTCGATCTTGGAGACCTGGTCCTTGGTGAAGAATTCCTGCTTCTCGATGGAGCCGATCTTCACGGTGATGTAGACGAACTCGTCGCCCTCGCGGGTGATGGTGCCCTGGACGACACGCCCGTCCTTGAGGGTGACCTTGTCAGCGGCGAGTGCGCCGGCGGGTGAGGCGACGAACGCCATCACCGCGAACGCCGCGAGCGTGACCGCGGCCAGGAACTTGGTGCGCAACAGGCGGGAACGCATGGGGTGAATCTCCTTGTATCGGCCCGGTCAGGCGAGGCGTGTCGTTGGAGTGTGGTCGTGCGGTCGTGCGGGGGGGCGGGGGGGCTGCTCAGCGCTTGTCGAGCCGCTGGGCCGTCTTGATGCGTTCGATCATGACGTTGATCTCGGACTTGTCGGGAAAGCCCTGGATCTCGCGGGGGTTGAGGGCTTCGCCGTAGCGGTTCAGCAGCGCGAGGATGTCGTTGAGCAGGTTGATCTGGCGCCCGCGGGCGCGGGATCGCTGGTCGTAGCCGTTGGTGGCGCCGCCCGCGGGGGCGCCGCCCGCGGGGGCGCCGCCCGCGGGGGCGCGCCCGAACTCGCGCCACAGGCGGCGCAGCTCGAGGTGAGCTTCGCTGACGGCGCGGCCCCACTGCTCGATGATCTGCTCGGAACGCCCGGCGATGATCGTGTGCCCCTTGTCGACGCCGAGCATGGAGAGCAGGTCCTCGATGGTGTCGGCGGTGCCGAGGGAGACGCCGAGGCGCTCGGCGAGGGGGGCGTCGAGGGTGAGCACGTCGTTGCCGCGGAAGCGGACGACGTCGGGGATGAGGTCTTTGCGATCCTCGGCGGCGTCGTCGGTGAGGAGGATCTCGCCGGACGTGTCTTCGTAGAAGACGGGCTTGCCGCCGACGAAGGAAACGCTGAGCACGTAGTCCGAACGGGACATGGCCTTGATGATCCTGGGGTCGTGCCCGCCCTTGATGGCGAGGCCCTCGGCCCGCCCGATGCGGAGGGAGTACTGCTTCTCCTGGACGACCTTGTCGCCGCGCCCGGACATGGTGCGCTCGAGGTAGCCGATGCCCCCGTGGTGGGCGTCGGAGGTGTAGTAGATCTCCTTGGCGACGAAGGGGAGGAAGGCCGAGCCGCCCAGGGCCTTGCGGACCCACATGACCAGGCGGGGCTTGTTGGCCCAAGCGACGTCGTCGCGGACCTCGTCGGTCACCATCGTCTGAAGCTCGCGGACGGTCTCGAGCTGGTAGAACGCGGGGCCGGCGTCGTCGGGGATGAAGTCGGGGCGCTCCTGGCCCATGAACTTGAAGTCGGTGTCGACCTTGAAGATGAGCAGGTCGGGCTGGTACTTCTTGACGTCCTTCATCACTTCTCGGAGGCTGGTCGCCGAGATGTCGCGCCCGAGCTCGCCGGTGAGGTGCACCACATAGACCGAGGGGCCCGAGCCGGTCTTGGCGGCGTCGGGCTTGACGTCCTTGGGGTCGGCCTTCTCCTCGACCTTGCCGTCGGCGTTGATCGGCGAGCCCTTGCCCTTCTGGATCTCGAGGATCTCGCTCTTGTCGTAGCTGGTCTCGACCGAGAGGCCGCCCTTGCTGACGATCTTGATCTTCACCTGGCCGCCGGTCTCTTCGAGGATGACGCCCTCGACGGTGCGCCCGGACTTGAAGATGATCATGTCGAGGTTCTTGGCGGGCTCGGGTGCGGCGGTCTTGGCGTCCTTCTTCGCGGGGGCGGGGGGGGCGTTCTGCGCCATCGCGGGGGAGAGCGCACCCGAGAAGCTGAGGGCCGCCGCCACGATGCTCGCCGCGAGGAAGCCCGCGCCGCGCATCCGCCTGGTCCAACCGGTGTTGCGTGTCGTCATCATGAGCGTCGACTCCGATCCGGCGGAACCCCCGATGATGCGGGGGGGCTCATACCGGAAATAGCGTGCTGCAGTTCGAACAAAGCCCGTCCGCGAGGGCCGAACGGCCCAACCCCCACCCTCCCATTCTCAGACGCACCAGGCCTTCGCGAGTTCCATGCCGCGGTCGCGCGAGGTGAGGCGTCCTTCGAGCTGCTCATCATACAACCGATGGAGGAGCGTTTTGAAGCGCGGACCGGGGGAAAGGCCCAGGGCGATCAGGTCGTCGCCGGTGACCAAGGGGGGCGGGGAGATGCCGCCGGGCGTGGCGGCGAGCTCGGCGAGGCGGGCGGCGACGCCGGCGGAGAACTCGTGTACGGTTTTTGATTGGACTGTGACGCCCGAAGCGAGTTCCTCGGCCCGGACGAGGTCAAGGGCGTCGGCGAATCCGGGGCGGGCGGCCGTCCGCTTCTGGATCGCCACGGGCTGCGAGAGCCAGCCGGTGCGGAGGGCTTCAAGACCGGCGAAGGTGTTGGCGAGGGCGTCGGACTCGTCGTTGCTGAGGCACAGGGCGCGCCGGGCGCGGGAGACGATGGCGATGCGGGTCGGCTTGTCGGGGGCGAACCCCCCCACCCCCACCCCCCCCTCACCCCCACCCCCCACCGGGTCCGGGGCGGCGCGGTCGGCGAGCCACGCGGCGAGCGTGAGCGTTCCGTGCACGGGCTCGGGGCGGACGCGCGGGAGGGCCGCGAGGCGCGCATGGGACCCCGGCGGGCGCGCCTCGTCAAAGATCGCGGCGTCGAGCGCGAGGGCCGCGAGCATGTCGACGGCGGCGGTGCGTGCGGGATGGGCGAGCATGCGCCGGACTTCATCGCCGATGCGCTCGCGCGAGACGCCCTTGAGGTGGGCGGCGTGGGCGCGGATGGCTCCGGCGGTGGCGGGGTCGAGTGAAAAGCCGAGTCGAGCGGCGAACCGCACTCCCCGCAGGGCGCGGAGATGGTCCTCGGCGAGGCGCTGCTCGGGGGCGCCGACGGCGCGGACGACGCGGTCGTGCAGGTCGGCGAGGCCGCCGACGTAGTCGATGACGCGCCCGTTGATCGGCGGTGCGCCGGCAATGGGGCTCGGCTCGGTGACGCCCCCCCCACCGGCGAGGGGGTCGAGGAAGAGAGCGTTGACGGTGAAGTCGCGGCGGAGCGCGTCGGTCTGGGGATCGGAGAAGACGATCGAGTCGGGGCGGCGGGCGTCGGAGTAGGGGCCGTCGGCGCGGAAGGTGGCGACCTCGACGCTGACGCGGTCGGGGCCGCTGCCGGTGTGCACGAGCACGACGCCGAAGGCCGCGCCGACGGCGTCGGAGCGGGGGAACAGCTCGCGGACGCGATCGGGGACGGCGTCGGTGGCGACGTCGTAGTCGGTGGGCGCAAGGCCGAGGAGCTCGTCGCGCACGCAGCCGCCGGCGAAGAAGGCGGTGTGGGCGTGGTCGCGGAGACGCTGCACGATGGCCGTGGCGGCGGAGCGGGCGAGAGCGGGATCGGCGGCGCGGGCCATGGTGGGGGGATTGAAGGAATACTCCGCTCGCTTGCGCTCGCGTCTCTTAACCGCGCTTGCGGCACTCGTCGAGGAACTCGACGCCGCGGCGGAGGTGGGGGATCACGATCGAGCCGCCGACGATCAGGCCGATGTCGAAGGTCTCCCAGATCTCCTGGTCGGTGGCGCCGGCCTTGACGGCCTGGTCGATGTGGTAGCTCACGCAGTCGTCGCAGCGCAGCACGAGGCTGGCGGAGAGGCCCAGGAGTTCCTTGGTCTTGCGGTCGAGGGCGCCGGGGCGGTAGGTCTGGTCGTCGAGGGCGAAGAAGCGCTTGGTGACCAGGGTGCCGGATCCGCCCTGACGCTCGACGGGGGCGGCGTTTTCGGAGGGCGAGCCCGGGGGCATGGCCGCGGGGGGCTTGCCGAGGATGCGCTCGTTGAGTCGGGTGCGGAATTCCTGGAACTGGTCGTAGCGCGAGGGCATGACGGGAGGGTAGGGCAGGCGCTACGCGACGCGCTGGGGGCGTACCTCTGTGCCGAAGTGCTTTGCCATGCCCGAGAGGTTGAGCACGAGGAACTTGTCCTGCATGCCGGTCACGCGGACCATGGCGCGGGCGAGGGCGCTCGAGATCTCGCCACGCTCGGTGAGCCGGACGGTGCAGCCCTGCGGCGTGGGGGCGATGGTCCAGGTCCACGTGCCGCGGAACATCTTGTCGTCGACGATGGTGAGCATGAGCGCGCGTCGGGGCTCGACAACGCCGGCGACGATCGTGAACGCCTGGCGGTCGACGCGCATGCGGTACACGGGCTTGCCGTCACGCGGCTCGAGAGCGTCGACGCTCTTCACCTTCGGAGCCCAGCGGACGTGCCCGGGGACGTCGGCGATGAGGTCGTAGACCTCGTCGGCGGATCGCTTGAGAGGGATCTCCACGGCGATGACGTGCCCGATGGGGATGCGCTTGCCGTAGAGGAGCAGGGCCACGCCCACGACGACGAGCAGCGTCACCGCGGCGACGGCGGCGTAGATGAGGATGGTCATGGCCGGGGAGTGTACCGGATCGCGGGCGTCGCTCTAGGGGCGCCGCGAGCGGGAGCGTGTGGCGAAGCCCCACGCCAGCACGCCGATCGTGCCGGCGAGCACGCCGGTGAGGTTGGCGGCGAGGTCGTCCCAGCGGGCGTCGCGGTGGATGAAGGGGATGGCCTGGGTGGCTTCGTCGAAGCAGACGTAGGCCGTGGCGATCGCGGCTCGCAGGCCGTTCGCCCGCGGCGACAGCACCGGGCCGAGGTAGCCGGTGAGGTTGAGCAGCACGGTCCAGAGGGCGAAGACGAGGAGGTGGACGTAGAGATCCGTGCGCTCGAGGCCGGTCTCGGGGAGCGTGAGGCGGGGCCAGTGGGTGAGCGCAAAAACGACGATGGCGTAGGCCCGGAAGCCGACAACGCCCGCCAGGTGTCCTCGGTCCTCACGTTGTGCCGTCAGGGCTGGGCCTGGTGGTTCTGCAAATACCAGGCGATCAGCTTGCGCCCGGTCTGCAGACACTCTTGCTCATTTCGCCCCTGCGCATGGACAGTCGGGTAGGCCTCGAAAGCGCCGTGCCATATTCCCTCGGCACGCTCCTGGCAAGAAAACGATGCCATCGCCTTCTCAACCGCCCCGGTGTCGACGAGTGGCTCCTTCATAGAAGGCACATCGACACATACCACTGCCCGCTGAGTGTCTCCTGCATGAGACGAACTCCGCTGAGTCTCTCCTCTCGCTACCCGTGGCATAAAGCACCTCGTTTTCCAGACAACGCACTTGTTGTAGCGGAAAACAAATTTGGGCAATTATCGGACATAGACAATATACGACTGCACAGTCGCCATTGTTTCCTTTTGGTTAAGGCGGCCCGATCAGGGAAGTCCTTTGATAACCTGGTCAATCCACAGGAATGGATTGTCGCTCACGTCTGACACGAGCCGGCCCTCGGAATCAACAACCGGAAGCACGAGCACGGAAAGCGGCTTTTTTCGCTTGAAGGCAACGTAGCACCCGACGGGTGTCGGGTGGACGTATTCGTAGTCCCGCTCGTACCCGTAACGTTCGAGCAGGCAGGTGCGGGCCCTTTCGAAGCCGATGAGGGCGCCGAGAAGCACAAAGGTGTTCTTCTTTTGTGAGCCGCCTATCGGGGCATCAGGCAGATTGAACGCTACGCCAGGGTTAGCCGCTACCCGATGCTTCCACCCTAAAGAGGTGAGAACCTTCGTCACGTTCTCGAGCTCTTTGGCAGACAGCTCCGGCGGCATCCCAACGCGCTCCAAATCCCCCGTGAAGCCATGCTAACAATCGGCTGTATGAACTTCAAACAACGACCGCTGAAATCTGCGTTGGGGCGGCGACGCCAAGACCCAACTTCGTGCGTGCCGCCAGCTGATCCCACTCATTTGCGAGCGTCTGGGCGAGCTTCTCGTAGTCGGTGGCGCCGGGGCAGGCGGGGGCGTAGTCGAAGATGCTCTGGCCGAAGCTGGGGCACTCGGCGAGCTTGATGTTGCGACGCACGGCGGGCCGGTACACGCGGGCGGCCCGCCACGGGACGTCCTGAGTGCGCGCTCCATCGAAGAAGCCGTCGAGGTCGGCGACGACTTCCTTGACGTGCGTGCTCGCGGTGTCGTGCATGCACAGCACGACGCCGGTGACGTGCAGGCGCGGGTTCACGCTGCGACCGACCATGCCGACGGTCTCGAGCAGCTTGCTCACGCCCTGCAGCGCGAGGAAGTGGGCCTGCATGGGGATGAACACTTCGCGGGCGGAAGCGAGGGCGTTGAGCGTGAGGAGCCCGAGGGACGGAGGGCAATCGATGAGGACGAACTGCAGGGTCCCCCCCCCACGGCCGCCGCCTTCAGGCGATGCGGCGAACGCGGCGGCGCGGTCGAGGCCGCGTTTGAGACGCCCGAGGCGGTCGGGGGCGGAGACCAGCTCGCTCTCGGCGGCGGCGAGGTCGGTCTCGGCGGCGATGACGCGGAGGTTGTCGCGCGCGGGGCGGAGCAGGGCGCCGATGTCGACTCGGTCGGGGTCGTTGATGAGGTCGTAGACGGTGGGGCCGACGACGGTGTCGACGCCGAGGTGGAGCGTGGCGTGGGCCTGCGGGTCGAGGTCGACCAGCAGGGTGGGACGCCCGAGGCGCGCGAGGCCCGCGGCGAGGTTGACGCTCGTCGTCGTCTTGCCGACTCCGCCCTTCTGGTTGATCAGAGCGATGGTGCGGACGAAGCCCGGGACGGATGAGGGCGTGGGCTGGGACATCGGGGGCAGTGTAGAACGGTGAGCGCGGGTGCGCGCAATGACTCGGGATCCGGACCTTCGCAATGCCTCAGGTCCGGCGTCAGGGTGTTGCGTGCGGCTTCGGCTCGGCCTTGGCGGCGACGGGCATCGCGGGGGCGGTGGGGAGGGACTCGGCCGGGACGGTCTTGCGGTCGAAGGCGGCGGCCTGCTCCTCGATGGCCTTGCGACGGGCGATCTTGAAGGCGGTCACCCCGATGAACGAGACCATGACGATGGCGAGGGTGTAGGTGATGCGGGCGCGGCCCTCGGTGAGCCAGATGCCGATGATGCCGAAGGAGAGGCCCATGGCGTAGATGACGAGCACGGCCCCCTTGACGCCCAGGGACCGCTTGAGCATGTGGTGCAGGTGCTGGTCGTCGGCGTCGGAGATCTTCTTGCCCGACATCTTGCGCCGGAAGATCGCGAGGGTGGTGTCGATGATCGGGATCGCGTAGATCATCAGGCCGGCGAGAACCAACTGGGTCTTGCCGGTGTCGCCCAGGGTGAGGATGATCGCGATCGTGCAATAGCCCATGAGCAGCGAGCCGCAGTCGCCCAGGAAGATGCTCGCGGGGTTGAAGTTGTGCGGGAGGAACCCGAGGCAGCCGCCCAGGAGCGCGAGGCAGAGGACCACGCGGGCGGAGTCGTACTTGCCGTCGTCGGCGACGGCGAGGCCCAGGGCGATGATGAGCAGGCAGAAGGCGCAGATGCTGGTGACGCCCGAGAGCAGGCCGTCGAGCCCGTCGATGAGGTTGCTCGCGTTGCAGGCGCCCAGGACGAAGACGGCGATGATGGCGGTGCCGGTCCAGTAGACGACGTCGATGGGGACGTCGGTGCCGCCGGGAATCGGGATGTGCCACACGAGGCCGGGGTTGCCGATCCAGTCGCCGATCGGGGCGAGGAGCTGCTGGGCGACCTTGACGCCGACGTCTTCGGCGGCCATCGCGGCGGCGGCCACAAGCTGCCCCGCGACCTTGACGCGCGGGGAGATCTTGAGCACGTCGTCGATGAGCCCCGTGAGCATGATGATCGTCATGCCCAGGAGCACCGAGAACGGCACGGGGACCGGCGTGTCGCCCGCGGGGGCGCACTTGGTCGGATGGAACTCGATGAGCCCGTGCAGGGGCGCGGTGTAGCTGAAGAGGATCGCGGCCAGGATGCCCAGGTAGACGCCCGCGCCGCCGAGATAGGCGATGGGGTAGCGGTGCGTCTTGCGGGCCTCGTTGGGGCGATCGATAATGCCGTGGTTCACGGCGAGCCGGCGCATGATGGGCGTCGCGAACAGGGCCACGAGGAACGCGACGAGGAAGACGCCGATGTAGCCGTTGAAGACGTCCATGCGCGTGGAAACGGCGTGGACGATGTTCGTGAGCTCGCTGGGGGGCGGCTCGATGATGGGGCGGACGGCCGTGCCGTCGAGCGGCGGGGAGCCGATGACCGGGAAGTCCTGCGCAAGGGTGAGCAGCATCACGCGGCCCCTCTCTCACCGGGGTGCACGGCGCCGCTCATGTCGGCGGCGATGTCGCGGATGGTCTGGTCGAGCCCGAAGCGCTGCTCAAAGCCGATGGCCGAGCGCAGGCGGGCGAGATCGGGCTGGCGCTTGCGGAGGTCCTCGAAGCCGGCGTTGTTGAACGCCCGCTCGTAGGGGATCAGCCGGGTCTTGGAGGATGAGCCGAGGGTGCGGATCACGGCGTCGGCGAGCTGCGTGATCGTGAGCACCTTGTCGGAGCCGACGTTGAACACGCGCCCGTGGCAGGCACGCGTGGAGATGAGCCTGGGGAGGGCGGCGACAACGTCGCGGACGTCGCAGAAGCAGCGGGTCTGCAGGCCGTCGCCGTGGACTTCGAGGTCGCGATTCTCGAGCGCGGCACGGACGAAGTTGGGCAGGACCATGCCGTAGGACCCGACCTGTCGGGGCCCGACGGTGTTGAAGAAGCGGGCGATGACGGCGGGGAGCCCGTGGCGCTGGTGGTGGGCGATGGTGAGATATTCGTCGATGGCCTTGGAGCAGGCGTAGGACCAGCGGGCCTTGGTGGTGGGCCCGTAGACGACGTCGTCCTCTTCGCTGAAGGGCTGCTTGTCGGCCTTGCCGTAGACCTCGGAGCTGGAGGCGATGAGCGTGGGAGCGGGGGAGCCCCCCAACCCATCGTCCGGCCCGTGGGTCATGGCGAACTTGAGCAGCGCCATGGTCTGGACCACGTTGGTTTCGATGGAGGCGATGGGCTCGTCGATGACGAGCCTGACGCCGACGGCGGCGGCGAGGTGGTAGACCTCGTCGAACCGCTCGCCGCGTCCGAGGGCGGTGAGGGCCTCGGAGAGCTCGGCCTCGATGAAGCGGAGGCGCTCGTGGGCCTGGGGGAGGTTGGGGCGGCGCCCGGTGGAGAGGTTGTCGATGACGGTGACGCTGTCGCCTCGGGCGAGGAGGTGGTCGACCAGGTGCGAACCGATGAACCCCGCGCCTCCCGTGATGAGCGCGCGGCGTCGGGGGGGCGTGGTGATCGGCTCGGCGGTTGTCATCGCGGGAGGTGCGGGCGTGGGGACTTCGTCGAGGGGTCTTAGGAGAGCGACTTGACGTAATCGTGGGTCGCCTTGATGTTGGTCTTGAAGTAGCCGCCGGCGCTGGCGCGGGCGCCGTTGACGACGACGCCGAGGAACTCGGCCCGGGTGTCGGCGAACTGGCCGGCGAGTCGGGCGACGAGGCCGCGCTTCTCGGCCATGGCACGGACGACGAGGGCGACGGCGTCGACGCGGTTGGCGAGGGCCTGGCCGTCGCCGGAGACGATCGCCGGGGCGACGTCGATGATGACGACGTCGTACGCGGCGCCGGCCTCGGCGATGAGCTGGGCCATGGCCGTGGACGCGAGGCGCTCGGGGACGCCGCGGCTGGCCGGGGAGCCGGCCGAGAGGACGCTGAGGTTCTTGACGCTGGTGGGCTGGGCGGCCTGAGCGAGGCTGGAGCCGCCGCTGAGGACGTCACCGAGGCCCGGGCCGTCCTTGAGCCCGAAGACCTTGTGGATGCTGGGCCGACGGAGGTTGGCGTCGACGAGCAGGACGCGCTGGTCGCTGGCGGCCCAGCACATGCTGAGATTGCTGGCGACGGTGGAGGAGCCCGAGCCGGGCATGCCGCCGACGACGAGCATCGACTTGTGCCCGGCCTGCATCATGCGCTTGGCGAGGGGCGAGCGGAGCTGGCGGAAGCTTTCGCTGATGACGCCCGAGGGGGAGTCGCGGAAGGCGGTTTCGATCTGCGGCGGCTTGGCGGGGTCCTCGGAGACGTCGGGGATGACGCCGAGGATCCGCATGCGCGGGATGAGGGCGATGTCGGCGGGCCCGCGGACGCGCTGGTCGAGGACCTCGCGGAGAACGAGGAGGCCGCCGAGGAGGCCGGCGAGGCCGAAGGCGCCCAGGGCGACGGTGAGGTACAACGGGGGCGGGAAGGAGAGGTCGCCGTTGGCGGACGCGGCGCGGCGCTGCAGGACGCGGTCGGCGGACCGCATGCCGGCCATGTTCTCGATGCCCTGCATCTCGGAGTCGAGGGTCTGCTTCTCGATTTCCATGCGGGAGATCTGGTCGGCGAGCTGGTCGAGCTCGGCCTTGGCGCCGGTCTGCTCCTCGGCGGTCGCGCTGAGCTTCTCGATCTTGCTGGTGAGGTCGGCGATGTTCGCCTTGGCGGACTCGACGGTGCGGCGCTTCTCATCGATCATGCCGTCGAAGAGCTTGCGCAGGGCGATCTCCTCCTGCTTGGCGCGTTCTTCCTGCTGGGCGCGGATGGCGGTGACGGTGGCGGCGACGTCGGGGTGCTGGTCGCCGAAGCCCTGCTGGCGGAGCTGGCGCTCGCTGGCGCGGTACGAGGCGATGCGCGAGTCGATCTCGCGGAGGATCGAGTCGTTGTTGGCGACCGAGCGGATGGAGTCGGGATAGTTGATGCCCTGGTCGCTGTCGATCTGGCGCTGGAACCCGGCGAGCTCGGACTCGATCGCGATGACCATGTCATTGGCCTGGGCCCGGCTCGCGGTGAGCACCAGGGCTTCCTGCTTGTTCTGGCCGGCCGAGCCGGAGTCGTCGATCTTGTACTGGCGGATGATCTGCGTGCGCCGGTTGGACGCGGCGGAGAGGTCGAGCGTGAGCTTCGTGAGGCGCTTGTTGAGGGCCTCGCGCCGGTCGCTGGAGCCGGCGCGGCCGGACTTGCGGAGGTCCTCGAGGTACGCGCGGGCGACGGCGTTGGCGAGGATCGCCGACTCGTTGTCGTCACGCCACGCCGCGGTCAGGACCATGAGCTCGGTCTGCGGGCGCACGCGGGCGCTGATCCGCTTCTCGCGGAGGTCGCGCACGGCGTCGCGGGCCTGGAAGTTGCCGCCCGACTGGAACTTGCGGTACCAGCCGGTCGACTCGACCTGCGGGTCCTCGATGACGACGTTGAGCACCTGGTCGGAGCGCATGATCTCGACCTGGGTGCCCATGAAGCGGTCGACTTCCTCGCGGTTGGTCTGCACCGTGTCGAGGATGGGCCCCTTCATGGGTTCGGTGACCTGGAAGATGACCTGCGTGGTGTACGTGGGCATGAAGCGCTGCAGCGCCTCATAGGCCGCATACCCCAGGGCGCCGCCGATGAGGCCGGCGAGCGCGAGCCACGGGAAGTGCTGGCGCAGCAGCTTCACGGGGTCGAGCGACGCGCCGCCGCCGGCGGGGCGCGGGGGCGCGGGCTGCATCGGTCGGGCGGTGTGCGTCGGGGCGGAGGGTGAGGTGGTCGGCGGGGTCATGGTGGATTCCTGCTTCGCGGCGAGAGTCGTTTGTGCTTCCCGGGCTCGGGGCGGCCGGAGCGGGGTGGTGGGGGGCGGGGGGGGTGATACGGAAGGCGGGCCGGGGGTTCAGCCGGCCATTTCTTTCGTGAGCGTCTGCAATTCGGTCTCGTAGATCTTACCGAGGCGCGGGTTGGCTCCCAGGAGGCTCTTGAGCCGCTCGAAGTAGCGCTCCGCCTCCTCGCGGTTCTTGCGGGCGAGCGAGAGGCGGGTCATGTGGATGAAGACCGGCGGTTTCTCGTCGTCGTTCGTGAAGTTGTCCTGGGCGCGCTGGAGGTAGTCCGCGGCCTTGTCGAGCTCGCCGAGCGCGAGGTGGATGGCCGCGAGCGTGTCGAGGAACTTGGGCTCGCGCGGGCGGGATCGATAGGCGCCCTGGGCGAACTGGAGCCCGTCCTTTGGACGCTTGAGCTCGATGCCGACGGTGTAGGCGATGTTGTTCATGAGCTCGGCATCGCGGTTGCCGGTGAGCTCGAGGGCCTTGAGGAACTGGTCGGCGGCCTCCTCGTAACGCTTCTCGTCGTAGGCGAGCGTGCCGAGCAGGCGGAAGGCGCCGACGCGGATGGGGGCGGGGTTGCTCTCGGCCGTGAGGTTCCGCAGCTCGCTGATGCCCTCGTCGCGCACGTCGGGGATGCGCATCTTCATGCTGGCGACGATCATGGCCATCCAGCCCTTGAAGCCGTCGGCCGGCTTGACGGACTCGAGGAACTTGAGTCGCTCGCGGAGGTCGGGGATCGCGGTGGCGAGCGCGGGGAAGAACTTCTGGACCGAGTCGTTGTCCTCCTGGTTCGTGAGCTTGAACGCCACGCCCAGGTCTCGCTCGCACTGCGGCCGGCGCCCGGCGAGCATGTGGATCATCGCCCGCAGGCCCAGGAGCTCGACGTTCTGCTCGGTCTTGACCTCGGGGGTGTTGAGAACCTCGATGGCCCGGGGCAGGTTGGGCTGGCGGGCGCGGAGCAGGGTCTGTACGTAGATCTTCGCGACCTCGGCGACCTTGATCTTCGTCCAGGCCTTCTCGATGTAGGGGAGCGCGCCCTCGGGGTTGCCCAGGGCCGTGAAGATCTGGCCCGCGGAGACGAGCCACTGGATGTTCTCCGGCTCGCGCTGGAGCACGGTGTTGAGCTGGGCGATCGCCTCGGCGCCGCGCTGGCGCTCGATGAGCGTGCGGATGAGCTTGACGCGCAGCTCGGTGTTGTTGGGTTCGAGGTCCACGGCCTGGGTGAGCTGGCCGATCGACTCGTCCCAGCGACCGGTGTTGGCCATCAGGCTCGCCAGACGCAGACGCGCGTTGGTGTAGCGGGGGTTGAGCTCGAGGGCCCGCTTGAGGTCCGCCTCGATGTCGTTGACCATCGCGCGGTCGGTCGAATTGAAGATCGCCCGCGCGTCGTACACGACCGGGTTGTTCGGGTCCATCGCCACCGCGCGGTCGTGCAGCTGCTTGGCCCTGGGCCGGTCCTTGGCGGCGGCCGCGGCCTGCGCCTGGATGATCACGACGCCCGAGTCGGTGTCGGCCTTGGCGCCGATGCTCTTGATCAGCTCGTCGACTTCGCTGGTGAGGCCGAGCACGAGCATGGTCTCGAGGGTGGCCCGCAGGATGACGTTGCCCTCGTCCTGGCCGTCCTTGAGGACCCGCTTGTAACACTCGAGGGCCTTCTTGATGCTCTCCTCGTCGCCCATGCGGAAGTACAGGTCGCCCAGTTCGCGGTCGACGGGGAGGATTTTCTTGTCCTGGAACTCGCGACCTTTCTCGAGGGCCTCGATGGCGGCCTGGGGCTGGCCGAAGGCCATGAGCAGGCGTGAGAGCGAGACCTCGGCCCGGCCGTCGCGCTTGTCGGCGGGGAGCTGGGCGATGTATTTCTGCCACACGTCCCAGGCTTCCTGGAACTTGCGCTGGGAGGCGTACCACTGGGCGTCGAGCTGCGTGAGCTGCAGGCCCAGGGCGTCGCCCTGGGCGATGAAGCGCTCGCCGCGCTTGAGCAGCTCGTCGATCACGGTGCGGGCCTCGGCCCAGCGCTGACGGTTCATGAGCAGGCCGGCGAGGGCGAGACGGTTGCTGTCGTTGGTGGGGTCGACCTTGAGGACCTGCTGGCGAGCGGCAAGGGCGAAGTCCTTGTCGCCGTTGGGCGCGTCGGCCTCGAGGGTGAGCCACGCCTCGCGGACGCGCTTGTCGTTCTGGGCGACTTCCTTGTTGGCTCGGGCCACGGCGAGCGCATCGTCGAGGCGCCCGGCGCGCGTCTGGGCCTCCATCATGCCCGCGATCGCCCGGGCCTGGCCGGGGCGGATCTCGAGCGAACGCCCGTACGCCGAGAGGGCCGCGTCGTTCTGTTTGAGCAGCAGGCGCGCGTCGCCGAGAACGCGCCACGCCTGCGGGTTGTTCTTGTCGAGCTCGACGGCCTGCTGCAGAGCGGCCGCGGCCTCCGAGGGCTTGCCCTCGGCCATGAGCAGGCGTCCGCGGAAGAAGTTGCCGTTGACCGTGTCGAGGTTCCGCTGGGCGGCCTTCTCCGCCAGCGCCCGCGCGTCGGCGAGGCCGCCCTGACGCAGCAGGGCGTCCTGGAACTGGTACTCGATGACCATGGACTCGTCGGGGGCGATGGCGACCGCGGCCTTGAGGGCGGCGGCGGCCTCCTCGGGCTTGCCGTACATGCGGTAGGCGTCGAACCGCAGGAGGTTCTTCTGCCAGTCGGGGTACTGGAGCGGATCGATCGAGGCGAGGTGAGCCTGGAGCGGGTCGGTGATCTCGAGCGAGCCCTTGACGCGTGAGAGAATCGGGTTGCCGGGGTTGGCTTCGAGCGACTTGTTGAGCGTCTCGATGGCGCCGGGCTTGTCGCCATTGCCGGCCTGCAGCTGGGCCAGGGCGATGCTGAGGCGCATGTCGTAGCCGTGCTTCGTGACGCCGTCCTTGAGCAGGGCGATCGCCCCGGGCAGGTCGCGGTCGATCTCGCTCTTGACCATGTCCATGGCCTTGGAGACGAGGGCAACGATGGGGTCGGTCGACTCGGCGCCGGGGATGGCGGTGTTCAGCGCGTTGAACTGGGTCGCGGCTTCCTGGTTGGAAGGATCGATCTTGAGGACCTCGTTCAGCGCCGCGGCGGCGCCCCGGGGGTCACCGCTGGAGAGCATGAGGCGGGCGAGCTCCATGCGTGCGGCGGTGTTGGTCGGCTCGAGGCTGAGCATGCGCTCGAGCTGGGCCTTGGCGGCGCCGGTGTTGCCCTGGCGGTTGAGGACGCGCGAGAGCAGCAGCAGGGCCACGGGGTCGGAGTTGCCGGTGTCGGTGAGGTACTGCGTGAGCAGCGACCGGGCCGACGAGAGGTTGTTCTGCGCGTACTCGAGCTTGCCGTCGATCAGCGTCAGGGCCGGGCTCGAGCCGCCCAGCCGGTCGGCGACGTCGGCCCGCAGCGCCTTCACCTTGGTGATGATGACGTCCTGGTCTTCGCGCGTCATGCTGGGTCGCCACGCGTGCAGCACCGAGTCCACCTGGCAGGCGACGGCCTCGCTCCGCAGGTCGTGCAGGGCCAGGCCCTCGAGGCACACGGGGCGGTCGGGCAAGGCCGCGAGCTTGCTGAACTGCTCGAGGGCCTCATCGTGCATGTCGTTGTTCTGCAGCAGCTTGCCGTACTGCAGCATCATGAGCGGGTCGTCGGGGCGCCCCTTGAGGCCGTGCTCCATGAGCTTGGACGCCGCCTCGATTCCCAGGCCCGGCTCGCGCGACACGGCGACGAGGCGGGCGGCGCGGTCGACGGCGATGGGGCTGAGCTTCTCGGGCGGGGTGGCGAGCATCGCGTCGGTGATGTCGCGCATCGCGCCCGCGAGCGAGGTGATCACTTCCACCAGGCTGGTGGGGCCCTTGCCGTCACGCGCGATGCGGACCTGGTCACCCAGGTCCATGCGCAGCAGCTCGGCCTTGCTCCGGCCGGCGGGCGGGTTGGCCTGGATGTGCGCGGTCAGGACCGCGCGAGCTTTCGCGTTCAGTTCCTCGGCGAGGGCGTCCTGGCGGTTCTGGCGGGCGATGATGGCGCGGGCGCGGTACAGGTCGCAGAGCGAGCACGAGGCGTCCTCGTCGGTGGGGTCGACGGCGACCGCGGCGATGAGGTCTTCCTCGGTCTCCTTGAGCAGATCGTCGGGAACCTGGGGGTTGATGCCGATAATGGCAACGCGCGCGATGCCGCGGTAGCGCCGGAGCTGGTCGCGCCCCTTGGGGTCCTGCTCGAAGAAGCGGAGCGTGTCGCCGGCCTGCTGGGCGAACAGCTCCCAGGACTGGAGGTTTCCGCCGTAGCGGGTAAGCCGCTCGAACGTCTCGTCGAGGAACCGCTTCTGCGCGGCGACGTCGCGGCGCTGGACGCGGGCGATCTGGGCGAGTGCGGGGACGTACTGGCCGAAGTAGCGGTCGTTGTACCCCTGCTTGTTGCGGGGGGTGATCCTCTCGATCGCGCCGATCCACTTGGTGAGCCACTCGACGTTGCCCTGGTCCTTGTTGACGGCGCGGGAGTAGAAGTCGGCGGCCTCGCCGGCCTTGCCCTCGGCCATGGCCTGGTCACCGAGCTTCACGAGGCGATCGCCCGAGCGCAGGATCGTCGTGTACCCGATGAACCCCACCACGCCGGCGAGGACAATCAGCACCACCGCCAGCATCACCACGAACCGCGTGTTCACCTTCGCCGCCATGGGTCTTCGTCCTCTCGTGAACGCCCGCGACGCCGAGCGGCGCCGCGGAGCGAGTGATCGCTATTGCTTCCCAGCATCCGCCCTTCGCGGATTATCGGCCGGATACAGCCCCTGCTGCACCGCGACCCAGTCCGGCACGCAGCGCATGATCTCGGGGAGCAGTTCGCCCAGCAGGCTCGAGGCCAGCTGCGCAAGTTCGGCCGCCGATTCGACCTCACCGCTCGAAACCTGCACCTTCAGGTAGTACGCGTAGTCGCTCTTGAGGTCGAACGCCAGCAGGCGGACCTCCTCGGCGTTGGGCTTGTGCCCGCCGTTGGCGATGAAGAAGTAGCCGGCGAACAGGGGCTTGTCCTTGCCGGGGCCCTTGAAGGGCGTGATCCTCATCCGCATCGACCGCGGGTCGAACGGGAGGTGCACCCGCTGGCCGCCCGCGTCGGAGAACGCGTTGCTGAGCCGGGCCGTGAACACCCGCCCCGCGAGGTCGGCGGGCACATCTTTGTCCTCAAGCCAGGTGGAATTCTCGAGAACCAGGGGCAGAGCCTGCGGCTCGCCGCCGAGCGACCAGCCGCCGCCGACCATGCACCGCTCGGGCACGTGGGGGACGGTGTCGACCATCCCCGTGTAGTACGCGAGGTGGACCTCGACGCTCCTGGGGCGCTTGCCCTCGGGGGCGCTCCTCTGGGTGTAGACGCGGCTGAGGTAGTTGCGCGTGCCGAGCTCCTCGAGCATCGCGGCGTCCTCGACACGGTCGGCGCCGACGCGCTTCCACGACTCGGTGTCGGAAGGCACCGCCGACACCTGCCGGTCGGCGGGCGCATTGATCGGGAGCTTCTTGAGGTGGATCCGCAGGGCGCCGATCACGACCGTGAAGCCCAGCGCCGACGCCGCGAGCACCGCGAGCGCGACGATGAACGCGGGATGAGCCAGGCGCGAGCGGCTCACGACGCACCTCCGGAGCCCGGGCTCTTGGGCGGCGGCGCCTTGCGGAGCACGAGCGGACGCTTCGTCCCTCCGGCGGTCTCATCCCTCACCAGGTTGTTGAGGGCCCACACCAGGGCCATGAACAGCAGGAAGCCGGGGATGAGCCACAGGGTGCCGATGAACGTGTGCGCGTCGCCCGCCGCAAACTCGGGGTTCCACAGCGAGGCCACGCCCAGGAACACGACCCGCAGCATGTTGATCAGGAGCGCCACCGGACCCGCGAGCATGATGAGCACCACGCGCTGCCACCACTGCTTGCACGCCCACATCGCCACCCACGTCCCCACCGCGAGGAACGCCACGAGCATCCGCATGCCCGAGCACGCCTGGGCCACGTTCAGTTCGTGCGGGGTGTGCGCGCTGTCCCAGATGGTGAGGACGTTGCCCGCGAGGTCGGTGCTGACGCCCACGGCGTTCAGCGTCACCCACGCGCCCTGGCTCGCGATCAGCTGAAGCTGGGCCGTCAGCTTGATCATGATGATCTCGGCGACCGTGACGCCGAAGACGAGCATGGCGAGGGGGACGAACAGGTACTTCATGTACCTGGGCCCGAGCATGAGCAGCACGAGGCCAAAGAGCGTGATCAGCATCGCCCAGCCCTGGAGCATGTGGTTGGGGATGCCGACGGTGAAGTAGACGTACGTGACAATCCCGAACGCGAGCGGCACGATGCCCGGCCAGAAGGCGCTGGGGCGGAGCCTGGCGATCGCGTCGCGGTGGACCCACATCAGGTGCAGGCTCACCAGGGGCATGAAGTACGCATGCCCCCAGTCGGCCGGCGAGTTGCGGCAGTGCTCGTACTGGACGAAGAACCAGCGGTAATAGAGGCCCAGGAACGCCAGCAGCAGGAGCGCGATCTGCACCGCCCCGACTGGGGTGATCCGCAGGAAGGTCCACCCCCCCCCGCCCTCGCGCGCGGAACCCCTGGCGTCAAGCACGCCTGCCTGGCTCGGGTTGGCCGCCGCCGTGGTCACGCTTGCTCTTCTCCTGAGATGAACGCCAGAACGGCGTCCGTCGACGAGCCTCCTACGCCCGGCGCGCCCGCTCCGGTTCGTACTTCGGGCAATGTGGCGGCGCTGGTGAGCGGCGAATCAGAAGCCACCCCCCCCGCCGACGTTGGTGGGCGGAGCGCCGAAGACGTCGGTGCCGAAGTTCCGGTCCAAGAGGAACCCGAACCCGTAGCTGGCGCGGAACCCGCCGCGGAGGACCGCGAGCGGGTACGCCCAGAAGTTGGTGCCGAAGTTCACGCGGTCGTCGGGCTTGAGGTAGATATCGGGCTCGGTGCCCTCGGAGATGGCGCGGAGGTTGAGGCGCACGGTGGCCTGCCGGTCACCGGTGAGCATGCGGGTGAGGTCCACGCGCTCCGGGATTGCCAGGCCGCTGAGCCCGCCGCCGGCGTCGACCGCTCGGGTGAGGGTGAGCCGGCCGCTGCCGGGCAGCCCGTAGCTGCCGGGCCGAGAGATCTGGCCGCCCATGTAGATGAAACCCTGACCCGAGCCGGGGATACGGATCACGTCGCCGGGACGGACCACGACGTTGTACTTGGCGTTGCCCGAAATCAGGGGCTCCATCGGGATGCGGATCACGCGCTGCGTGACCAGGTCCTCGGCCCGCTCACCGGCCGACTCGGCCTCGCCGGCGGGCTTGCCGACGTCACGGGCGGCGGCCTTGACCCACTGCCCGTTCACGTACATCCAGTTGAACTTTCCGCCGTCGGGCGTCGGGGCAGCGGGGGCGGCGGGCTGCTCGGGGGGGCGCGCCTCGCGCTTGGTGCTTTGGTCCTCGAGGTCGATCGGGGGAGCGCCGTCGCCGGGCTGGGCGCGTCCGGCGCGCGAGCGCGGCGTGGCGCGGACCACGCCGGGGGAAGGCTTGCCGGGTTGGGGGGGCTGGGGCTTGGAGAGCTCGTCGATGAGGTCGATGAGCTTGGCGGGGTCCTGGGGCTTGGCGTTGGGGTCCGGGGTGGCCGGGGTGTTGGGCGACATCATCGGGTTCGACGACGCCGGGACCACGGGAGCGAGCGGGGTCGTGTAGCCCGTGGCCTGATCGGAGAGCGGGGCCTGGCGGATGACGTAGACGTACGTTGCGCTCTCGGCGAAACCGCCGGCGGCCGTGAGGGCCTCGAGCAGGCGGTAATTCGGCTCGGGGATGAGGTACGTGCCGGGGGCGTTGACCTGGCCGAAGCAGCTGAAAGTCTGGCGGCGCGAGGTCTGGAGCGTCACCGACACGACGGGGTCGCGGGTGATGATCTGGGCCTGGATGATGGCGTCGGCGATGGCGACATTCGCCTGAGAGGGCGTCATGCCGGCGACGCGCACCTGCCCGAGCTTGGGCATGTCGATCTGGCCCTTCTGGTCGACGACGCGGTCGAGGACTTCTTCGGCGCCGACGCGGACCAGATCACGCACGCGGATCTGGATCGCTTCGCCGGGGGAGATCGCGTACTCGACCGCCACGGGCACGAGGTCGGACGGCGCGGGCTCGGTGGGCTCGATGTACTCGGCGTCGATGCCCTCGATGCTGTCGATGCGGTCGAGGATGGGGACGACGGTCGGGGTGTGCTCCCAGCGCCCGATGACGCCCGGATCGAGGAACGAGTCGGACTCCATGCCGGGCATGTCGGAGCAGCCCGTGAGCACCGCGGCGACACCGACGCTTCCCGCCAGCAGCACGACGGCGCTGGTGCGCCGACGCCGCGGCGCCAACGCCCCCGCCATCAGTTGAGTCCGATTCCGTTGCGTCGTGTCGTTCACGCGGCGCCTCCTAGTAGCCTGTCTCTTGTGCCCCCGAAAGACGATGCGTCGGGTACGTCCCTCGCTTAACCCGGTTCGTGGGACCTACACGATACCGACCCGGGAAGGTCCGGAAAAGTCGGGCACCCGGGGCAATGGGGGTCCGCAACGAACGCCGGAAGATCGATATCGGTCACGTGCGACCTTCGATCGACGTCCCAGGGCGTTCCTTATGAGAAGTCCGCCAAAGTTGCGCCGGCCCCGGAGCGGCTCGGGACCCGGCACGGCCCATCGGTCGGTGTACAGTTCCCCGACATGGCCCGCGACACCGCCGAGTCCGCCCCCCTCAATACCCCCGCCGCGACCCCCACGCCCCCCCCGCCGCGGTTTACCCGCCCGCTCGGCGGCGACCCGGTCCGCAACCTCGACAAGCCTGTTCTGAGTCTGTCAGGGTTGGTCCTGAACAACGGCGAAGGCCCCCAACAACTGGGGGTCAAGCGGAAGCCGTCGTGGCTGCGGGCCAAGGTGCCGGGCGGACCGGGGTACACCCGACTCAAGGGGATCATCGACGAGCACCGGCTGCACACCGTGTGCCAGGAGGCCTCGTGCCCGAACATGGGCGAGTGCTGGGCCCGCGGGGTCGCCACGATCATGATCCTGGGCGACACCTGCACGAGGGCGTGCGGGTTCTGCAACGTGAAGACCGGGCGGCCGGCGATGCTGGATAAGGATGAGCCGCGGCGGGTGGCCGAGAGCCTCGCGCTCATGGGGCTCAAGCACGTGGTCATCACGAGCGTGAACCGCGACGAGCTCGCCGATGGCGGCGCGGGGATCTGGGCCGAGACGATCATCCGGACGCGGGACGCGTGCCCGGAGATGTCGGTCGAGGTGCTCATCCCGGACTTCGAGGGCAACTGGGGCGCGCTGCAGATGGTGATCGATGCCCGCCCTCACATCATCAATCACAACCTCGAGACGGTGCGCCGGATGTACCCGGCGGTGCGTCCGAGCGCGAAGTTTGATCGGAGCCTGGAGCTGCTGCGGCGCTGCCGCGAGCAGGGGGTGGTGTCGAAGACGGGGATCATGCTGGGGATCGGGGAGCGCGACGAGGAAGTGCTGGGTCTGATGGACGAGGTGCAGGCGGCGACGCGGGTGCCGGGGGGGGCGGCGGGTGAGGGGGGGCTCGAAGTGATGACGATCGGGCAGTATCTGCAGCCGACGCGGAACCACCTGCCGATCGCGCGCTGGGTCACGCCCGAGCAGTTCGAGATATTCAAGACCGAGGGCGTCGCCCGCGGCTTCCGCGTCGTCGAGAGCGGGCCGATGGTGCGGAGCAGCTACCACGCGGATCACCAGGCGGACAGCTTGACGGCGATTCTTGCGGAGCGCGGGCGGGGGTGAGTCCCTCCGTGGCTCCCCTCGTCACATAGGCCGGGGCAGCATTTTGGTGACGTTCCGACAGCCTGAACTTTGGCTCGGCAGCAAGACAAATTCTCTCCCGTTGGTGTATTCTTCAGGGACTGTCACGGAGCGACGCCCAATGAAGTCCATCGAGTTGTTTGCTGGGGCGGGCGGGCTAGCCATCGCCACCGCCAATTCGGGTTTCAAGCATGAAGCCGTCTTGGAATGGGACCAAAACGCCTGCGACACTATTCGTCGAAACAAGGCCGAAGGTCTTCCGCACGTACGCGATTGGACCGTGGTACAGGGCGACGTCACCGAGTACGACTTCAAGCAGCACGCGGGCCGAGTCAGTTTCGTGTCCGGCGGTCCACCATGCCAACCGTTCAGCATCGGCGGCAAGCACCGAGGCATGGACGACAGCCGCAACATGTTCCCCCAAGCGGTTCGTGCAGTCCGCGAGATCGCTCCCAAAGCGTTTCTATTTGAGAACGTGAAGGGCTTATTGCGCAAGAGCTTCGCCAACTACTACAACTACATCATCCAACAACTTTCCTATCCCGAGATCGTCCGCAAAGGCGATGAGGAGTGGACCGATCACCATGCTCGGCTCGAAAGGGCCATCACTGGCGGCAAGCACAAGGGCTTGAAGTACAACGTCGTGTTCCAACTGCTCAACTCAGCTGACTACGGCGTGCCTCAGAGACGTGAGCGCGTACTGATCGTCGGCGTGCGGGCCGACTTGGGCATCACATTCAGTTTTCCGACGGCGACGCACGAAGAGGACGCTCTTATCTACGACAAGTGGGTGAGCGGCGAGTATTGGGAGCGACACCGCGTTGCTAAGCGAAACCGCCCGAAGGTTCCGCCGAGGCTGCGAGCTCGCGTGGAGCGTCTTTCCTGCCTCTGGTCGTCCGCGATACTGCAGCCATGGCGTACTGTGCGCGATGCAATCGCGGACCTGCCAGAGATCGGCCCCGGTGAGCGGTGCAGTAAGTTCCCCAATCACTTCTACAACCCCGGCGCTCGCTCGTACGCGGGGCACAATGGCAGCCCAATTGATGAACCTGCCAAGACCTTGAAAGCTGGCGACCACGGCGTGCCGGGCGGAGAGAACATGGTCCGTCTCCCCGATGGTTCCGTGCGGTACTTCTCCGTCCGCGAGTGTGCGAGAATTCAGACCTTCCCGGATGAATGGGTGCTCGAAGGCTCATGGACCGAGTCCATGCGCCAGTTGGGAAACGCGGTCCCCGTGCGAATGGCCGAAGTCGTCGCCACCGAACTCCACACGATGGTCGAACGCGGCAACCATGCTGTCTCGCTTGTCCGCAGCGTGCTACGCCAACCACGCCGTCCCGCCAAGCGCGGGGCGGTGCGCTGAGTTCTACTTCAGAGGATACTGATCATCCCACCGACTCACGCGTTCGGTGCCTGGGCGACCCTTGCCGGGTACCTTGCTCCCAAAGCCACTGGCGTTCCATTCGGGCTCGAAGTGCGTAATCAGAGCGAACTCCGCCGCGAATACCCACCATTCGCTGCTGAAGGTCAAGTACTGACAGGTCATATCGGCAATGGCAATGTTCTTGCGCGCCGCAATCTTCGCCGCATGCTCGTTGAGCCTCGCCCGCAAAGTGCGTTTGCTTTTCGTCGTCCCCTTTGACGCCTTGCCAACGTAGACCAGCTTCTTCTTGTAAAAGAGTACATAAACGCCACTGGATTGCGGTCCCACATTCTTGGCAAGCGACAGGAGCGGGCTTTCCTTCAACTTTTCGACCGCTTGGAGTCGAATGCCTCTGTCAAGGTCGAACTCGAAACGGTGTGCGTCAGGTGCCGAATCGGTCATTGTGAAGTGCTGCTGAGAAGGTGCGCGTTCGCTAAACCGCCGTGGGCCTAGCGTCCAACCGTGGACACATTGAGCCCAATGGAACGAAGCGAGCGCATGGCCCGAGTGCGCGGGCGGAATACCACTCCTGAACGAACCGTACGAAGTGTACTCTTTCGGTTGGGCTACCGCTTCCGGCTGCACCCGGCCGACCTTCCGGGCCGCCCGGACATCGTGCTACGCGCCAGGCGCATCGTCATCCTCGTGCATGGATGCTTTTGGCACCGGCACTCCTGCCGCAACGGACGGAGGATGCCCAAGTCTCGTGTTGGATTTTGGCGGGCAAAACTAGAAGGCAACGCCGCCCGAGACAAACGAACCCGGGCGCGGCTTCGCCGCCAAGGCTGGCGCGTGCTGGTCGTGTGGGAGTGCCAGTTGCGCGACCTTGACCGACTTGCGTCGCGATTACGATCGTTTGTCGAGCACAAATGAGCAAAGTCGTTCGCGGTGCCCGACGTCGGGCGCTTCGTCAGACCCCGGCCGTGGGTCGAGCGATGTGGGTTGGAGAGCTGAGTCCAACCCCGGGTCTGCCCAAAGCGGCCGCCCCGGGGCACCCGCGCAATGGTTACTTCCCCGGCCCCGCCAACAACCCCCGCGCCCACCCCACCAACTCCCCCATCGACGCCGCGACGCGGACGTTTTTGTGGTGGGCGGTCGAGACGTCCTTGGGCAAAGCACGGCCGCCGACGACGATCGGGACGCCCTTGGAAGCGAGGCGCTGAGCGAGGGCGTCGATCTGGCGGCCGAGGTCGGGGGGTGTGCTCGCGGTGGCGCTGACGGCGATCCACACGAGGCGGGCATCGTAATGCTCGACGGCGCGGGCCATGGCTTCGACCGGGGTGTCGGCGCCGAGGTTGACCTCGCGGAAGCCGACGCCGGCCAGGCAGGTTGCGCACGTGAGCGAGGGGATGATGTACGGGTCCCCGCCGGGGGCGCCGCCGAGGGCGACCGGGGCGGCGGCGTCGGGCGTGGCGAGCAGCATCCGCAGCGTGTTCAGGGCGTGGTTGATGATGTCGGTGGCGCGGTGTTCGATGAAGATGCCCGAGGCGTCGTGCTTCCAGAGTTCGCCCATGCGCTGCATGGCCTGTTTGATGGGGCCGTCGCAGATGGCGGCGACCGAGTCGCCCCCGAGGTACATCGAGACGATGAGCCCGCGGCCTTTGGAAACCTCGCCGGTGGTGAGGGCGTTGTAGAGGGCGGCGGCGCGATCGGCCGCGGCGGCCTGGGCCACCTTGGGCATGATCTCGAGGTCGCCCAGGCCGAGGACCTCGGGACGGACGACGGGCTGAGCGGTCTCGCGGATGAAGCGGATGGCCTCGGCGAGCGGGATGCGGCGATGGCCACCCGCCGTGCGCGTGGCGACGATCAGCCCCCCATCGGTCCATCGCTTCAACGACGATTCGCTGGCGCCGATCGCATCGGCCAGCTCTCGCGGAGACAGCAAGGTCTTCATGTTGTCGATACCCCTGAGAGAGAGACGTCCGGCCGGAGAAGGCCGGATTGCTCGACTTTACAATCTTTCGTCAAACGTGACAACGCGGGTCCGGGGAAATTCGAATCCGGAGCCCTGCGGCACCGATCCTTGTGCGAAACTAGTTCCGCGGAAGAACTCTTGGGGGTGACCATGTATGCTCCATCATGCGATGTGAAACCCTTCGTCGAGGCGTGGCGTTCGTCGTGAGCGTGCTGGCGGCATGCGCCGTCGGGGTCGGGCAGGAGCCGGGCACGAAGGCCGGTGCGCCGGGCGGCGGGCCCGCGGCGGCGCAGCCGGGGGAGGGCGGCCTCCCGGTCGTCACGCGGCTGCTGGTGGTCGAGTCGTGCCTGCGGTCGACCCGGACGCCGGTGTTCGTGGACCCGATCGAGCACGCCCTGGCGACGGGGGCGTTTGCACCGCCCACAGAGGGGCAGGCCGTGCCCGCGCCCGAGGCCACGAGCGCGGACATCGGCATCGCTGGCGAGCCCAAGGCGGCCGAGGCGCGGACGTGGCGGGCGATCGAGGTCGGGACCAACGGACGGTTCGAGGACAGGGCGCTGGCGGGGGGATACGCGTTCGTGACGGTCGAGTCGGCCCAGCGGCGCGTCGTGATGCTCGAGGCGTCGGGGCACCGGCACGTGTACGTGGCGGCGGGAAACCCCCCCGCGGGTGACGAGCTGCGGTGGGAGCCGCGGGTGGGGGACATCTATGAGAACGGGCTCGTGCGCGTGCCGATCGTGCTCGAGAAGGGGAGCACGCACCTGTTGTTCCGGGGCGGGCGCGGGGGCCTGAGCGTGAAGTTCGTCGACGCGCCCGAGCGGGTCACCATCGAGGAGCGCGACCCGACGCTGCCGACGATCCTGCACGACGAGCCGGGGATCGAGACGTATCTCGGCGCGGTGCAGGTGACGAACCCGAGCGATTCGGCGCAGCAGAATCTGGGGATCCGCACGACGCTCGTAGGCGGGACGGCCCGGTGGATGAAGCTTCCGACGCTGGCGCCGCTGGGCGTGACGAAGGTGCCGATCGAGATCGGAACCCGTCCGTTCGCGTCGAACCCCCCGCCGGACAAGCTGACGCTGAAGGTGGAGCTCGTGGGCGATGGGACGACGCTGCACGAACGGACGTTCACGCTCGACGTGCGGTCGAAGCGCGACCGGCATGTGCGGACGTTCCGCAGCGACATCGACGGGAGCACACAGTACTTCGCCGTGGTGCCGCCGAGCGGAACCGCACCGGCCGAGGGCAGGCTCGCGATGATCCTGTCGCTGCACGGGGCGTCGGTGGAGGCGACGGGACAGGCCGCGGCGTATGCGCCCAAGGACTGGGCGTGGATCGTGTGCCCGACGAACCGGCGCCCCTATGGCTTTGACTGGGAGGACTGGGGACGACTCGACGCGATGGAGGTGCTCGCGGAGGCGCGGCGGCTGTTCAACCCCGACCCGCGCCGGCTCTACCTCACCGGCCACAGCATGGGCGGGCACGGGACGTGGCAGCTCGCGGTGACCTATCCGGGGCTGTTCGCGGCGATCGCGCCCAGCGCGGGGTGGCCCGACTTCTGGTCGTACACGGGCGCGGCGGAGTGGCCGGGTGAGGACGACGTGCGAAAGGCCCTGCGCCGGGCCGCGGCACCGAGCCGCACGCTCGGGATGGTCGAGCGGTTGAAGGACCCCCCCACGCCGATCTACATCCTCCACGGCGACAAGGACGACAACGTGCCGGTGGAGATGGCGCGGCTGATGCGCGAGAAGCTCACCGCCCCCCCAGCGCACACGGACCTCGAATACCACGAGCAGCCCGAGGCCGGGCACTGGTGGGGCAACGAGTGCGTCGACTGGCCGGCGCTGATGACCTTCCTCAAGTCGCACACGCTGCCGGGCGCGGGCGAAACGGGCGTCCCCGAGGTCCGGATCTGCGGCGGCGGGTTCAAGGACGCCTTCCGCGACGAGCCCGTGCTCGTGTACGGCACCCGCGGCTCGGACACCGAGACCGCGTGGGGGCTGGCCAAGGCGCGGTTCGACTCCGAGACGTTCCTGTACCGCGGGAATGCGTCGTTCCGCGTGATGAGCGATGCCCAGTTCCTCGCGGAGCCGGGGACCGAGAAGATCAACGCCGTGCTGTACGGCAACGAGAAGACCAACGGCGCGTGGGCGAAGCTCGCGAACACCGAGCGGCTCTCGGGCAAGCTCGAGGGCACGGGGGTGGCGGTGCTGGCGATCGTGCCGCGGCGCGGGGGGGGCGGGGGGGGCGGGGGGGACCGGCGGGTCGGGCTCGTGGGCGGGACGGACATCGCGGGGATGCGCCTGACGAACCAGCTGCCCTACTTCGTGTCGGGCGTGGGGTACCCGGAGTGGTTCGTGATCGGGCCGGAGGCGGCGCTGCGGGGGGTTCGGGGCGTGCGGAGCGCGGGATGGTTCTCGGACATTGATGGCGGATCGGGGCGCTGAGCGGGCGTCCATTGTAAAAAAGCGCGGGCTAGGGCCGGTGCCAACCGGTTATTCAGTCTCCGAACATGAAGTGGAGATTGAGGCGCACGGTGTGCGGACCGATGCATGTTCCGGGTTCCCCCGGAGGTGCACGGTGTCCAGAGCAGCCTGCGCAAGGCCATCCAAGCCAGGAATCGATGCGGGAATCGCCGCAATGCTTGACGCGCTGGACGCCGCGGACGAAGCCAATCCCGCGGCCAAGCAGCGCCGCAAGTACGAGCGGCTGCGGTACCGCTGCGGCCCCACGCCGATCGCGCTGATCCACCCGGGCGGGTCCACGACGAAGGTCGACGCGTACACGCGGAACATCTCGGCGGGCGGCGTGTGCTTCCTCACGTGCGGCTTTGTGCACCCGGGCAGCAAGTGCACGATCCAGCTCATCAACGCGATGGGCCGACAGGTGACCGTCAAGGGCCTGGTACGGTGGTGTTCGCACGTCTCGGGGCGGATGCACCAGATGGGCGCGACGTTTGATACGCCGGTCGACACGCGCCAGTACGTGAGCTCGACGACCGGGCGCGGCGCGGTGGCGCAGCGCGGGCTGATGGCCGAGATCGTGCCGGCCCGGCTGCTGTACGTCGACGCGGAGGCGATGGACAGAGAACTCATGAAGATGACGCTGGCGAACTCGCCGATGCAGGTCAACTGCGTCGACGGGCCGGTCCAGGCGATGAAGTCGCTGGTGGCGGAGCTGTACGACGTGCTCATCGCCGACTCGACGCCCGTGGGGCAGTCGGGCGCGGACTTCGTGAAGGCGGTGCGGACGAGCGGTTTCCGCGGGCCGATCCTGCTGCTGACGGTGGACGGCAACTCGGCCGGCGCGAAGGCGGCGATCGAGGCGGGGGCGGACGAGCTGATCGCCAAGCCCTACGACGCGGCGGAGCTGATCCGGCGCGTGAGCAACCACGTGCGGGCCCGCAGCGCCCCGACGGGCGACGCGCCGATCTACAGCGAGATGGCGGACGCGCTGCCGTCGATGGAGCCGGTGCAGAACTACATCGAGGCGGCCCGGCGCAAGGTGAGCGACATCGAGAAGGCGATCAACGAGGACGACGCGGAGCTGGCCGCCAGCGTGTGCGAAGTCCTCATGGCGACGGGCACGGGTTTCGGGTTCCCGGTGCTGACCGACTGTGCGACGATCGCGCTGTGGACGGTGAAGGAATCCAAGTCGGTGAGCGGGGCACGCGACGAGCTGCGCCGGCTCGGGCAGGTCATCGCGCGCCTCGCGGTCCGCAACGGGCCGGCGGATATCAACAAAGTCGAGACGGGCGCGATCGAGCTGTAGGCGACGTCAGCGTCGACCCGACCAACGCCTGATGCTTGCCGTTACGACGCGACGGTCTGTTGGACCGGCTCCGGCCGGTTCCGGGCGGCGCCGAACACCACCCCACACGTCAGCCCCAGTGCACTGAACATGCCGACCGGGAGCGTCCAGCCCATGGCGCTCACGGCGTCGTCCTTGAACTTGTACTTCGGCACCTGCAGCGCGGGGATGACGAAGAGGGCGGCGGCGTATTCCCAGCTCCGCTCTTCGAGGGGCTTGATGTTCATGAGCCCGGCCTCGGACGGGTCGGGGGGCGTTCCCCCCCCACCCCCCCCAACCTTCGCGGCGGCCGCCGCGGCGGCCTGGAGTCGTTTCTCGCCGCGTTCGCCGCGGGGGAAGCGCCAGCGTTCGGTCTGAATCGTGCCCTCGGGGGTGAGGATGAAGAAGTCGAAGGTCCAGTCGGCGCGGCGGACCGAGCCCCAGGTGTCGGGGTCGTAGCCCTCGGCGGGGTTGCGCTTGACGATCGCGACGCGACGGCTCACGGGCTGCGTCAACTCGTCAACGTGCGTCTTGGGGGCGAATTCCTTGATGTCGAGGATCGCGAGCCACTCGGCGTAGCCGACGAGCTTGGGCAGGTCGGGCGCGGGCGGGGCTTTGATGGGCGTGGTGATCGGGGTCGGCCCGTACTCGATCGTGATCGCGGCCTGGCCGCCCCCCCCACTCCCCCCCGGCAGATGCGAATCGAGGATGCGCACCGGGCGGCTGAACACATCAAGCTCGCGCGTGGTGACGTTCTTGATGGAGTACTGCGGGAACTCGGCGCGGGCGTTGTAGTCCCGGACCCGGCGCGTCATGCTCACGACGCTGACGGCGAGGAGGACCGCGCTCACGAGGGCCAGGATGATGCCGGTGCGTCGGCTCATGGAACGCGAACTCGGGTGAAGCGCCCCGTTGCGAGGGGCGGGTGTTACGGGAGGTCAGTGGCCGCCGGACGCGGGTTTGGCCGGCTCAGCGGGCTTGGGTTCGGCGGGCTTGGTGCCGTGGGAGTCGGCGGGCTTGGGTGCGCCGTGGGCGTCGTCGTGGGGCTTGGCGAAGCCGGGGAGCGTGAGGCCCGTGAGGGGGCGGCTGTGCTCGGCGCCGGAGCGCGACATGGGGGCATCGTCGAAGATCAGGGTGAAGTCGCCGGCGCCGCGGCGGAGGTGCGTGTCGTCGCGGTGCTGGGAGTGGAGCCAGAGTTCGTGGAGGGGATTGCCGGGCTCGGAGGCCGCGGCGGCGGCGGTGGCGGTGATCGGTTTGCCGGTGCCGAGTCCGGTGCCGCCGGGCACGATGTACTGGGCCTTGTAGGCGTAGAGCGAGCCGCGGTTACCGAGGTCGATGATGGTGAAGCCGAGGAAGAAGGCGACGGTGAGGAGGGTGAAGATGAAGACCATCCCGTTGATGGGGTTGTCGTACTTGAGCTGCATGAAGTAGAGGACGACGAGCATGGTCTTGACGCTCGCGATGCTCATGGCGACCATGACGTTCACCCATTGGGGGATGACGAAGTCGAAGGTGTGGCTGATGAGCTTCTCGGCCTGGGCGAGGCCCACGGTGAGAAGGGTGAAGAAGAGCAGGGCGCTGAAGACGGCGAGCAGCGTCCCGGGGGAGACGATGATGTGGCCGTGGTGCTCGCCGTAGTTGTCGGCGTGGCCGTCGTCGTGGATGATGAATTCGTCTTGGCCGCTGCTCATGGTCGTTGCCTCGAAACAGGGACTAGGGACTGGGGACTGGGGCTAGGGACCGGCGAATCAGTGGATGAGGTAAAGAAGGGGGAAGAGGAAGATCCACACGATGTCGACGATGTGCCAGTAGAGGCCGACGCCTTCGACGGCGTTGTAGTGCGTGGGGCCGAAGTGGCGCTTGCCGGCGCGGATGTAGAGCCAGATGAACAGGAGGATGCCGACGAGGACGTGGGTGGCGTGGATGCCGGTGGCGCCCCAGTAGAGGCCCCACCAGAGCGGCTCGTTGGGGTCGTGGGCGCCGGGGTAGCTGAAGAACTTGCCGGGGAGCTTGCCCTGGCTCCACTTGGGGTAGTACTCGAAGACGAACTTGATGACGATGAAGGCCACGCCGCAGAAGAGCGTGATGAGGATGTTCTTCTTGAGCCCGGGGATGTTGCCGACCTGTGCGCACCGCACGGCGGTGGCGACGGTGAAGCTGGAGTAGAGCAGGACGATGGTGTTGAGCAGGCCCCAGCGGACGTCGAGGTAGCCCGAGCCGTTGACGAAGGCCTCGGGGTGCAGCAGGCGGAGGACGGCGTAGCCGACGAACATGCCGCTGAACAGCAGGACTTCGGTGGAGAGGAAGAGCCACACGCCGAGCTTGACGGCGTCAAACTCGTGGTCGCGGTCGCGGAAGTGCGACGCGGCCTTGTAGGTCTCGCTGTATGGACGATCGCCCGTGTGCTGCGGGAAGCGGTCGCCGAGGTCGATGGTGGACATTCGTGTGCCTCTATCGGAAGTTCAAGGGGTCGAGGTGTCTCAAGTGCCGAGGGCGCTCGCGGCACCTGGTGTCCTTTGCATCAGTGGTGCGACGAGCCGCCCGCGGCCGGCTTGGGGAGCTGCCACTCGCCCGGGCGGGTCTGGGGCGGGAGGACGGTGTCGTAGTCGTACGGGCCGTGGGTGGTGACGGGCTCGTGGTCGAAGTTGTGCTCGATCGGGGGGCTGGCGGCGTTGGTCCACTCGAAGGTGAGGCCGCCCCAGGGGTTGGGCTCGGCCTTCTTGCCCCACATGAGCGAGTGGAAGAAGGTGAGGGCGTGGGTGACGAAGCCGGCGAGCAGCGTGAAGGCGCCGATGGTGCTGAGCTGGTGATAGATGTGGAATTCGGGGGCGTAGCTCGCGTAGCGGCGCGGCATGCCCTGGCTGCCCATGATGAACTGCGGGAAGAAGGTCAGGTTGAACCCGATGAAGACGAGCCAGAAGCCGATCTTGGCGGGGAACTCGGCGTACATCTTGCCGAACATCTTCGGCCACCAGTGGTGGATGCCGCCGACGAAGGCGATGATCGTGCCGCCCATCATGACGTAGTGGAAGTGGGCGACGACGAAGTAGGTGTCGTGCAGGTGGAGGTCGGTGGCGAGGGCGCCCAGGAAGAGGCCGGTGAGGCCGCCGATCGAGAAGAGGAAGAGGAAGCCCAGGGCGTAGAGCATGGGCGTGGTGAGGGCGATCGATCCTTTATACAGGGTGGCCGTCCAGTTGAAGACCTTGACGGCGGTGGGGATCGCGACGAGGAAGGTGAGGGCGGAGAAGATCGTGCTGATGACCTCGCCCTGGCTCGTGAACAGGTGGTGGCCCCACACGATGAAGGCGATGCCGGCGATGGCCAGCGAGCTGAACGCGACGGCGCGGTAGCCGAAGATTTTCTTCCGGCTGTGAACCGCGATGAGCTCGGAGATGATCGCCATGCCCGGGAGGATCATCACGTACACAACCGGGTGGCTGTAGAACCAGAAGAAGTGCTGGAAGAGCACCGGGTCGCCGCCCAGGCGGGGGTCGAAGATGCCGATGTGGAAGAGCCGCTCGAAGATGAGCAGCAGGAGGGTGATGCCGATGACGGGCGTCGCGAGGACCTGGATGATGCTCGTCGCGTAGATGCCCCAGACGAACAGGGGCATGTCGAACCAGCCCATGCCGGGGGCGCGAAGCTTGTGGACGGTGACGACGAAGTTCAGGCCCGTGAAGATCGAGCTGAAGCCGAGGGTGAACGCGGCGAGGATCATGTAGACCACGCGCATGTGGTCGGCGTCTGTGGTTGTTGAATAGGGCGTGTAGAAGGTCCAGCCGGTGTCGACGCCGCCGAGGATGACCGCGAGGATCGCGAACATCGACCCGAAGACGTAGATGTACCAACTCATCAAGTTGAGTTTGGGGAAGGCGACGTCTTTGGCCCCCAGCATCAGGGGCAAGAGGAAGTTGCCGAGGCTGGCGGGGACGCTCGGGACGATCACGAGGAAGACCATGATCAGGCCGTGGAGCGTGAAGATGCGGTTGTAGGTCTCGTTGCCGAGCTTGATGTCGGTGACGTCGGCGGCGGGCTTGAACATCTGGCCGGAGATGGTGGTGGTGTTGCCGATGGTCTCGACCGTGGTCGGCGTGAAGAGCTCCATGCGGACAGCGATGGCGGCGAGGCCACCGAAGAAGAACATCAGGAGGATGGCGAAGAGGTACATCACGCCGATCTTCTTGTGATCGATCGTGGTCGCCCAGTCGACGACCGTCGTGATGAAGCCGCCCTTGGGGGTCAGGTACGGCGCGTGGTGATGGGCATGGTCGTCGTGGCCGTGCGCGTGGCCATGCCCGTGGGCGTGGCCGGAGTCGTGGGAACCGTGAGAACCGCTGATGGTGGACATCGCTGCACCTATGCGTGAGGCGTGGGGAACGAACTGGGATCAGTGGCCGCCGCCGGCGGGGGGGGGGGGGGCGGGGGCGGGGGCGGGGGCGGGGGCGGGCGGCGGGGTAGTCGGGGCCGCGCCGGTATCTTTGGGCGCCTTGGGGGAGAGGCTCTTGATGTAGGCGGTAAGGCTGACGAGCTGGTCCTCGGTGACGAGCCCGCGGTAGCTGTTCATCTGGGGGTTGAAGCCGGTGTGGATCTTGGCGAGCGGGTCGTAGACAGACTCGCGGATGTAGTTGGCGAAGTGCGTCGAGTCGCTCATCTGCTCGGCGGTGTAGCTCTTGTCGTTGTTGGTGGCGGAGAATTCCTTGGCCTCGCCGAAGACCTGGGTCCAGGTCGGGCCGGTGTTGGCGGTGCCGTCGACGCTGTGGCAGGCGCGGCAACCCTTGATCTTGGAGAGGTACTCGCCGTACTTGACGAGGCTGGGCTTGCCGGTCGCGGGGTCCTTGAAGATCTCGTCGGTGAGAACCTTGATCTTGTTCTTGTAGATCTGGAAGTCTTCTTCGCTGACGACGCGGATCCAGGCGGCCATTTCGGAGTGGTTCTTGCCGCAGTACTCGGCGCACCACACGACGTGGTCGAAGCCGGCCTCTTCGGGGGTGAAGTTGAGGCTGGTGTAGCGGTTGGGGAAGACGTCGATCTTCACGCGGAAGCCGGGGATGTAGAAGCTGTGGATCACGTCGCTGCTGTTGAGCAGAATGCGGACGGCACGCCCGGCGGGGACGTAGATGATCGGGGTTTCGGTGATGTTGCCCGCGCGGAGGGTGTCGGCCTTCCACTGGGTCATGGGGCCGCTGGTGGCGACCTCGTCGGGGACCATCATGAAGTCGTCGGCCTGCTTGCCGTTGGAGTACGTGGCCTGCCAGTTCCACTGCATGCCGGTGACGCGGATCTCCTCGGCGTTGGCGGGGGCGGCGAGCTTGTCGATGTACCCGTAGAAGCCGACGAAAAAGATGGGAACCATCACCAGGAGGGGGATGATGGACCAGGCGAGCTCCATGGGGGTGTTGTGGCTGGCGCTGACCTGGTAGTTGGTGTTCTGCTTGCTGCGGTGGTACTTCCAGGCGAAGTAGATCATCAGCCCGATGACGACGACGAAGCTGATGATGTTGACCCACAGCACGTACATGAACAGCCAGTCGGAGTCGCGTCCGAGCTCGCTGGCGGCGCGCTGCTTGAACCAGATGTCCTGCAGCCACTGCTGGCCGAGCAGTGGCGTGAGGGTGTTGTCCATGGTCGAATGGAGAGATGAGGTGTTCATGGTGCGCCCACCGCCGTCGCGTTCTTGATGATCGAGTTGCTGATGCCAGTCGCCCCGCCGCCCCCAGCCCCGGAACCGAGCGCCGCCGCGGCGCGGGTGCGCTTGCGGAGTTCGCCCCGGACGAGCCAGCCGACGAGCCCGCCGAGGGCGACGACGGTGATGAGCCCGCCGATCTGCATGACCCGCAGGGCCTGCAGCACGTAGCTGCCCTCGCGGGGATCGAAGCGATAGCAGAAGAGCATGAGCTGGTCGAAGGTGGACCCGATGCGGCCCTGGGAGGCTTCGACGAGCGCCATGCGGACATCACCGAGGCGTGCGGCCTCGGTGAATTCGAAGTTGGGGAAGACCCGCGACAGCACGCCCTCGGGCGTGAGCAGGAAGATGGCCGGGCCGTGCGAGTACTGCTTGGACTCGGGGATGTAGCGGTACGCGAACCCGATCGAGTCGGCGAGGACCCTGGCGTTCTGGGCGGTGCCGGTGAGGTAGTGCCAGCCGGCGCGGGTGTATTCGTCGACGGGCTTGCTGTAGAGCATGAAGCCGTCGGTCTTGAAGTGCTCGGCCTCGCGCGGCGTATCGAGCGGGTCAAAGCTGACCATGATGACGTCGAAGTCGCGCCCGATGCGGAACTCGAGGTTGCCCAGGAGCTCGGTGACTTCCTGGTGCATCTTGGGGCACAGGATGGGGCACCGGAAGTACATCATGAGGAGCAGCACCGGGCGCTGGCCGCGGGGCAGGCCGTCGGGAGGCAGGTCGGCGAGCGACGGGGCCGTGGTGTCGATCCCGGAGCCGGCGGTCCTGGCGCCGAAGATGTCGCGGAGCGTGACGGGCTTGCCGGTGGAGGAGTCGGTGAACTCGAGGTCGAGCGGGATCGGCTGGCCGAGCTTGTTGGTGAGCTCGAGGCCCTTGATCTCGTCGGGCTTGTCCTTGGGGATGAGCTGCGCGGCCGCCGGGGCGGCGGGGATGGCCAGGGCGCACAGCACGACCGTCACCGCCAACGGGCAGAGCGAGCGGGCGAGCGAACTGGCGAATCGGCGGAGCGTCATGAGGAGCGGGGAGAGTCCTGTGTGAGGTGCGGGATTATCAGGGGTTGCTCGCGGGGGCGGGGCGCCGGGCGGCGTACTGCTGCACGACGCGGTCCATGCCCTGATCGATCGGGAGGAGGGCGGCGTCGTGGCTGGCCCAGGCGTAGCCGGTGTTGAGCTTGGCCTTGAGGTCTTCGCGGGTGGAAATGGCGGGGCCCTCGAGGCCCATGCCGGGCCCCTCGTGCGAGTCAAGGGCACGGACCGTGTACCAGATGTAAAAGCCGTAGACGATCGCGATGGTGGCGGCGACGGCGAGGAAAAGCCCGAGGCCGACGCCGGTGACCTTGGGGGCGTTGATCGACTCGAGATGCGCGTGCTGGGGACGCTCATCGCGCGTGTGGTCGTGCCACTGGTCGGGCGCCTCGTGCACCTCCGGCGTGTGGGGTGCCGGGTCGGCGTGCGGGTTGTGCGGGTCGTGGGGGTGGTGGGTGCTCATTCGTTCGAACTCCGGTCTATTGGTCACCGGTGGAGGACTCTGGACAGGCTCTGGACGGGGCGGCGGGGGTCAGATGTAGTTGCGGTGCTCCATCGCCTCGGCGAGGCGCGGGTCCTGGGTGGGAACAAGCGGGACCGATCCGATCCGGCGGACGAGCAGCCCCAGCATGATCGCCAGCGGGGCGATGAACCCGGCGAGGTCGACCAGGCCCAGGCCGATGCGATCGGGGTAGACGTTCGGGCGGATCAGGAAGAACATGTCGGCCGCGTGCATCGCGAGCTGCCACAGGGCGACGAGCGCCAGGATCCGGGGCACCCGCTTCACCTGACGGAACAGCAGGATGAGGAACGGCCCGACGAAGTGGCCGAAGCACAGCAGGAAGAAGACGTTCTCCCAGCCGTTGGACTTGCGGACGAGGAACCAGGCGGTCTCCTCGGGGATGTTCGAGTACCAGATGAGGAAGTACTGGCTGAAGGCGATATACGCCCAGAAGACGGTGAACGCGAGCAGGAGCTTGCCCAGGTCGTGGAAGTGCTCGACCGAGACCAGCCCGTTGAGGCGTCCGGACTTCATGAGGAACATGAGGACGATGATGGAGAGGGCCACCGAGCTCTGCAGGCTGCCGGCGAAGAAGTAGACGCCGAACATCGTGCTGAACCAGTGGTAGTCCATCGACATGACCCAGTCGAAGGACGCGAACGCGACCGAGAGACCGAGCACGAGGATGCCGCCGCAGCTGGTGAACCGCATGCGCCGGGTGATGTTGGGGTCACCGGTCTCGTCCTGGCGCCGGCTGAGGCCGACCATGTAGCGGGAGAGCAGGCTCCAGACCACGACGTAGCCGAACGAGCGAGCGATGAAGAACGTGGGGTTGAGGAACGGGCGCTTCTCGGCGGCGAGGACGTCGCCGGCGACGTACGCGTGGTTCAACCACTTGTAGAGCTTGCCGCCCTCGAGCAGCTCGATCGCGAGCACCGGGACGAACAGCACGCCCATGTAGGGCAGCAGGCTCGCCATGTTCTCCCACTGGCGACGCACAGTGACGGACCAGCCCGCGTTGACCGCGTGCATGATCATCGTCCAGCCCAGGGCGCCCAGGCACATCGTGAGGCTGAACATGAAGCCGACGTGGTACGCGGCGATCGCGTGCTTGGTCAGGTCGGCCGCGGTGAACCCCATGATGACAGTGACGATCAGCGCGAGCACGCCGACGATGAAGCAGAAGGCCGAGAGCTTGCTCGTCGCGCCGGCGGGGAGGCTGACGCGGGCCGGGTCGAGGCGGACGCGCCGGATCGCGTAGGGGTCGAAGTCCCCGTGCTGATGGCCGTGGGCGGTGGCTTGGCTCACTGGTGACCTCCGGTGGCGGCGGGGGCGGGGCTGGGGGGGGCGCCGGGCGTCGCGGGTGCACCGGGCGCGGGGGCGGCCGGCTTCTCCGGCGGGGGCGCCGGCGGACGCGAGGGGTCCATCTGCTGGCGCTTGTCGGCGGGCAGCTTGGAGAGGTCGGTCACCCAGACGCTCTGGAGCGTGCGGACGTACGCGACGATCGCCCAGGCGTCGTGCTCGTTGACCTTGTCGGCGTACGACGGCATCTTGGTGGGCTCGCCCGGGGTGCCGGGCGCGACGCCGTGCATGATCGTGTAGAAGATGAACCCGTCCTTGCCTTCCTTCTGCGCCTTGTTGAGGTACTTGGCGTCGTGGTAGCTGGGGACGGGGGCGGACCACTGCTTGCCGACCATGCCCTTGCCGTCGCCGAGGTAGCCGTGGCAGGCGGAGCAGTAGATGTTGAAGCGCTGCTGGCCGCGGAGGATGAAGTCCTTGGTGACCTGGATGCCGGCGGGGATGGTGTCGGCGAAGATCGGCTCGCCATGATCGTCGGTCTTCTCGTAGCCGTTGTAGTAGACGGCGTCGGCGCGGAGGAAGTGGCCGCGCTCATCGTCGGCGGCGTCGGTGTCGAAGCCGAAGGCGACGGTACCGGGGACCTGCCCGCGCATGGCCCGACCGTCGGAGAAGAACTCCGTCTGCATCTGGGGCTTGAACTTGGGCGAGTCGTCCATGTCGGGGAGGAACTGTCGCGGCGGGTCGTTGGAGCGCTCGCCGTGGCACGCGGGCAGCAGCGCGGCGCACGCGCCGGCCACCAGCGCGAACGCGAGTGCTGAGCGGTGGGCGGCGGGCTTAGGAGCGGGACTCGGGTTCACGGGCTTATTCCTCCACCAGATCGACGCGGGTCCCGCCGGACTTCTCCAGCAGGGTGCGCGTGGCAGCGGGGTCAAACTTGGGGTCGGCGGCCTCGACGTGGATCACGAAGCGGTCGTCGGACACCTTCAGGAACCGCTCCTTCTTCATGAGCGGGTGGTACCACATCGGGAGCTTGTTGAACGCGATCATGCCCAGCAGGGCGGCGAACGCGGTGAACAGCACGCCCAGCTCGAAGGTCACCGGGACGAACGGCTCCCACGCGTCGGTGGGCTTGCCCTGCACGACGGTGCGGTACGCGATGTGCCCGACCCAGTACTGCAGCAGGTAGCCGAAGCCGGCGCCGGTGAGGCCGATGGCGGCGACCACGAGCGGGAGCTTCGTGGCGGGGTTGCCCATCGCGTCGTCCATGCCGTGCACGGTGAACGGGCTGTAGACGTCCCAGCGGGAGTACCCGGCGTCGCGGACCTTCTCCGCGGCGTGGTAGAGGTCGGCGGGGGTGGCGTACTCCGCCATCATCCCGTGGATGACCTGCCCTTCGGGGGTCTTGTAAATGGTGCGTGTTCGCTTGGCCATAAGAGGGGGTCCAGGGGTCAGGGATCAGGGGCCAGGGACCGGAGAGAACAGGATCAGTGGTGGTGGGCCGTGGCGGGGGCGTGCGCGTGGTCGGCGTTGAGGTCCGCCGGGTGCGCGTGACCGCCGTGGGCGTGGCCCCCCCCATGTCCGTAGTGCGGGCTGGCCTGCGGGAGCACGGCCTTGAGTTCGCTCATCGCGAACGCGGGCAGGAACCGCAGGAAGAGGAGGAAGAGGGTGAGGAAGACGCCGCAGGAGCCGACGAAGATCATGATGTCGACGTAGGTCGGGTAGAACATGCCCCACTCGGAGGGCATGAAGGCGCGGTGGAGGCTGGTCACGATGATGACGAAGCGCTCGAACCACATGCCGACGGTGACGAAGGCCGAGACGATGAAGATCACCAGCGGGCTGGTGCGGGCCCAGCGGAACCAGAAGACCTGGGGCGTCACGACGTTGCAGAAGATCATCGTCCAGTAGGCCCACCAGTAGGGGGCGTACTTGAGCGTGCCGTCGGGGCTCACGTGGGCGAGGAAGGGCGGGAGGAGTCGGTTGTAGAGGAAGACCTCGGCCTCGTACTTGTTGCCCGAGTACCAGGCGATGAAGAACTCCATGGCGTACGCGAAACCGACCATGAAGCCGGTGACCAGGATGATCTTGGCCATGTTCTCGAGGTGGCGGAGCGTCAGCAGGTCCTTCATGTGCGGGTAGAGCTCCCGCGCCGGGATCATGAGCAGGAGCACCATCGCGAAGCCGCCGAAGATGGCGCCGGCGACGAAGTAGGGCGGGAAGATCGTCGTGTGCCACCCGGGCACCACGCTCGTGGCGAAGTCGAACGAGACGATCGAGTGCACGCTGAGCACCAGGGGGGTGCTCACGCCCGCGAGCATGAGGTAGGCCTTCTCGTAGGTCTGCCAGTGGCGCTGGCTGAAGCGCCAGCCGAGGGCGAGCAGGCCGTAGATCCGGGCCCGGATCATGTCGATGCGGATCGGCACGAAGGGGAGGATGGTGGGGCTGCTGGGGCTCTTCATCATCCGCAGCACGGCGCGGTCGCGCAGGGTGGCGAAGTCGGGGATCATGCCCATGTACCAGAACAGCAGCGACACGGTCGCGTAGGTGCTGACCGCGAAGACGTCCCAGAGCAGGGGTGAGCGGAAGTTGGGCCAAATGGCGTTCGAGTTGGGGATGGGGAAGAGCATCCACGCCATCCACACGCGACCGACGTGGATGCCGGGGAACGTTCCGGCGCAGATGACGGCGAAGATTGTCATCGCCTCGGCGGCGCGGTTGATGCTCGTGCGCCACTTCTGCTTGAGGAGGCAGAGGATGGCGCTGATGAGCGTGCCGGCGTGGCCGATACCGATCCAGAACACGAAGTTCGTGATGTCCCAGGCCCAGTCGACCTGGTTGTTGAGGCCCCAGGTGCCGACGCCCGTGATGATCAGGTAGAGGATGAACGCGCCGCCCAGGCCGGCGATGGAGCTCACCAGGCCGAAGGTCGGGAGCCACCACTTGCCGGGCGCCTTCTCGGTGTACGAGCAGACGATCTCGGTGACGTCGTTGAACGAGCGGTTGCCGAGGATGAGCTCGGGCCGGCGCGTCGTTTCCTCGACGAGCGAGCCGTCGCCGGTCACCGCGTCCCACGTGCGAGGACGCGGGCGGACGACGCCGCCGGTCAGCGGGCCCAGGGCCCCGAGTTGGTCGGGATGGATCGACGTCATGCGGTGGTGCCTCCGAGAACGCGGAGCGTGAACTTCAGGCCGGAGTCAAGGGCGAGGCGGCGCGAGGAGCTCGCGGGCTCGGCGAGCAGGCCGTGCCGCTCCGCGGGCTTCTCACCCGCGGGGGCGGGCGCCTCGTGGGGGTCATGCCCCTCATGCCCGTTGTCGTCGTGGTCCCCGTGATGGAAGGGGTTGTCGACGCTTGGGCGGATCGTGGGGTTGGGGTTGCGGAGCCCGACCATGTAGGTCGTGCGGGGGCGCGTGTTGAGGTAGCCCAGCAGCAGGTAGCTGCGGGAGTGGTTGCGCTCGGCGTGCAGGCGGCTGCCCTTGCGGGCGTCGTAGTCGGTCGCGCTGTCGAGCATGTCGCCGAAGCTGATGGCGTCGCTGGGGCAGGCCTGCTGGCAGGCGGTCTGCACCATGCCGTCGAGGATGCCCGGGAGCTTCTTGAGCTTGGCCTCGATGCGGGCCTCGTTGGTGCGCTGCAGGCAGTAGGTGCACTTCTCCATGACGCCGCGGGAGCGGACGGTCACGTCGGGGTTCATCTGCAGCTTGGTGATCTCGTCGAGCTTCTCGCGCAGGCGGGGCGGGACGAAGTTGGGGTTGTTGCTGGGGCCGCCGCCGGGGATCTTGTCGGCCTCTTCCTTGCCCAGGTACTGGCCCTTGTACTTGGCGACGCCGTAGTCGAAGAAGTTGAACCGGCGGACCTTGTACGGGCAGTTGTTGGCGCAGTACCGGGTGCCGATGCACCGGTTGTAGACCATGTAGTTGATGCCCTCGGGGCCGTGCACGGTGGCGTTCACCGGGCAGACGGTCTCGCAGGGGGCGTTCTCGCAATGGACGCAGGCGACGGGCTGGAAGCTCATGCCCGTGGGGTCGTCCATGCCGCGCGGGTTGGTCGCTTCGGACATGAAGTAGCGGTCGACGCGGATCCACTGGAGCTCGCGCCCCTTCTGGACCTCGCGCTTGCCGACGATCGGGATGTTGTTCTCGGCCTGGCAGGCGATGGTGCACACGTTGCAGCCGGTGCACGTGGCGAGGTCGATCGACATGCCCCACTGCGGGCCGACGCTGTAGGCCGGTGGGCCGCCCTTGTCGGTCCGCTTCGTGGTGTCGGGGTCGCGCTTGCCGAGGTTGTACGGGTTGTCGTAGATCGACTCGTTCGCCGGCGTGTGGCTCAGCTCACCCAGGCGCTCGGCGAAGGTCATGCGCCGGTCGCGCCCATAGCTGTCGGTGGCGAGCTTCTTCTTGTCCTGTTCGCTCATCCCGACGAAGGGGTCGTCGCCGTACGCGCGGTACGCGCCGACGTCGACCTCGCGGAGGAGCGCGCGGCCTTCCATCGAGTAGTGCGTCTGCGTGCACGCGACGCGGTACCAGCGGTCGCCCTCGCTCGCGGGCTTGAGCGTGGCGCCGCTCGCGCTGAACTCGCCGCCGGCCGGACGCACCGCATAGGTATTGAAGCCGCAGCCCTCGCCCACGCGCCCGACCACGGTCCGGCCGAAGCCCAGCGGGAGCACCACGGTGTTCTCGGCGACGCCCGGCGTCGGCCACACGATGATCCGCAGGGTCCGGCCGCCGACGGTGAGGTCGGCGATGCGGGCCTCGCGCACTTCGCTCGTGCCCGAGTTCGGCATGAGGCCCAGGGCCTCGGCGGTCTTGGGGCTCACGTACGCGGCGTTGTCCCACGAGAGGTGGCTCGTGGCGTCGGGAAGCTCGTGCAGCCAGCCGTTGTTGGCCTGCTTGCCCGAGCCGACGTTGCTGGCGGCGAAGACCACGTCGAGCGAGCCCCGGGCGGGCACGCCCGCGGGCTTCATGCCCGCGACGAGGCCCGTCGCCCACGCCTCGAGCTTCGCACGGTCGATCGGCTTGGCGGCGGCCTGGCCCACGGTGCCCGACGCCACGCCGTCGTGCAGCACGCGGCGCCAGCGCTTCTCGAAGTCGCCGCCCTCGTGGCCGCCGGCGCGCCCGCCCTCGGCATCGCGCCACGCGGCCCGGACGAGCTCGTAGCCGTCGGTGTGCTCGGCGCCGCGGATCATCGCGAGCACTTCGAGGTCGCTCTTGGCGCCGTACAGCGGAGCGATCATGGGCTGGATCGGGGCGATCGTGCCGTCGACCGAGCGGGTGTCGCCCCAGGCCTCGAGGAAGTGGGCCTTGGGAAGGCGCCAGTTGCTGGCGGCGACGGTCTCGCTGGGGCCGTGGTCGAGGGTGATCCGCATGCCGGCCTTGGCGAACTTGGCCCCGAAGTCGAGCGCGCCGGGCGCGTCGTACACGGGGTTGACGCCGAGGCAGACGATCGTGTCGACCTTGCCGGTGTCGAGCAGCGCCGCGACCTTCGCGAGCTCGCCCGCCGAGCTCGAGGCCTCCTCGCTGCTCATCTCGAGATAGCTCACGGTCGTGCCGACGTTGCCCAGCGCGACGTTCAGCAGGTGGCACATCGCGTGGGCCGCACCGGGCTGGCCCGGGCCGGCGACGACCACGCTGTGGCCCTTGTTCGCGACGAGGTCGTCGGCGCAGGCGTCGATCCACTGCTGGTTGAGGCCGGACTCGGCGAACGCCGCGGGGAGCGTGGCGGACATCGAGGAGATCGCGGTCGCCAACCCCCCACCCCCCCCACCGCCGCCGCCGAGCTTCGCCATCACCGCCTTCGCGAGCATCGCGATCGCCCACGGAATCTGGCTCGGGGCCAGACGCACGCGATGATCGGCCTTGCCGCCGGTGAGCGTGAAGCGGCTCTCCACGGCGTACAGGCGGCTCATCTCGTCCTTGGTCGTCATCGCCTTGCGCGTGGCCGCGAAGTCGCGGGCGTGCGTGAGGGCGGCGGGCTCGCTGAAGAGCAGGTCGCGATCGAACGCGACGATCGTCTTGGCCTTGGAGAGGTCGAGCAGTTGCTTGCACGGACGGTCGCCCCACATCGGCGGGCTGCCGGCGAGCAGGCCCGCGTCCTCGGTCGGGTCGTACACCGCCCACGCGGCCTTGGGCCACTTGGCGATCACGGCGTCGCGGGCCGCGTCACGCGAGGGGCTCGAGACCTTCTCGGCGAGGAAGACGAGGCCGGCGCCCTGGTTGGCGTCGAACTTCGCGAAGTGCTGCTTGCTCCACGCGCCGAAGTCGTCCCACGAGCGGGGCATGTCGCCGGTGTCGACGAGCACGGGGTCCTTGAGACGGTCCGGGTCGTAGAGATCGAGCACGCTGGCTTGGGCCCACATGCTGCTCTTGCCGCGGTTGTTCGGGTGGAGCGGGTTGCCCTCGACCTTGGTCGGGCGACCTTCGTGCGTCTCGATGAGCAGGCCTTCAGCGCCGGCGCCGAAACCGCCGCCCAGGACGGGCATGCTCGTCGCGAAGTACACGGCCTTGCCGGGGATGGTCTCCTCGGGGACGTTCTTCGAGTACGGCATGATCTTGTGGTCAGGCCGGCGGCAGCCCGGCATCATGGCCGCGCCCGCGAGGGCGACGCTGGCGCCCATGAGCTTGACGAAGTCGCGACGGCTGGTCTCGATGAGACGGCTGGCGCCCGCGGGGAATTCCTTCTCGAGCCACTCGCGGAACTCGGGCGCGTCGGCGTACTCGTCGAGGCTGCGCCAGAACTTCATGCCCTTGGCCTGACCGGCGGCGCTGGAAAGCGGAGAGATGCCCACGGCTTCCATCGGCACGCTGCGTGCCGCGGGGATGGGCTTCTCACCGACCGTCGAATGGCATTGATCAAGGCTCATAAGGGTCCGTCTTCCTTTACCGTTGCCTTTCACCATCGTCAAACTCACTCGCCGACCGCTTCGATCAACTCTGCGAGGTCCGCGGAGTCCGCTGCTTCGTCGCCGTTGAAGTCGACGGGTTCCTCGAACCACTCAGTCACGTCGCCGTACTCGACATCGCCGCTGTAGTTGAGGTCGAACATGCTCCCGATGATGGCGAAGCGATAGATGTAATCGGTCACGACGGGCGAACCCGTGACTCCTTCGCAGTACAGCTTGTTGCTGGTTGCCGTGCGCAGCGGCTTGAAGCAGTACGTGTGCCACTGGCTGAACTTGAAGCCGCCCACGCCCGAGACGATGATGTCGCGCGGGTTGGTCTCGCTCTGAACCGCCGAGAGGCTTGAACTGATGTTCACCGGCGTGCCGAGGCAGCCCGGAACCGGCGGGCTGTACGAGCACGTCCCGACCCCGCAGCACTCCCAACAGATACTGTTCGGAACATCGACATAGTTCGGGAGCTCGGTCTCCATGACGACGAAGGGGAATCCCGATGCGAAGTTCACGGGGCCGTAGTGACGCACGACCACGCTCGAAAGGCCCTCGCCGACTTCTTCTTCGGTGAGGACGGAAAGGTGCGGCGGGTCGCAGTCCTGGACGTGACAATTATACGGAGCGAGGCCAACGGCACCGCCGCCGAGTTGGGAAGACAACTGCGTGTAGTAGGGTGTTGGAGACAACGTGGTGCTGCCGACCGTCACCGAACCCGACCACGTGCCGTCGATATTCTCGGCATTGAGAATGATCTGTCCTTGCAGCCCCCCGGAGCCAATCACAACCGGCGCCTGGGCTGCGAGGGCTCGGCCCACGCGAACAGTTCGGCCCGCAAGTATGCTTCCGTCGATCGTGAGCCCACGGTCAAGCGCGAATACGTCAACATTCGCATCAAGATTCGTGGCGAGGTCAATCGCAGGGGTACCCAGAGCGGTGCCCTGCATGACATATGTCGTCAGTGATCCCTTGAAGCCGCCAGTAGTGGCCTCGATCCGCTTGGTGTCGCCGCGCGGATTGGATTGGTGGGGAGTTGTGATGTTGGCGTAGACCGCCGTTCCCTTGACAGTGCCAACGTCGGATCCATGTCCGGTGGTTGTAATGGAAACGGGAGTGGTGGAAGTGCCAATAGCACCGCCCATGTCGATGCTGGCAATATCCCCGGTTGCGCTAACGTTCCCAAACAACCCGCCCGAAGTGGACGCGATCAGATTGATGCCGCCGCCCTGAGCAGAAATCGCACCCGCCAAACCCTGCGTGCCAGTCCCGCGAACTCTCAACATTCCGCTTGACGAGACCGAGATCGTGCCACCGGTCGTCGACGAGCTTGCCTGCACAACAAACGTATTTCCAAAATTGATCCCTGTTTGGCAGGTAATCGGAGCCTGGAGGGCTCCGAGGCAATCAAAGCGAGATATCTCGTCAACATGGATCTCGCCCGTTACGGCGCCGCCAATGCCGCCATACAGCCGCGTACGGACAGCCGACGAAAAATCGAGTGGTTGATCGTCAATGCCCGCCCAGTTGGCGCCAATGAAATACGTCGGTGCGGTATCCGATTGGATGAGGCTGTTGGGCCACGGCGCCAGCACGATGTCGATTACACCGGACGATGGCCCCCCGTCAAGCGTGATCTTACCGATGTTGATCGAACTCGATATTGTGTCGATGTTGATTTGGTGATCACAGCTGCCCAGATTCAACGTGAAGGGCGTGCCGGCGTTGAAGAAGTAAACGGACGTGCCTGAACAAATCCCCCCGCCGGATCGCGTGACCGTGACAATCACTTCGGCGCCCGCGTGAGCAACCGCGGGTGCTCCCACAACCACAACCAGAGCGCATAGCCAAGACACCAGCAACTTCATGAACTCCTCTTTCTTCTGATCAGAGAACAGCCAAACAGAAAAGTCGCCGCTGAAGCCGGCTCCGGAACTTGACTCGCAATGCGAAATCCGATCATTGTCCCCGCCGAATCCGGCTGAGAACTCATCGCCACGCTCGAGTGATCCTCAACGACGTATTCGCCGCTCGCGAAGGAGCCGAGGTAAATCCGCTCCCGATGTTGCCCGTTGATGTAGTCCTCGATCCATTCGCTCCCCGCGCCGGATGTGTCCCACAGCCCGTACGCCGACATGTAGTCGGCATACGCGCCAAGGGGAATGTCCCATTCCCCAAACGCGATCTCCAGATCGGTGTACCCCGCACTGGTGGTTCCTCCGTCCTCCGGCCGTCCGGGAATCGGCGGCTCGTCGCTCATGTTGGGGTACTGCCACCAGCCGCCCTGTCCTTCACCCATGCGGTTGGGATCGAACCGCACAGCCTTCATCCACTCGTCAAGCGTGGGGATCCAGAACTTCGCGTCCGGGTTGTGCACCGCTTGGTCCGTGAAAGTTCCGTCGGGGTTCTGGCCGAACGTGCTGATGTCATACGCGCCGTTCGCGATCGCTTCGAGCGTCGGCGCCTTATCGTTGTTGAGCCAGTTGCAGAACATCGCCGAGTCGCGCCACGTCATGCGCACCACCGGCAGCATTCCCGCGTTAGCGACGTCGGTCCGCAAGCTGTACCGGCGACCCGGCCCCTGATAGGACGGGTCCACCACCGCGCCCCAAAACGTTGGTTCGCCGAAGAATCGCCACTCGTCGCCGCGGGTCGAGTACGTGTTCACGAACTCCATCCACTGCGAGGTCGTCACCTCGAGCTTGCTGATGCGGTATGTGTAGTCCACGCTCCCGCGCCCGAGCAGCATCTTGAGTCCGAACGGCGTCGGCCCGTCGTACCCGCCGTTGTTCAGATCCCCCACCGTCGCCCACTGGAAGTCGTAGTTCGGCACGCTCTGAGCGCACGCGACCGACGCCGCGGCCACCGCCGTCGCAACGCCCGTCACCAATGCTCCAGTCCGCCGATCCGTCATCGCATTTCCTCGTTGCTCAGAAGTGGCAAGCACCGCAGTTTTCAGGCAGGAGATGCAGCGGCTTCTCGCTCAGGGCCTGCAGCAGCGCCTTGCCGCCGGGCGAGCCGAGCTGCGGCGTCGCCGGGTTGCCCTCGGTCGCCATCTGCTGCTCGACCCAGTAGATGTCGGTGACCTTGTCGCGCGGGACGAGGTTGGGCTCGGGGTTGCGGTGGCAGTCGAGGCACCAGCTCATGCTCAGGCTCTTGGCCTGGTGCACGACTTCCTGCCGGCCGATCATGCCGTGGCAGCTGAAGCAGCTCACGCCGGCGTTGATGTGCACGTTGTGCGGGAAGTTGCGGACGTAGTCGGGGAGCTTGTGGACGCGGCGCCACGGGATCGACTCGTCGGCCTTCCACGCGGTGCGGATGAACTCGGTCTTGACCGAGTGCGGCGTGCTCGCGTCGGTGTTGAGCGCCAGCTTGTTCGCGCCGTGGCAGCCGATGCACGTCGACACGGTCGGGATATTCGCCTCGGGCGATTCCTCGACGTGGCTGTGGCAATAGCGGCAATCAAGGCCCAGCTTGCCGGCATGAATAAGGTGGCTGAACCCGCCCCCGGGCTGCGCCGGCATGTAGCCGACCTCCCAGTACTTGGGCGTGAAGAAGTACCAGACGATGCCGATGACCCCGCACAGCGCACCGACGCCGCCGACGGCGAGCATCGTGGGGAGCTGGTTGGTCCACTTCGGGAAGACGGTTGACACGGGTCAAGCCCTCGATCGCGGTCGGTGGCCCGAAAACGGGGTTTCCGGACGGGAATTCCTGTCTGAGCGCACAACCTTCTACGCAACAAGAATCCTCATGGGGCAAGAGGTATCCTGTCAAGCCGCTGGACGGGTCGTTTTCAACATGAGACGCAATCTCAACACCTGTTCGGCACAGCACTTAGGGGCGACGCCATGACCATGACGCCCGAACAATTCCCGATCTATTCTGCGCGATCCTCCTCGACCGGCACAATGGTGACTGTGCTGGGGTTTGGAATGGCCGTGGCCACGTGGGTGGCGGCGTTTTTGACGCATATCCCGGCCCTGAACCTCGATCCCGCGGTCGCGGGGCCGCTCGTGCTGGGGTGCTGGGCGTTGGCGGCGATCGGGGCGGGGCGGCTGATTCCGGCGGGTGGGGGGGCGCTGGGGCGGACGCTCGCGATGGGGGGGGGGGCGGGGCGGGGGTCGGCGGTGCTGGGGCTGCTGATCCTGGGGTCCCAGCTGACCAAGCCCCCCACGGTCGGAGCCCTGCCGGCTCAGGGGCTCGAGGGGCTGAGTCCGGGGGCGGGCGGGGCGGCGCTGGGGTTCCTGGGGGCGGGCGTGGTCATTGGACTGCTGGGGGCGGGGATCGGGTCGCGGTTCAGGGCGCGCGGGCTGTCGGCAGACTGGGTGTTTCGGATGACGCTCGTGTGCGCGGCGTCGGTGATCCCGCTCGTGGTCACGGGCGGGGCCGTGACGAGCACGAACTCGGGGCTCGCGATCCGCGGGTGGCCCGACAGCTACGGCGCCAACATGTTCCTCTACCCCATCGCGCTGATGAGCCACCCGGCCATGTTTATCGAGCACACGCACCGGCTCTTCGGGACGCTGTGCGGGCTGACGACGCTCGTCACGGCGGTGATGGTGCTGCGGGGGGGCGAGACGCGCGGGTGGGTGAGGAAGTGGGCAATCGGGCTGTTTGTGCTCGTGTGCATCCAGGGGTTGCTCGGCGGGCTTCGGGTGCGCCTTGGACTCGAAGTCGGGACGCGCCAAGGCCAGCTCTTCGCGCTGCTGCACGGCGTTCTGGCGCAGGTCTTCTTCGCCGGCGTGGTGGCGCTCAGCGCCTACGTGAGTCCGGCCTATCAGTCTGTGACGACCGACGCGGCGCCCGCGAGCCTGCGGAAATACAAGGCCATGGCGACGGGAGCGCTGCACGCGCTGTGGATCCAGCTCGTCCTCGGGGCGATGTATCGCCACTTCCACACGCCGCACGCGCTGTGGTCGCACGCGGCGTTCAGCCTCGTCATCATGATGATGGTGACCGGCGCGGGGTTCGCCGGTGGGAAGGTGGCGCGATCGCTCGCGGGCGGGCTGCTGCCCGCGAAGCTCACGGTGTCGCGCGTGAGCGTGGCGATGCTGGTGATCGTGATGCTGCAGTTCGCGCTCGGGTGGGCGGCGCTGGGGGCGGTGATGTCGTCGAAGGCGAAGGACGTGCTGCCGCCCTCGCCTGAGAACCTCGATACGGTCGCGCAGGTCCCGTGGTGGGAAGCGGCGATCACGACGGCGCACCAGGCGAACGGGGCGCTGGTGCTCGTGACCACGACGCTGGGCTGCGTGTGGGCGAAGCGGCTGTGGAGGGCGTCGAGGTGATGGGTGCCCGGGCGACGCTTGGTCCGCCCGGACGATGCACTCGGACTCTCGCCCGGCGGACAGAGCTCCGCCGGGGCACCCAATCAAGCCCTAGTCTGCGTCCATGCCGACCATCGCCCCCGACGCCGTTCTCGACGCCCTGAGTTGGCGGTACGCCACCAAGAAGTTCGACCCGACGAAGAAGATCCCGGAGTCCACATGGACGGCCCTCGAGAAGGCGGCCGTGCTCGCGCCGTCGAGCTTCGGCCTGCAGCCGTGGAAGTTCGTGGTGGTGACGGACGAGGCGGTGCGTGCGAAGCTGCGCCCCGCGGCGTACAACCAGGCGCAGATCACCGAGTGCTCGCACCTGGTCGTGTTCTGCCGGCGCAAGCCGATGGCGGCGCCGGACGTCGAGCGCCATCTCGATCGGGTCGTCGAAGTGCGCAAGGTGGCCCGCGAATCGCTCGCGGGGTATCGCGACTCGATGCTCGGCACGGTGAACGGCCTGACGCCCGATCAGATGGACGCCTGGAGCGCGCACCAGACGTTCATCGCCCTGGGGATCTTCCTTGCCAGCGCGGCGATGATCGGGGTCGACGCGTGCCCGATGGGCGGGTTCGAGTCGGCGAAGTTCGACGAGATCCTGGGGCTGCCGGCGAAGGGCTACGCGTCGACGGTGCTGGCCGCTTCTGGCTATCGGGCGAGCGATGATCCGATGGCGAAGCACCCCAAGGTGCGCTGGACGGTGGAGGACGCGGTGATCCGGGTGTGAACGAGCCCTGGGCGCGAGCACAGGGTGAATCGTGCGCACGCCGGGCGCTGCTGGTTCACAGACATGTGCTCGCAAGCGGGCGCTCACCGTGAGCTTGCGCTCACGGCTCGTTCAAGACTCAGTGAGCGAAGTTCGCGTTCGGGTCGTTCGAGCCCATCGTGCCCGCGGCCGCGCTGCCGACGACCGCGGGGGTGCCGGGGGTTCGGCGGTCGACGATCGCGCCGTAGATGTTGTCGGGGGTGATGACGAAGTTCTGGGTGTTGTCCGAGCACGTGTTGCGGATGATCACGTTGGCCTGACCGTCGATGTCGATGCCGAAATCGTTGGCCGTGCAATGGTTTCCCTCGATGCGGTTGCGGTCGCCGGTGGCGTGGATGCCGGCGGCGGTGTTGCCGGAGCCGAAGCCGTTGTTCGTGCAGGTGGAATCCCTCACGAGGGCTTGGGAGCCGCAGCGGATGCCGTCGCGAACGTTCGCGCCGGCGCTGCAGCCGACGACCTCGCTTCCGGTGCCGACGATGATGCCGTTGCCGCCGTTGTTGCTCGCGACGCACCCGGTCACGGTGCTGTAGCTTCCGACGGTGATCCCGTCGTCGCCGTTGTCGTAGGCGTTCGAGTCGCTGACCGACGAGGAGAAGAACTCGCAGTAGATACCGAACCGGACGTTGAGCGTGGCGGTGCACCCAACGACGGTGGAACGGCCGGTGACGTAGATGCCCATGTCGCCGTTCTCGCGGGCGGTGCAGTTGACGACCGACGCGCCCTGCCCGCAGAGGAAACCGTAATCGCCATTGGTGCGGGCCGAGCAGTTCAGCACGCTCGAACCAAAGCCCGTCTCGATCCCGGAACCCTGGTTGTCCGCGGCGGTGCAACTCACGAGCGTCGAGCCCTTGGCGGCGGTGATGCCGTGCACGGCGTTGCCGTTGGCCGAGCACGATGTGAGCGTGCAGTATTCGTTGGCGTCGATTCCCGAGTTGCCGCCGCAGCTCGATGCGTGGACATTGATGAGCTTGGCGCCGTTGCCGGTCCGCAGGCCGTAGCCGGAGGTGTTGTGGATGCTGACGTTCTCGACCGATCCGCCGACGGTGGGGACAGCGCCCACGATGTCGGGCAGGATGTCGATCCCGCCGCCGAGGCAGGTGCCGATGCTGCCGTTGCGGATGACGATGTTGTAACGGCCGCCCGACGAGAGCTGGATGGCGTCGAGCGTCGCGAGGCTGGTGATGGTGAACCCGCCGAGGTCGATGGTGACGTTGCTGGTGGCGATCTCGATGGCGCTCTTGCCCGCGGGTGCGGTGAAGCTCGCGGTGAGGTAGTACGAGCCGGGGCTCGCGATGCGATACACGCTGTCGGCGTCGCCGGGGGTGTTCGTCGCGTTGATGGCGGTGCGGGGCTCGATCTCTGCGAGCGGCTTCTGCGTCGGCGCGATGGGACCGGGCGGTGGATCAAGCGGGCCGGCGACAGCGACAGCGGACCACGCGGCGACGAGCGACGCGACGAAATAAAGGCGCACCGGCATTTCGAGTCTCCTCCTCAACACGGCGTGGTCCGCGCGCAGCATACCCGATAACGAGGGGGGCCGCAATGGCGCGCGCCCCGTACGAACGTTCGGGTAAGGAGTCTCGAGGCCAGACTCAGCAACTCACGCAGCCCGACGGGACGGTGGCGCCGGCGAAGCCGACGACGCACTTCTCCGTCGAGCACAGGCTGAATTGCCCCCGAGGTAATACGACCCCGGTTGGGTGATCTTGACGTGCGAGTCGGAGTCACCCGGCGTGTTCGTCGCGCTGATCGCTACCCGCGGCTCGACATCGGTGAGCGACTTGTACGTCGGAACGATCGGGCCGGGGGCCGGGTCGAGCGGTCCGGCGACCGCCGGGACGGCCGAGGCGGCGAACAACCCAAGGAATCCGAGAGTCTGACAACGCATCGCCATGATCGCACGGTTCCTTGCGTGCCGCCGTCCCCCGACACTTGAGCATACACGCAGGCCCGCGCACCAACGACGCGCAGGCGCACCGTCGTGCGCCTGCGCGTGTCGGCGATGACATTGGTGTCCCGAGCGATAAAGCTCAGAACGCGAAGTTGGCGTTGGGGTGCGTGGATCCGGAGGAGTCCGGGGCGGAGCTGCCGGCGACGGCCGCCGAGGCCGGCGCGGTGCGGTCGACGATCGGGCCGAAGACGTTGTTGGCGACGAGCGAGAAGTTGGTGCCGTTGCCGGCGCAGGTGTTTCGGAAGACGATGTTGCCCCCGCCCTGGCAGTCGATGCCGCGGTCGTTGCCGGAGCTGTTGTTCCCCTCGATGCGGTTGTCGCCCAGGGCGCAGCGGATCCCGCCGCCGTCGGCGATGGTCTGCCCGTTGCTGGTCACGGTGTTGTTCAGAATGGCGCAGCCACTGCCGACGACGATGCCGTGCTGGTTGTTGAAGAACGCGGTGCAGGAGGTGATCGTGCACGCCGAGGAGAGGCTGAAGCCGTGCGCGCCGTTCTGGGTCGTCATGCAGCCGACGAGCACCCCGCCGTTGGCCGTCAGGAACCCGGTGCCGCTGTTGTTGTTCGCGGTGCAGTGCAGGAAGTTGCCCGCGTTGGAGACGTTGAATCCGTCGCTGAAGTTGCCGACGGCGGTGCAGGACTCGAACGTCCCGCCCGTGTTGGACGTGAAGCCGAACAGGTTGCCGCTGCTCGTGCAGTTGGTGAAAATGCAGCCCGAGCCGGCCCCGAACCCGACGCCGACGTTGCTCAGCGCGACGCAGTCGTTGACCTGTGAGCGCGGGCCGACGAGGATGCCCGCGCCGGTGTTGCTGTTGGACTGGATGCCGCGCACACGCACGCCGGTGACCTGGGCGCCGTCGGAGCAGTTGACCCCGTCGCCGCCCCACGCGATGACGTGGCCGTTCATGACGGTGATGTCGGCCTGGGCGACCGACCCGTCGACGTGCACGCCGTTGAGCGAGCCGCCGGTGCCGATGAGGCGGAACCCGTTGAGGTCGACGGTGACGCCGACAGACACGATCTCGATCCCGTGACGTCCGGCGGCGCCGTTCAGGTTGCCGGTCATGTAGTACGAGCCGGGCTGGGTGATCTTGAAGTGCGAGTTGGCGTCGCCGGGGGTGTTGATCGCGTTGATCGCGATCCGCGGTTCGGGCCCGGGAGTCGACGCGATGGGGCCTGCGGGGGGATCGAGCGGGCCGGCAAGGGCGCTCGCCACGCAGGCGCCCGCGACGATCATCGTGACAATCTTGAAGCAACGGCTGGACATTGAACTTCTCCTCAGGATCGGGCAGTGACGGGTCTGGATCTCTCGAGAGTCGGCCTCGAGAACGCGACGGACCGACGATGAACGACGCTCGCGCGTGGACCGGGCCTCGCCCGGGGACAGCGGAGCGACTTGCATGAACGTGGGCGCAACTTCACACGCCGTGGTGCGGGGGGCCGGGGGATCGGGCGCCGCCGACCCTCAGCCGAACGACCCGGGCGCGATCGCCCCCGATGCAGGGGCAACCACCGGGAACCGCATTCAGGATGCCTCCAAAGCGTGGGCTCGTCGGCGCGGCACATCCGTGCCGACGCCAGTTTACCGCAACCCCACCGGGCCACAAGCCCGGCGCGGGGACCTGTTGTATTGTTTTGAGCCGATGACTCTTCTCCCGAAACCACCCGGCGATTCGATCCCCCTGACCCGGCAGCCCGCCCAGCCGCCCCAACGGGGCCACTCGTGCGGCACCGGCCCGCGCGTGGGCGGCGGCTGCTGCGGCAAGGACCTGGGCCCCATGAACGATTACGAAGCCCCGTCGCAAGAGGACGTCGAACGGTTCAGCGACGTCACCCGCACCTGCCCCGAGTGCAAGGGCGAGGTGCACGACGACGCCGAGATCTGCTATCACTGCGGGCACGTGTTTGGGGCCAGCCCGGTCATGAGCGTGCCGCCGTGGGTGATCGCGGTAGCGAGCCTCGTCGGGCTCGCGATGGTGTACTGGATCGTCTTCTGATCGGGGCGAAACCGCCCGGCCCGCTCGGCCACTAACACGGCCGTGGGGACGCTTATGGAGACGCCGATGCTCGCAATAGCCGCCGCGCTCGCCGTCGTTGTCTCGAACCTGATTGTTCAGGACGTGTCGCCGCGGACTGAACCACCCGCGCCGGCCCCCGCCGCCCCGCTCGCGGGCCCGAAGGTGGGGGGCGACGCGGCCAAGCCGGCCTCGCTGCTCAAGTTCGACTTCTCCGGCCGCGTGGCCCCGACCGAAGAGCCGCCGGAGTTTGAGGCGCTCAAGCACCTCGATCTGCCGGCGTCGGTCGCGCGGACGGTTGACGCGATTCGCCTTGAGCGATCTCGGTTCCTCGACGATTTCGTCGCGAGCAACGTCGACCTGCTCGTGAAGTTTGGCAGCGCCGGTGCGGCGCAGAACGTTCCCGACCTGCTGCTGCTCACGCACGAGGCCCTCGGGCCGCTGCGCCCGCTCGTCGAGGCCGGGCCGCTGGGGACCCGCGTCCGGGCGGTGCTGCCGACCGAGTTCAGGGAACGCTACGACGAGGCGCTGGGGGCGTACTGGAAGGCCGTGATCGCCGATGGGCAGCGCACGCTCGACAAGGACGGGAACACGCCGCCCGTGGCCGGGATCGTGATCAAGGTCCGCCTCGAGAGCTTCGGACGCGAGCTCGAGCGGGCGTTCTACCGCGTCGAGAAGTCCGGCGACTTCCTGTACACGTACCTCGTCGGCGACCTCGGCCTCACAGGCGAGCCCGCGGCCCGAGTCCGCGAGCTCTTCGCCGACTTCGCCGAGGCCGGTGGCGACAACGCCGACGAACGCACCAAGGCCCTCGTCGGCAGCGGCGTGCTCGCCCACCTCACGCCCGAGCAGACCCTGAAGCTCATCCGGCGGCTGCAGGGGTTGATGGGGAAGTGATCCGAGCCTCCCGCGCAAGCGGGAGGTGTTCGAGTTCCGGAGCCACAGCACCTCCCGCTCGCGCAGGAGGCCCGGATCAGCGTACCGTCACGGCGAATGGCCGCCGCCCCCGACCCCATCGTCGGCATCGACCTGGGCACGACGAACTCGCTCGTCGCGGTGGCGCACTGGCCGCCGGGCGACTCGGCGAACGCCGCCCCGCGCGTGATCCCGGACCGCGACGGGCGTGAGCTCGTGCCGTCCGCCGTTCGGTTCAACGCGGACGGAACAACGACGGTCGGCCGCGCCGCTCGCGACGCCGCGGCGGAGTTCCCCCTCACCACGGTGGTCAGCGTGAAACGCCTCATGGGCCGTTCGCTCGCCGACGCGGCGGGCGATCTCAAGTACCTGTCGTACCGCGTGGTCGACGGCCCGCACAACACCGTGCGCGTCGAGATCCCTCCGAACGAGCCCTCAGCGCAAGCTGAGGGTGAACGCCCGCTTGCGAAGGCGGCCCGACCCGCAAAGCTCGTCTCCCCGCAAGAAGTCTCCGCCCTCATCCTCCGCGCACTCAAGGACCAGGCCTCCGCCGCCCTCGGCGTCGAGGTGCGCAAGGCCGTGATCACCGTCCCCGCCTACTTCGACGACGCCCAGCGCCAGGCGACGCGCGACGCCGCCCGCCTCGCCGGCCTCGACGCCGTGCGCATCGTCAACGAGCCCACGGCCGCCGCACTCGCCTACGGCCTGGGCCTTCGCATTCAAGGTGGCACAGGCGTCCCGCCTGTGTCGGCCGCTTCGGCCGGCACAGGAAACACAGGCGGGATGCCTGTGCCACCGAGCGCCCAGACCATCCTCGTCTATGACCTCGGCGGCGGAACCTTCGACGCGTCGATCCTCCGCATCACGCCGGGAGCCGCCGTGAACGACGCGAGCCCGGACAAGACCCCCGCCCACTACTTCCCGGTTCTCGCAGCGTCCGGCGACACCGCCCCCGACCCCCACGACTGCCACCACGCCCTCGTCGCGCTCTTCACACGCGAGATCGGCGAACGCTTCAGCGTCACGCCCGACGCCTTCGACCCCGGCACCCGCCGCTCGCTCCGCGACCTCGCGGAGCAGGCGAAGATCCGGCTCTCGAGCACCGAGACGGCCCGGCTCCGCATCGACCTCGGAGATTCGCGCGTCTACGACCGCACGCTCACCCGCGCCGAGTTCGAGGCGCTCATCGACCCGTTCGTCGTCCGCACGCTCGACCGCTGCCGCCAGGCGATGCGGGACGCACGGCGCGATCTCGACGAAGCCCCCATCTCCGCCGTCGTGCTCGTGGGCGGCGCAACGCGCACACCACTGGTCCGCCGGCGCGTCGCCGAGCTCTTCAAGCTCGAGCCCTACACGGCCCTCAATCCCGACACCGTCGTGGCCCTCGGCGCCGCGGTGCAGGGGGCCATCCTCTCCGGCTCGTCGACCTCCGCCCTGCTGCTCGACGTCATCCCGCTGTCGCTCGGCATCGAGACCGTCGGCGGGGCGGCCGCGAAGCTCATCATCCGCAACAGCCCCGTCCCCGCGCGGGCGAGCGAGCACTTCTCCACCGGCGTCGACAACCAGACGTCGATCAAGCTGCACGTCGTGCAGGGCGAGCGTGAGATGGCCGCCGACTGCCGCAGCCTCGGCACCTTCCACCTCGCCGGCATCCCGCCGATGCCCGCGGGCATCCCGCGGGTGACGGTCGACTTCCTCGTCGACGCCAGCGGCGTGCTCAGCGTGCAGGCGATCGAGGAGCGCTCCGGCAAGCGGGCGAGCATCCAGATCGTCCCCAACCACGGCCTCACGCGCGAGGAAGTCGACCGCATCGAGGCCGACAGCTTCGCCAACGCCCGCGAGGACATGACGCGACACCGCGTCGCGGACCTCGTCTCCCACGCGACGCTCGATGTGAGCATGGTGACGCGCCAGCTCGAGCGGTACCGGGCGGAGCTGGATCCGGCATACGCGAGCCAGCTCGATAGTGCGGTCGCCGGCGTGCGAGCCTTCATCGCGCGGGCCGAGGCCGACTGGAAGAGTGTGAACGCCGACGAGTTCCAGCAGGCCAAGGAGTCGCTCGACCGCTCGAGCATCCCGCTGCAGGAGCTGGCGATCAAGAAGAGCCTGCAATAAGAGCCGCGAGCGCAAGCGAGTGGTGAATTCCCGGAAAGCAGGATTCACCGCAGAGACGCAGAGAGCGCGGAGGAAGGCAATCTTGATTTCGATCCAGGCGTTCCTCTGCGCCTCTGCGGTGAGTCCCTGCTTCGGCGTCGAACCACTCGCTTGCGCTCGCGTCTCTCATTCGCTGATCCCCAGATCCTTCTTCGTGAACAACGCCTCAAACCGCACCCCCGCCTTGGCAAACGCCTCGCTCGCCCCCTCCTGCCGGTCGATCGTCGCGATCACCGCGAGCACGTCCGCGCCCGCCGCCTTGAGCACCCCGACCGCTTCGAGCGCCTGGCCCCCGGTCGTCGCGACGTCCTCGACGAACACGACGCGCTCGCCGGGCTCAAGCTTGCCTTCCATCTGCTTCGACGTGCCGTAGCCCTTCTTCGCGTTCCGCACGAAAATGCACGGCAGCCCGGTCGCGAGGCTCGACGCCGTGACGAGCGGGATCCCGCCGAGCTCGGCTCCCGCGAGCCGGTCGGCTTTCTTGCCGGTGGCCGTCTCCACCGCACGGATCCGCTCGGCGAACAGCTTCGCCAGCTCGCTGAGCACCTCGGGGCGCGTCGAGAACAGGTACTTGTCGAGGTAGTAATTGCTCGTCCGCCCCGAGCGGAGCGTGAACGTCCCGCGGAGCAGGGCGAGGTCGGCGATCTTGCGGGCGAGGTCGGCGTGGGTCGTCATCGCCCGAGCGTACGCCCGGCGACGTGCCACGACCTTGACGGCGCTGCGTCACTCCCCGAACCACCCGGGGCTTCGCGGCCACATGAGTCCCGTCAACCCCCCCGGCAACAGCGCGCAAAACGCCATCCCGGTCAGCATCCCCAGCGCCACGCTCGCCACCGCCACCCACCATGCGTGCGGCAGCTGCAGATACCTCCGATACGCGACTCCCAGCCACACCACCAGATACGCCGTCACCACCATCGACACGGAAAACCACGTCCACCCAAGGTAGATCGCCTCGAACAGCACACCAAGGCACGTCTCAACCCACCCGGGGCTGCCCCCGAATCCGCCGGGCGGGCTCGCGCGCGTACGCGGTGTACGCAAGATCGCGCACCAGCGCCCAACCGCCCAGCGCGATCGGCAGCGGAACCAGCGACCAGCGCGTCGGTCGCATCCGGCCCACCACCAGTCCCCATCGCAGCAACAGCCCGCATTCGGTGCACACTCCCTCCAACGGGCACGCCTCGCGCCACGTCGCCACCTGGCCCGACTGGTCAAAGCCGCAGCGGGGACAGTCGGGGATGGGGCGGTCGGACACGATCACGCTACCGCATACCGCGGGGGTACGGTCGGCGTTGCGGCGCGCGGGCACCGCGGATTCGGGGATGCCCCGGGTTGGGATTTCGCTCCGCGAGAAATCGTGATCCCCGGGCCGCCCCCTTCTCGCATGCTCGTGTGTCCCCGGAGTTCCACGCGCCATGAGCAAGTCCCACACCCGCAAGCAGTTCCCCGCCAAGTTCCCCGACCTGGGGTTCTCGCTGCTGGTCCCCAAGGACTTCGTCGAGCCCCCGATGCCCGCCGAAGAGCCCGACTTCTCCGACCCCACGAAGTCGTTCCCGCTCACGCTGCTGAGCTCGTCGGTCGCCGCGGCGTTCCTCGCCGTCGCCGCCCGGCCCGCATACGAGAACGGGAGCATGGAGGACTGGGCCCGCTACCTCGCGGACCACTTCAAGCTCACGATCACCGGGCTCGTCTCCGGCTACGTCGGCGGACCGAATCACAACCACCCCGCCATCCTCTGCGAAGCCGAGCAGGAGCAGGACGGCACGCCGATGACCATGCGGTTCGTGCTGTTCGAGGACGGCAAGCACCTCGTCACCGTGCAGGCCCTGTGCCCCACCGAGCTGTGGCCGAGCTACGGGAAGATGCTGGAGCAGAGCATCGTCTCGATCGAGCTCGATTCGCCCAAGGGGCCGACGGTCGCGTGCGTGCCCAACGCGATGGTGCCGATCTGCGACATGCCCGACGCCGAGATCGGCGCCTGGCCGCGCGGACGGGGCGCCACGCTTATCGACCTCGAGGCGCTCAAGCCGCGTCAGGAGGAGGCGGTCGCGCTCGCCCGCACGCTCATCGGCCAGGACCGCTACGACGACGCCGAGCTGCTCATGAGGAACGTGGACCCGTACTTCCACGCCGCGGTCCCGCTCTCGCAGCTCTACGAGGAACGACTCGCGCAGCTCGTCAAGCAGCGCAAACCCGACCGCACGGCGTGCGACGAGGCGTTCCGCCGCGCCCTCTCCTGGCGGTCCAGCACATACCCCGATCCCCACACCGAGGTGGAGGGCGAGCAATTCAACCGGGCCCAGGCCCAGGACCGGGCCCGGCTGATCTCGATCCTCGGGCGCGAACCCGCGCCGGAATAACCCATGCCCTTCGCCCGCATACTCCTCGCGCTCCCCGCGATCACCGGCGTGTTCTTCTCGCTGGTCGCGGTGTACACGTTCTTCGGCATGACGCGCCCGAACGCCAAAGGCCCCATCACGTGGCAGGAGTGGGCCATGGCGATCGGCTTCGGCGTCATCGTGCTGCTCCTGCACACCGGGTATATCGCAGCGCCCTTCGCTTATGGCACGTCGTGGCACCGCACGGCCCCGTGGTGGATGGTCCCGACCACGGTGATCGCCGCGCTCATCCTGCTGTCCAACGTGCGCTGGTTCGTCGTCGGCCTGCAGCAGGAGCCGCGGAACACCGACGCGCTACTGCGCAACGCAAAGGGGCTGACCTTCGGATTCGTCTGGTACGTGTTGCCGACGCTGCTGATGTGGGCCACGCGCCCGCCCGGCGTGACCGAGACGACATCCGCCGACCTCGGCGCCGCGCGTGACGAAGTCGTCGTGGGCTGCGTCGAGAGCGGCGCGTGGCGCGAAGCATCCGGGGCGTGGAGCAAGCTGCTGAATTGATCGCGTCAGCGCGGGGGCTTCCCGCCGCGGGGTGCTTCGCCCTCGGTGAAGCTCTCCATGATGAACGCCGTGCTCGTGACGACGCCCTCGGCGACGATGTGCTTGCCGACGAGGACGTCGAGGGCGGGGTCGCCCAGCGCGGGGTTGCCCTTGATGCGCAGGAGCAGGCGGCGCCCGTCGTCGGCGCGGATCATCACCGCCTCACGGTCGGACTTGGAGCCCGGGGCGACGGGTTCGCGGGTCACATGGCCCTGGATCTTCTCGCTCACTCACCGACTGTAGAGCTGCCGGGCGCTCACCACTTTGCCCTCGAGCACCGTCGCCACCACCGCCGAAAACTGGGCCGATGGGGCGTCCGGGGCGTCCACCTGGCCCACCGCCGCGTGGAACTCGGGCGTGGGAGTCTCGGCCATCTTGCTTTTGGCGTACCAGGCGCTGGGCGCCGGGGCGTCGGTCTTGAAGCTCATGAACTTGGGGTCGAGGATGCCCGAGGCGTGGGCGAGGGCCGCCATCGCCTTGACGATCGGCCCGCCGGGCATCTTGGACGCTACCGACATCGCGGCCGCCGCCGAGTTCGCCAGGCGCAGGCCGATGTCGACCAGCTCGGCGCGTCGAAGGGTCCGCAGGAGGTCCGGGGCGCCCATGCTCTTGGCGCCGGCCATACCGGCCGCGGCCTTCATCAGCTTCGGTTCGGAGCCGCCGGCCCCCGTTGGCGGCGCCTCGACCGGGTGCACCGAGGGGTCGCCCAGCAGGTTGAACTGGCCGAGCGTCTTCACGTCGGCCGGGTCGAGGGTGCCCGCGGCCTGCACGAACTGCTGGCGGGCCATCAGCGCTGCGCGTCCGGTGGAAGCGCCGTTGAGGATGTTCTTGATGAAGAACTGGCAGATGAGATCGGCCGCGCCCTGGCCCTCCGCCGGGCCATAGGCGATGGTGGTCGCGCCGAAATAGCCGCAGCACCCGTGCCCGAGGTAGGTATTGACGATCGAGGCGTGCACGCCGGCGGGCTCGGGGTTGTAGAGTTGGCCGCCGTAGCAGCACTCGACCGCGGCGATCGTGCCTTGGCTGAGCTTGCCGACGACGCGACGGGCCTCGTGAGCGATGGGGTACTGGTTTCGGCCCCGCGGCTGGCCGTAGAACTCGGCCACGGTGTCGGCCCCATGGCAATTCACGAAGTGGCAGCGGGCCCCGAGCATGTCGTCGGCCCAGGCGGGCCCGTGCGGGGGAATGCCCTGGATGGTGTCGGCCGAGCCGAAGATGTTCGCGAGGCTTTCGCGCGTCGAGGCGTCCCACGCCTCGGCGGTCAGGCCGAGGTACGAGGCGTAGTCGCTGTGCGGGCGCTTGACGAAGGTCGCCGCGGAGTCGAGCAGGCCGATGAGGTAGTCGGGGGTCGTGTCGCCGGTGACGTTGGGGAGGCGCCCGACGACGCGCGTCGGGCCCTTGAACTTCTCGGTGCGCGTGCTGAACGGCTCCTCGCAGGCGTACGGCAGGTCGCCCGGCACAGTGGGGTCGTCGTCACCCCCGGCGAAGGGGTTGTCCATGTCCTGGTGCGGGACGACGTCGACCGAACCCAGAAGCATGAGGTAGTCCGGACGCGTCTTGCGGAAGATCGCGTCGACGGCCGCCTTGCACGCCTTGCGGTCCTGCGGATCATCGACCTTCTTCCCGCCGGCCGCCTTCATGTTGGCGGCGTTCGAGAGATCGGCGACGCGGGTCGTCAGGCCCCGCTTCTTGTCGGCCGCGACCAGGCGGGTGACCGCCTGCTTGAGACGCTTGACCCCCGCGGCCCCGTACTTCGCGGTGAAGGCGGAATAGTTCGTGACGACCGTCTTGCTCGACATGCGCACGGCTCCTGTGTTCGGTGGGACACGGGCGCGAGCGTCACGGCACGCAAGAGCGACAAGATACCCCAACCCCGCGCACCACTCAATGCGGCGGGAACAAACGGTCTGGTATGTTCACAAACCTGCGCGCAAACGCGCACATGCACCGCGGCAAATCCACCAAATCGAGTGGTGCCGCCGCGAGGCGACTCAGATGCAGTTGAGCTGATCGCTGAACCAGGCGTTGATGAACTCGCCGACGTCGGTGGAGTTCACGATCCCGTTGCCGTCGAAGTCGGCCTGCAGGCTGCCCTTGACCTGATCCTGGAACCAGAGGTTGATGAACTCGCCGACGTCGGTGGAGTTCGAGATCCCGTCCTGGTTGATGTCGGTGAGGCAGAACATGGCGACGAAGACGGTCGCGTTGTCGAGGTTGATCCAGCCGACGTTCTCGCCCCAGGCGTAGCCGCGGAGGCGCCGGGTCACGAAATCGACGCGGGCGGGGTTCGCTGGGGTGGCGAGGGCGCCGCCGCTGAAGTTGATCCAGCCGATGTTCTCACCCCAGGCGAAGCCGCTGAGATTGCCGGTCGTGAGATTGATGTTGACGCCGTAGTTGGTGTTGTTGGTGTTGGCGTACGGGCCGGGGTTGCCGTTGCCGGTCTTGATCCAGCCGACGTTCTCGCCCCAGATGTACCCGTCCATGAAGCCGCCGTAGGTGAACCGGATGCGAACACCCTCAACGTCGCTGCCGGCGTCGCGCCAGTTGAGGAAACCGATGTTCTCGCCCCAGGCGAACTTGTGGTCGTCCCGAACGTTCGAGAACGGCTGGGCGGAGGCGGACGCGGCGATGGCGCCAAAGAGGGCCAGCGCGAGGGTGGTACGCATGTGATCTCTCCCGAAGGGACAACGCGAGTATACAAGGATGTCGGGGTGCGCCAAGGTCAGGCATGACAGAGGGCGAAATCCGGGACCGAATAAGCCCCTAAGCCCCCGAATTCGTTTGGCAGGACAACTACCAAGGCTCCGTCTTTCCTCATCTTGATGCGACAAATACCGAGTTCATGTCTCAAATCGGTTGTATCGGATAGGGTTTGTGTGCTGTGTCGAGGCTTTCAAAGGAGAGGGAACCGGCGGCGGGTTCGGCCTCGATCACCTGAACGCGAATCTGGAGTAATGTGTTATGAAGTGCGTGAGCCTGATCGGGATGGCGACGGTTGCCGTCTGTGCGTTGACGGCGACGGCCCAGACCACGGTGTTCTCCAACAACTTTGACAGCGGCATCCCGGCCCAGTTCAGCGGGGCCGGCACGGCCGAGTCCGTCGCCGGGTTCACCGGCATGGGCAACCCCCCGAACCTGTTTGGCGGCAACCTGCTGCGGAACGACTCGGTCGGCCCGGCGGTGGCGTCCACGCTGAGCCTGAGTTCGCTCCCGGCGCACAGCTCGATCTCGGTCGGGTTCCTGCTCGCGGCGATCGACTCGTGGGACAGCGACAACGGCAGCCCGGCTCCCGATTACTTCCAGGTCTGGGTCGACGGCACCCAGGTCTTCCAGGCCACATTCGCCATCGCCAGCGGAAGCACGAACTACGTCCCCGCGGTCCCCGCCGGGCTGATCTACTCCGGCGGCAGCGTCGGCTGGAACGGCAGTTGGGGCGAGAAGGCGTACGACATGACCCTTGAGCCGCTGCTGCAGAACATCCCGCACACGGGCTCCACCGCCACGATCGACTTCATCGCCGCCGGCTCTGGCTGGCAGGGTGGGCTCGATGAATCCTGGGGCATCGACAACGTGGAAATCTCTGTCCGCGAGGTTCCCGCTCCCGGTGCCGCGGCCCTGCTCGGCTTGGGCGGGCTGGTCGCTGTCCGGCGTCGCCGGAGCTGATCGACCTCGGGATTTCGGGTAATTAGGCATCAACATCACAACACCCCGGCGGCTTGCCCGTCGGGGTGTTGTCGTTTGGAGGGGGCGTTGCTCGCGATCGGGGGTCAGTTGACCAAGTTCGCCCGTGGATGGCTTCTGGGAACGCGGACGATCAGACCAGCCTCTTGGCGGCGAGCCTCTGGGTGAGCTTGGGCGTGGCCATATAGATGACTTCCTTGCCTCGCTTGGCGGTGGCGAGAAGTTTGAGAATGACAAGCTGCTCGAGGTCGGCACGCGCCGTGGTGAGAACGATGCCATTCGAGTTTGCGTGGGTCTTGACCGTGTACTGCGTAAGCGGGTGGCGGAGGGAATGTTCCAAGAGGAGTCGCTGCCGGAGATTGAGCCCTTCCGCCAGTGCGAGCAGTCGCTCGCTGAGCTTGATCTTCTCGGCGTCCAGAGCGAGCTTTTCCGCAAGCCGGTCCAGCGCCTGCGAGATGATGTCCAACTTGTACAGGACGAAATACGTCAGGTCACCGTCGTCCGTTTCAACGTCGACGTACGCCTGTGGGTAACGCGCGTAACCCTTGCGGATGACTTCAGAGATGGAAAGGTACTCGAAGAGCGTGTACCCATGTCGGAGGGCGAACCAGTAGAACATCGCCCGCGCGGTGCGCCCGTTGCCGTCCGCAAACGGATGGATGTATCCGATCATGAAGTGGAGAATCGCCGCCTTGATAACGGGATGAAGGAAGTCGGCGCCCGCGTGGTCCGTGTTGGCGAATTTGCAGAGGCGTGTCACGTAGTCAACAACGAGCGCGGCGTGAGGCGGCTCGAAGATGACCGTTTCGTCCCGAGTATCGACGATGCGGACCGGTTGTTCGGCCCGCCGAAAGCGCCCAGCCTCCGCCGGGTCGTCGAGAGTGCCCTCAGTGATCAACTCTTGAAGCTCAAGGATCAGCGCCGGGCTGAGCGGGGTGTCCACCAGCTCCTTGATACGCTGCATGGTCATGTAATTGTTGATGACCATGCGCTCTGAAATCGACTTCGGTCGACGTCCGGAGCGCAGGAGTTCGATCGCCTCCTGGCGCGTACCGGACGCACCTTCGATGATCGCCGACTCCGCGGCTTCCTCCATGTCCGTGCGGACCCGCCGGGGGGCGGTGAGCTGGCCGTCCTTGGCAAGGGCGAGCAGCCGCTTGTGCAGCGTGAGGTTCTGCCGGACCCTCGGCGTGCCGACCACGCCGGTGCTTCTGTCGATGAGCAGGAGCGATTCGGCCATCTGTGGGGTGTGTGTCAGACCGAAGCGCCCCCCCTCCGCCCGCGGCAGGCTCACCCGGCGAAACATGGGGAATCGTGCACGCTTCGTGAGCAACCAGGCCGTCTCAGGATCCAAACCCAGTTCCGCCGCGGCGTACCTGGTTTTCCGCCATGGGCGGTAATCGGCAAGCAGGCGAGCAACCGCACCAGACTCCGCATCGCCGACGACCGGCGAGGGCCGATCAAACGCTTGCTCAAATGTCAATGGCGGCCGCTCAATGCGCATGCCTACCTCCGCTTTCGCGGTAGAATAGGCGGCATTTCTCTTTTGTCAACTTTCAGAAGTTGACACAATCAGGGCGACACGCTCATCACAATCTTGATCCCCTCGCCCGTCTGCATGAGCTTGAAGCCCCTGGCGAAGTCTTCGAGCGGGATCTCGTGGGTGATGATCTCGTCGAGCTCGAGGCGGCCCGAGAGCAAAAGCGCCTCCATCTGGTACCACGTCTCGAACATCTTGCGACCGTTGATCCCCAGCACCGTCGCGCCCTTGAAGACGACGTGGCTGGTGAGGTCGAACGTGATCGGGCGCGAGGGGATGCCCAGCAGCGCGGCCGTCCCGCCGAAGCGCAGGGCGCTGAAGCCCGCGTCGATCGCGGAGGGGGCGCCGGACATTTCGAGGAGCACGTCGGGCCCGTCGCCGCGGGTGTCGGCCCGGAGAGTCTTCACCCACGACGCGTCGCGGGCGTCGAACGCCTCGACGGCGCCGAGCTTCTTGGCAAGCGCGAGTCGCTTGGGGTCGATGTCGACCGCGAAGATGCGGCTGGCGCCCGCGGCCTTCGCCACCGTCACCGCCATGAGGCCGATGATGCCCACGCCCGTCACGAGCACGGTCTTGGCGGAGACGCCCGCGGACATCACGGTGTGCACGGCGTTGCCGAGCGGGTCCAGCACGGCCGCGACCTTATCCGGGATGCCCGGGTGCACGGGCCACACGTTGTCCTCGGGGACGCAGACGTAGTCGGCGAAGACGCCGTCGCGATCGACGCCGAGGATGACCATGTCGCTCGCGATGTGGGCGTTGCCGGTGCGGGCGTTGTAGCCGACCATCGGGGAGATGTGGCCCTCGGCGCTGACGCGCTGGCCCGGCTGGTACTTGGTGACGGCCGAGCCGACCTTCTCGACGATGCCGACGAACTCGTGCCCGGTCACGATGCCGACGGGGATGCGCCCGGCGGCCCAGGCGTCCCATTCCCAGATGTGCCGGTCGGTGCCGCAGATGCCGACCTTTTTGACGCGGATGAGCACGTCGCGGGGGCCGGGGGTGGGGACGGGACGATTGGCGTCGAGCTTGAGCTCTGGGCCGGCGTGGTGCTTGACGAGTGCGCGCATGGTGGTGGGCGTGGACTTGGAAGCCGCGTCGGCGGGGACGACGACGGGGCGGGACGGAGCGGTGGTGGAGGACATCGGCACGATGGTAGGTGGCGACGGCGGATGCGGTGGGCTCGGGCGAGTGGGCGTGGAAGGGCCGAAAGTTCAGTGGGTGAAGTTGGCGTTCGGGTCGGTCGAGCCCAGGGGGACGCCCCCGGCGTTGCCGCTGACCGCCCCGCTTACCGCCGCCTGCACGACCAGGCAGATGTTCCCGGCGACGACGTCCCAGTTCGTCGTGTTCCCCGAGCAGGTGTTGCGGACGATGATGTTGCCGACGCCCGGTGACACGCTGATCCCCGTGCCGCCGCGGCTCACCGAGTTGCCCTCGACGCGCGACCCCGCGCTCTCGATGCGGATGCCGACGACGCCGAACACCACCGAGTTGGCCTCGATGCGGCACGCATCGCCGGTGACACGGACGCCGACGCCCGCGGACGCGATCGAGTTTCGGGCCACGCTCGAGCCGTGCGAGACGCGGATCGCGTCGGTCGGGACCGAGAAGACGGTGCCGTCCGTGACCTGCGAGGCGAGGCCGGCGATGATGCCGCCGGCGGCGTTGTTGTACACGACGCAATCGGCAACGGTGCCGGCCCCGTCGAGGTGGATGCCCTCGCCGGTGTTGACCTTCGAGACGCACGACTCGATGCGCGAGACGTCGGAGACGTGGATGCCGTTAGCGCCGTTGCCCTCCGCGACACAGTGCGAGATGACGACGCCCCAGTTCGCGACCAGGCCGTGCCCGGCGTTGGTGGAGACGTGAAGGTCGCGGAGGATGCCGCGCGAGACGCTGATCCCGGCACCGCCCCAGAGATTGGCGGCGCCGTTGCGGACGTTGACGGTGCCCGCGGCGTTGACGCCGTTGAGCGACCCCGGCACACCGGTGAGTGTGAAGCCGTTGAGATCGATAGTGACCTCGCCTCCGCCGGGGAACGCGGGAGCGAAGATGGCGTGCTTGCCGGGCTGACCCGCGACGTTGGAGGTGAGGTAGTACGACCCGCACCCCGGAATCCGGAAGACGCTGATGGCGTCGCCGGGGGTGTTCGTCGAATTGATAGCGATGCGCGGTTCGAGCTCGGCAAGCGGCTTTGGCGTGGACGCGATCGGGCCAGGCGGCGGGTCGAGCGGGCCGGCGTGAAGCTGGGAACACGGGACAAGCGCGGCAAGGGCGGCGACGACGACAGCACGACGCGCACGGCACATTGGGCACCTCCTCGGGCGTGCGGTCAATGTACCACGATGGCTGCGCCGCACAATGGGCCTCTACGGCCGCGCGTCAGGGCGCCAGATTCGCCCACGGGCTCATCGACGTCGCCGCAGACTGGAACGGCCCGACGTCGTTGCCCGCAACGACCGTGTCGCGCACGGTGTTGCCCCGCAGCGTGTTGCGCGTGAACACGTTGCCGGGGTCGACGATCTCGACGCCCACGGCGTTGCCCGCGAGGGTGTTTCCGTCGGCGGTGCTCCCGTCGCTGTAGATATAGATGCCCCAGCCGTTGCCCAGGCACGCGTTGTCGCGAGCAATGGTGGCGTCGTGGATGGTGATCCCGGCGCCGCTGTTCGCGGTCGCCGAGCAACCGGTGATCACCGACGCGGCCCCGGCGCGGATGCCGTCGAACACGTTGCCGCGGGCGAGGCAGTCTTTGACGGTCCCCGCGCCGCAGATGATGCCGTCGCCGGAGTTGCTGCTGACGGCGCAGCCGCTGATGAGCGTGCCGTTGTTGCCCCGGATGCCGGTGCCGGCGTTGAACGCGACGACGCAGTTCACGACGGTGCTCGCGCCGCCGACGTCGATGATGTAGCTGAATTCGTCGGTGCCGTTGTCGACGGCCCGCAGGTCCTGGTACAGGCAGGCGTCGGCGTTGGGTCCGCCCACGGCGTTGACGGCGGCGCCCTTCCACCCCTTCAGCGAGCCGTTGCGAACGGTGACGGCGCGCCGGCCGGGCGTCACACGGACGCCGTCGAGCGTGCCCGCGACGCCCCGCAGCTCGAACCCGCAGAGATCGAGCGTGACCGAGTCGGCGTCGATCTCGATCCCGATCTTGCCGGAAACGCCGGTGACGTTGCCGGTGAGGTAATACGAGCCGCTCTGCGTGATCTTGAACAGGCTCGGGCTCGCATCGGCGTCGCCCGGAGTGTTCGTCGCGTTCACGACCGTCCGCGGTTCGACCTCGGCGAGCGGCTTGGCGGTCGACGCGATCGGACCGGCGGGCGGATCGAGCGGGCCCGCGAGGGCAGCGACGGGCGCGAGCAGGAGCGCGACGATCGCGCGGCCAATGGACGGGGACGTCTTCATCTCTCAATCTCCCTGGGCGATTGGGCGGTCGGAACCTACCGCGCCAGCGCGCCGGCCGCAAGCCCCACAACCGGGGGGTGAGGCTGAACGTCAGTACGTGTAATTCGCGTTCGCGTCGGTGGAGCCCAGCGAGCTGGGAGCCGAGTCGCCGCTGATGGCGGCGCTGGCGGGGGCGGTGCGGTTGAGGATGGGGCCGCAGACGTTGTTGGCCGCGATCGTCCAGTTGATGGTGTTGCCCGAGCAGGTGTTCCTGATGATGACGTTGCCGGCGACGTCCACATCGATGCCGCGGTCGGAGTCCGTGCAGTTGTTGCCCTCGATGCGGTTGTCGCTTCCGGTGACCTGGATGGCGGCGCCGTCGGTGGTCCCCGCGCCATTGCTGTCGCTGGTGTTGCCCCGCACATGGCAGTCGCTGGAGACAGAGATGCCGTCGAGGTTGTTGCTCGAGACCGTGCAGTCGGTGATCTTGCTGGCAGCGCCGGCGATGATGCCGATGCCGACGTTCTGGTGCGATGTGCAATGGGTGACGGTCCCGCCGGTATCGACGTTGAACCCGCCGCCCTGGTTGTTCCAGGCGCCGCAGGCGGAAAGCGTGCACCCCTGCGCTGTCACGAACCCGAAGCCGTCGCTGCTGATCGCGGAGCAATTGGAGAGCGTGCAGCCGGCGCCGATATCAAATCCGACACTGTTGTTCGCCGAGGAACAGTTGATCAGTGTCGAAGCCGAACTGGCGTTGATGCCTGCGCCGTCATTGAAAGACGCCGAGCAGTTGATCAGGGTGCTGTAGATACCGGCATCGATGCCGATGCCGCCGTTGCTCCGGACCGAGCAGTGTAAGAGCGAAAACGACGTTCCGGCACGGATGCCGGCGTCGCCGTTGTTGACGGACGTGACGGCCTCTACGACGCCCATCGACGTGACGCCCGGGAAATTGATGCCGCTGCCGCCCCAGCCTGTGAACGAGCCGTTACGGATGACGATCTGGCTGTTGTTGGTGGAGGTGACGATGCCGTCAAGGGATCCGGCGACGCCGGCGAGCGTGAACCCGTTGAGGTCGATGGTCACGCGGGGGGCGTCAATTTCGATCCCGCTCTTGGCGGCGACGCCGGTGATGTTTCCAGTGAGGTAGTACGAGCCCGGCTGGGTGATCTTGAAGAGGCTGTCCGCGTCGCCGGGCGTGTTCGTCGCGTTGATCGCGATCCGCGGCTCAACCTCGGCAAGGGGTTTGGCGGTGGGCGCGATCGGACCCGCGGGGGGGTCGAGCGGGCCGGCGAGGGCGAGAGTGCAGGCACAGACAAGTGCGACAAGGGCAGCGAAACGGTGCATGGATGTCCTCCTTCGGAATTGACGGTCAATATGTGTAGTTCGCGTTCGCATCGGTCGAGCCCAGCGAGCTCGGCCCGGAATCGCCGCTGATGGCGCCGCTCGCCGGCGCGGTCCGGTTGATGATGGGGACGACGACGTTGTTGGCCGCGATGCTCCAGTTCAGCGTGTTCCCGCGGCAGGTATTGCGGACGATGACGTTCCCCGCGCCCAGCGCCTGGATCCCCCAGTCGCCGCCGATGCAGTTGTTCCCTTCGACGCGGTTGGACCCCTGGGCAACACGGATGTTCGCGCCGCTGCCCGACGAGTTCCCGTTCAGGTTCGCGAGGTTGTTGCGGATGACGCAGCTCGATTCACGGGAGATGCCGTGGCTGGTGTTGCTGTAGGCCACGCAGTTGTCGATGGTGCAGCCGTTGCCGCAGGCGAACCCGCTCCCCCCGTTGTTGTTCGCGGCGCACGAGGTGAGGACGGCGCCGGAGACTTCGAAGCCGTCGTTGACGTTGTTGGCCGCGGTGCAGCCGATGGCGGTGCTCCCCCCGCTGAAGCTGAACCCACGCAGGTTGGCGTCGGCGACGCACTCGGAGACCGTCGACCCGGCTTGGGTCCCGGTCCCGTTGTTGTTGCGCGCGGTGCACCGGACGATGAGCGAGTGCTGCTGGGCCTGAAAGCCGACGGCGTTGCCGGACGCCACGCAATCGCGGATCGTGGCCCGGGTCGCGGCGCGAACGCTCCATCCGCCGTTATACATGACGTGGACGTTCTCGACGGTCGAGACCTCGCCGGTGAAGCCCCCATTCAGTTCGATGGCGTGGGAGCCCCACCCGCCGACCCAGCCGTTGCGGATGATGATGAGCCCGTGCACGCCGGAGGTGGAGATGCCGTGGAACGAGCCCGCGACGCCCTGGAGCGAGTACCCCATGAGGTCGATCGTGACGCCGTTGGACGTGGCGATCTCGATGCCGCTCCTGCCGGCGACGCCGGTGATCGGAACAGCGAGGTAGTAGGACCCGTGCTGGGTGACCTTGAAGAGGCTGTCGGCGTCTCCGGGAGTGTTCGTGGCGTTGATCGCGATCCGGGGCTCGGACCCCGGCGTTGGCGCGATCGGACCCGCCGGTGGGTCAAGGGGGCCGCCCAGCAGGCACATGGCGATGGCAAGCTGGGTAAGGGCCGCCAGCCCTCGGCTACAAAACGCGCTGTCCATTGCGTCGCCTCTCCTCGCGGGACGCTGTGAATGTACAGGCGATGAGGGGGTATGACAATGAAGAATCTACGAAAGGAACTCTTGCCGGCCCCGAGACGACGCCCCGGGGCCGCCACTCAGTTCGCGATGTTCGACCACGGGCTCGTCGCCGTCGCCGCCGTGCCCACCGGACCCGCGTCGTTCCCGCCCGGGATCGAGTACGGCGACGTGCCCTTCACCGAGTTGCGCACCACCGTGCACCCCGTACCCTCCACCCGCACGCCGCCCGACGAATTGCTGAAGAGGTGGTTCGCCTCCACCCGCGCCCGGTTGCCGGCGATGATGATCCCGATGCCGTTCGAATACCCCACGGCGTTCCCCGAGATGATCCCCTCGCCGCCCGACCGGATGCCCCCGCCGAAGTTCCCGTACAGCCGGCACCCCGTGACGCTCGTGCCCTCGCCCGCGTTGATGCCGGAGCTCGAGGTCGACGCCCCTGAACCGTTGTTGTCGACGCGACAATCGGCGACGTCGCAGTCGTACCCGACATAGATCCCGAACCCCATGGCCGCCGAGAGCGCCGCCGCGTTCGACGTGACCGTGCAGCGGCGGACCTGCGAATTGTCGCCGGCGGCGATGCCGCCCCCGCCGCTCGTGCCGCCGTTGAACTGCACGATGCAGTCGGCGATGATCGACCCCGGCCCGGCGTCGACGCCGTAGCCCCCGTTGGCGCCATTGGCCGAGACGATGCAGTTGGTCACGGTCGCGGCCGCCTGCGCGTAGATGCCCAGGGCGCCGTTGCCCGCGACGACGAGGCGATCGACCGTCTGGGCCCCGTCAACGCCGATGCCGGGCCAGCCGTTCACCGTGCCGTTGCGCACATGCAGCACGACGTACCCCGTGCTGTCGACGATCCCGCTCAGCGAAGTGGCCACGCCCTTGACGCTGAACCCGTTGAGATCGATCGTCACGGCCCCGGGCGCGACGAGCGCCACCTCGATGCCGTGCTTGTTCACCACGCCCGCCACGTCGGCCGTGAGGTAGTACGACCCCGGCTGCGTGATCTTGAAGAGGCTGTCGAAATCGCCGGGCGTGTAGTACGAGTTGATCGCCAGGCGCGGCTCGACCTCCGTCAGCGGCTTGAGCGTCGACGTGATCGGCCCCGGCGGCGGATCGAGCGGACCCGCGAGAGCCGACTGGACAGCGAGGCAGGCCGCGAGCGCACCGAGGGTTCGAGTCGTCATGGCGGAGTTCTCCGCCTCGGACACTACCACCGGGGCACCGGAGTAACCACACGCCGTGCGTCAACATGGTTAAGGCGTGCCGCCCGTTCGGACCGGGTAACGCCCTTGAGCATATGAAGATCGCAAGACCGGTCGGCCGGCACTACTTCCCCACAGCCGCCGCCAGCACATTCCGTTCGTCCTCGTGCGTCAGCCGCTTCAGGGCCGCCTTCGTGGCAAGCCAGGCAATCCCGGCGATCTCGTCGTTGGGCGTGAATTTCGCGGCCCGCTTGAACGCCATGTCCCAGAACAGCACCAGCTTGGGACGCCCGTTCTTCATGTACATGGTCTGCCCGGCGAACCCCGACACCCGAGCGCGGACCCCGGTTTCTTCAAGAACCTCCCGGATGGCGCACTCGATCACCGTCGCGTCCTCGCGGGGCTCGAACTTGCCCTTGGGCAACGACCAGTCGTCGTAGCTCTCGCGGTGGACCAGCAGAACCTCGTCGCGCCCGCCGGGGCCGCGCCGACGAACGATCCCGCCGCAGGCGAGTTCGAAGGTGCTGCCGGTGATCTTGCCCTTCGAGCGGGCGGTCCGCTTGCGGGAGCGCGTCGGTGAGCGTTTGGCCATGGGAGTACGCTAGTCGGATGTCCCGAGCAAGCCTCATGTCCACGAGCAGAACGCCAGGGCAGGGCGGCCTCGCCCCCGGCGCGGCCGTCCGGGCCGGCCCCTCATCCTTCTTCTACGTGGCCGTCGGCCCCGGGGGGGGGAAGAAGTTCGGCCTGCGCCAGGCCCGCAGCCCCGGCGCCCTCGCCGAGATGCTCCGCAAGGACCGCCTGCTCCTGCTCAAGTTCTACCGCATGCCCGGCTGGGCGGCCCCCGCCTACACGCTCACCCTCACCGACCAGGCCACCCTTAACGAGCAGCTTTCCCAGCTCATCTCCCGCGGCGTGCCCCTCGTCGAAGCCCTCGAAGTCGTCGCGGCGACCGTCCGCCCCGGCGGACGCACCCGCATCGACCGCATCCGCGAGATGGTGGCGGGCGGCACGAGCTTCGCCGACGCCTGCCGCGCCGTCGGCGGATTCGACGAGGTCACCATCGCCGTGTACCGCGCCGCCGAGCGCACCGGCGACCTCTCGGGCGCCGCCAAGCGCCTGAGCGAATCCGCGCGTCGCCAGCTGACGGTCCGCGGCAAGGCCCTGACGCTCATGATCTACCCCCTGATCGTGCTGAGCCTGAGCGTGCTCGTCTCGATCTTCATGCTCATGTTCGTCGTCCCGCGGATCGGCGAGGCCCTGATGGCGTCGAAGGTGAAGATGCCGATGATCAGCCGGCTCGTCATCGGCTCGGGCGTGTGGCTGCGCGACAACGCGACGCTCATGGGCATCGTGGCCGCGGGCGTGCTCGTGGTCGCCCTGCTGCTGCACAAGATCGTCATCGCGGCAGTGACCGTGCTCATGCGACGCCTCCCGGGCCTGCGCAGCCTCGTGCTTGCGCAGGAATCCACCCGATTTTTCAGCGTGATGGCCGCGATGACCCGGTCGGGCGTGCCCCTGGCCGAGGCCCTGAGCGTCTCGAACCAGGCGGTGACACACCCCAAGCTCCGGGCTCAGCTCGATCGCCTCCGCGAGCGCCTGGTCGCCGGCGGGCTCCTCCGCACGCTCGTCGAGGATGTGGGCTCGCTCCCGCTCGCCACGCGCCGCCTGCTCGTCGCCGCCGATCGGGCGGGCGACATGGAGTCCGCCTTCACCACCCTCGCGGCCGACATGGCCGAGGAAGTCGACCGCACGTCGTCGCGTCTGCTCGCGGCCCTCGAGCCGGCCCTCATCGTGCTCATGTTCGCGATCATCGGGTCGCTCGTGATCTCGATCCTGCTGCCCATCCTCTCGGCGAGCAAGGGAATCGGGGCCTGATCCCGGCTCGCGGCCCCGCGTGCGTTATCACCGCCGAAATCGCAAACGGACCCGCGCCAAACCCCCGCCTTCTCCCCGTTCACCCCCGGATCATGACCCGTAAGGTTGCCGCGCGGGCCCGCACGCGGCAGCGTAAAGTGGTGCCGAGCGCGGCCCCCAATGCGGCGAACACCTCTCCGCGGGGGTCGGCAGAAAGTACCGGCGGATCCACCGCTTGGCGATTCGCCTGTTCACTCGTTCAAGACACGGAGTATCACACCCATGCGCCGCACCAACCAAGTCATCCGTCGGGCATCGGGTTTCACCCTGCTGGAAATGATGCTCGTCGTCGTGATCATCGGCGTACTGGCCACCGTGGTGATCTTCAGCATCGGTGGTTCGAGCGACGAAGCCAAACGCGGCGCCACCGTCGTGAAGCTCTCGCAGCTCGAGGCCGCCCTGGGCACCTTCTACGCCCGCACGAGCACCTACCCCGCCGCCCTTGACGCTCTCGTCACTTCCACGCCCCCGCTCATCAACGCCGTTCCGACCGACGGCTGGGGACGCCCGCTCGTCTACTACACACCCGCCCAGGAGCAGGGCAAGCCCTACACCCTGTACAGCCTCGGCGCCGACAACCAGGCCGGCACCGCCGACGATGTGAACGTGTGGAACATCCGCGACGCCCGTGCGCCCAGCGGCGGCTGAGCGAGCCCGTCGCACTCCACGCCAGTGAGGACCGGATGCACCATCTCAGGTCGACACGTCGGGTGAGGATCGCCCGTGGCCCGACCCGGCGTGCCGGGATGACGCTGCTCGAAGTCGTGCTCGCCGTCGCCCTGCTCGCGATCGTCACCGTCGCCGCCATGAGCTCCATCTCGCTCATCATGCGGCTCTCCTACGAGGACCGCAGGATCGTCGGCGCCAACGAGATCGCGCACAAGCTCCTGCTGCAGTACCTCGACGAAAAAAAGAAGATGCCGCCCACGACCACCCCCATCGACTACGCGGGCGGCCAGTTCACCTTCCGCTACAAGCTCGATGAGACGAACATGGAGATGCGCACCAAGCCCCGCGAGTCCCGCGGCGGCGGCGCCGACCTCCGCACCGACCGCTTCCGCCTCGTCACCGTCCGCGTCTACGACACCGTCGACACCGGCGGCGGGCCCCTCGCCCAGGGCGCCGAGCTCGCCGTCATGTCCCGAATGATGGACCCCATCGCCATCACCCGCAACCCCGACTCGATGCGCCGCGGCCTGAGCAGCTCCGAGGGCCTGCGTGACCTCCTCCAGTCCTTCACGGGCGGCATGACCGGCGGCTCGACCCCCGCCCAGGCGCTGCCCCGCCCCAGTCGTCGCTCGCGCTCGAGCGGAAGCGGGAGCCAATCCTCAGCCTCAGGGAGCAGCCGATGAGCGCCGGACGCCGCGGATTCACGCTGATCGAAGTCGCCCTCGCCGCCGTGCTGGGGTCGATGGTCGTGCTCGTTGCCGTGTCGGTGTTCTCGTCGCTCGAGACCGCCGACAGGGTCGGCCAGGAGGCCTTCGACGACTCGCTCTCCGAGGCGCTCGCGCACGAGGCCATCACCAAGGCCGTGGGCGGGCTCGCGATGTCGAACAGCACGCCCCCGCCACGCAACGCCGAGGGCAACCGCATGGGGCGCGATCGCAGCGAAGAACGCCCCGAGCCCCCGACCGACGACGACCGCGAACCCGAGCGCCCCCGCCTCCTCCTGGAGCTCGACGACGCGCTCCCCCCGGTGATGCCCGACACCGAGTCGAACAACGCCGGACTCATGCACCCCCAGCGGCTTGAGGTCGCGCTGCGAACCCGCCCGTTGTTTGTCTTCGGCGTCGAGCGTGGCATGAGCGTCGAGGAACTCGCCGACTTCGGATACCCCGTCGATGGCGACCGCGCCGACGTGGCCGTCACCACCACCGACGACCCCGCCACCGACGGCCCCGCCGCCCGCGACCCCGCCAACCCGGGCGACGACACCCGCCCCGCCGTCGGCGCAGCGGACACCGGCGACGACTTGCGTTCCAACCGCAACCGCCGGCGTTCCCTCTCCGCCCGGCGCGGCCCCGCCGGCGGCCCCGACAACGCCGACCTTGACCGCTCCAACGGGGAGCCGAGGGACGGCTCCTCGCCCCGGAGTGAAAGCGACGACCGCGTCACCACCGAGCTCGTCCAGGGCGTGCGCGGCGCCTTCGAGTTCAAGTTCGACCCCGGCGTCGAAGCCGGCGGGCGCGAGCAGCACCCCGGCTGGGTGCTCTGGTGGCGCCAGATCTACCCCGTCGTCGACGCGCCCTTTGATCTCGAACCCACCTCCGGCCAGCGCGTCGGCCAGACCCGCCTCATGGGCAACATCGCCTCCGCCACCTGGCGCGCGCTCTACACCAAGAAGAGCGGCGCCAACCAGGGCAACGACGCCGAGCGGCTCCGCGAGCACTCCGCCGTGTGGTCCGACGACCTCCCCGGCTATATCGAGCTCGAGATCCACACCAACAGCGGCATCCGCCACGAGTGGACCTTCGAGATCGGCTGGGGCCTCTCCGGCGAACCCGGCTCCATCGCTTCGGTCACCGGCCAGCCCGCGGTCGCCGCCAACCTCGGCGCCGGCCTCGGCGCCGGCGGATCGGTCACCGACCGCTCCCGCACACCAACCGGCGAGACCGGGCGCGACAGCAACAGCACCCCCGACGACGGCCGCCGGCGCAGCAACGGACGCCCCCGTTCGGGCATGCCCTCAAACGTCAATCAAGGCAGCATGCCGAACAAGCCCCCCGAGAGGCCCCGCCCCCCCCCCCAATGAGCCTCCGACACCCACGCACGCTCGCACGGCTCGCCCCACGCGCCGCCGGCGCTCGCCGCCGGGGGGGGTTCGCCCTCCCCATCGTCGTGCTCCTGGCGATGGTCGCGACCATCGCCTCCCTGGTCATGCTCGAGCGCCACGCCAACGCCCACCTCGCCGTCGAGCGCCGCATCGACGGCTACCACGAGCACCACGCCCGCCTGGGCATCAAGGAAATGATCGACCAGTGGCTCCTCACCACCGGCGGCAACGTCGGCGAGCGCCTCCTCGACGGCGGGCTCGCCTTCGAGCTCCTGCTCCCCAACGGGCGCGGGGTGCGCGTCTGGATGGAGGACGGCCAGGGCTCGCTCCTCCGCCGCCCCACCGGATCCGGGTCCGCCTTCGAAGCCGCCCGCATGGCCGCCCAGGCCATCGCGCAGTCGCTGGGTGAGCCCATCGACAATGACCCGCGCCGGCCGGCGCACGTCGACCGCCCCTCCCGCGACGATAAAAACGATCTCCCCGAGTACGAACGGCCGAAGCTGAGAGACGCCGGGCCGCTCGCCGTCAGCGCCCTGACCGCCGACTTCGATGTGCTCGTGACGATCGTCGCGGCGGCCGGCGGCGGTGAGGCCAGCACCATGGTTGCGGGAGACATCATCACTGAGCGCGAAGACGGGCAGCTCAGCCCTACCGACCTCACCAGGATCTGCGACCAGGCCTCGGTCCAGCCGCGGGCCCGCGCCGTCATCGCCCAGCTTCTCACCACCTCCCCCACACTCTGGCGGGTCGTTGCCGAGTCCGACGAGGGGCGCTGGACCGGCCTCCTCGAGCAGGCGCCCCGTGGGGCCGGACTCGCCGGGGGCGGAACGACCTCGCTCCTCGAATGGGAACGCATCCCCGTTGACGTGGGCCCCTGAAACCAGCGAGCGCCACGCCGAGCGGCGGCGAATGACCCGCTGACGCCGGCGTACCCTTGGCCTGCGGCGCGCAAAGTCGCGCCACCGGAGACCGACGCATGGGCATGCACAGAGATCAGGCTCGCAAGGCGGCTGGACGTGCGCGGATCGCCGCGGCCGGGCTGGCCGTCGCCGGCGCCGCCGTCCTCCTTGTCCCGTTCCCCAAGCTCAGCGTGGCTCCCGCCGGCGAACCGGTCGCCCCCACCCCCGGTGTGCAGCCCCCCACCAGCGTCCCCACCCCCATCGATACCGAGCTATGGGGACGGGTGCTCGCCGAGGCCGGCCCCGAGGCCCGACCCCCGGCCCTCCCGGAAGACGAGCCGCCCAAGGGCGACACCAGCCAAATCGTCGGCGACGAGGCCGAGGCCGAACCGGACCCCGCCACGAGCACCGGCGGCCCGGAACTCCGATACCTCGGCCCCATCGTCGGCCCCCGGCGCACCCTCGCCATGGTCGCCCTCGACGGCCAGCAGCACATCATCGCCGTCGGCGAAACCGTTGACGGCAAGACCGTCCGCGAAGTCGCCCCCGATCGCATCGTCCTCGACGACGCTCACGGGGTGGAGCACGTCATCTCCATGGCCGAACGCGTCCTCGACTGGTCGATGGACGCCCCCTCCCCCAAGTCCGGCCACGCCAAGCGCCTCGGCGCAAACGGCCGGGGCGCCGCCAACCCCGAACACGCCGACCCCCGCGAGAACGACGCCAACGCCACCGACGTCGACATGAAGCGGATGGCCGAAGTCAAACGCCTCGTCGATATCGATCGCAACGGCGGCGCGATCGACGAACCCCCGATCGCCAACCCGCCGCGCAACAGCCCCACCCGGCCGACGACACCGAACCCGGCCATCGTCAAGCCCACGATTCCGCGCGGCTCCACCCCCGTGACAACGCCACCACGCCCCCCCCCCACTCGCCCGACCGTGCCCAACAAGGGCAAGGCTGAAGAGAAGAAAGCGGGGAACCAGGTTTGAGCGGCGTGGTCGGGTATCTGGAACGCGAAGCCGGTGGGTTGCTGATCAGCCGCGCACGGCTGCTGGGTGACGGCTGGAACGCCGAATGGCGAGCCTCGGTCTCGTCCGGCGATGGCCCCGCCGCAGACAGCGATCCCTCGGGCGTCGCGCTCGATCGGGCCCGCGCGGTGGGCGCCTGGATCGTGCAGCAGTTGGGCATCCGGCGCGCCCGCGTCCTCGAAACGCTCGTGGTCGACGGCGACGGGGCGTTCTGCCTGTGGCTCGGAACGCCCAGTGCCGATGCCAACGTCGTCGCCGCCGCCCTCCTTCAGGGGGGCTCGCGCGGCGACTCCGACGGCACAACCGGCTCCGGCGACGCGGTCATGTTCGCCGCCGCCGAGGGCGCCGGGACCGAGCGTTCCGTGCAGGCCGCCGCCGCTCCCAGCGCCGAGGCCGCGGCCCCCCGCCGCAGCCTCCTCTCGCGCGGCGCCGCCTCGGCCGCTCCCGAACCCATCCGCCAGCGACTGGCGGTCATGAGCGTCCCGGACGCCGCGGTTCGCGTCGTGCTCGACGTTCTCGACGGGGCGACGATCGCCGTCGACAGCGTGACCAGCCTCTGGCACGCCGCCGCCCGCGCGTGGGACCCGAGCGCGACGCCCGCTGAGTCCCCGTCCTCCGGCCGCTTCGTCGGCGAGTCCACCTCGACCACCGCCGTCGTGCTGATCGACCCGATCGGGCGCCTGCTGTGGTGCTGGACTCGCTCCGGGCGCATGCTCGCGTGCGGGTCGATGCTGCTGCGTCGCGTCGAGGTCGGCGGCGCCGTCGCGTCGCTGCTCGAACTCGACGACCCCGCCGGCCCGGGCGCCGAAAGCCCGCTCGCCGCGGTCGAGTGCTCCGACGCCGAGGCCTCCCGCCTCTGCGTCGACTGGCTCGGTTGGAGCGCCCAGCTTGGCGTGAACCCCGAGCGCATCGTCTACGTCGGCCCGGCCGCCGCGGGCGGCACAGGCGGGGCCGGACGCGCCTTCGCCCAGACCATCGGCGAGCGCTGGCCGGGCGCCTTCGTCGACGCGGCCACCGACGACGACCCCGTCGGCCTGACCCTCGCGCGGGCCCGCACGAGCGTCCCGTGGCAGGACGAAGCCGCCGCGGTCGACGACGGGCAGCGCGCGCTGGTGGACCTCTCGCAGCGCCCCGGGCGCACGCACCGCTCGTACTACCGCTGGATGGCCGGGGCCGTCACGGCGGTCGCCCTCGTCGTCGTCGCGCTGGGCTGGAAGATGCGTGCCGCCGCGGGCGAATCCCAGGGCGAGCTCGACACGCTCCGCGCAAGCCGCACGGAGGCACTCAAGGCGCTCGAGGCCAAGATCCCGGGGCTCGCGTCGCACCCCGACCCCGTCGGGCGCATCCGCGGACACATCAACGAGCTCCACACCCGGTCTGACCGTGTCCCCGCGGAAGTGCCCCTCGTGCAGGAGCTGCAGCGGGTGTTCGCCGCGCTGGGCGCCGTTCCCGGCGCCAAGATCTCGGTCATCGACCTCTCCAACATCACCGCCACCGTGACCCTGCGGGTCCCCAACGCCACCACCGGCCCGCAGATCACCGACCACCTCAACTCGTTGCCGGGACAGCTCACCTGGACGGGCTCGAGCGGCGGCACCGCCGGTGCGACCGGGGGCATGCGCATCTGGACGCTCACCGGCAAATGGCCCACGAGTTCGTCGAGCCGACCCGGCAGGGGGACGACGCAATGACCGGCCCCCTCCCCCCCAGTTCGCGCGCCGACGCGGCCATGTCGCTCGTGCTCGCCGCCGCCGGCGCCGAGCGGCGCAACCGCCCGCGAACGCTGGTCCTGTTCGCGGCGCTGCTGCTCGCGGCGGCGGGGATCTACGCCCTGCTGTCCTATCGCACGCTCTCGGCGGCCCGCGGCGCCATCGCGTTCCAGCAGCAGCAGACCCGGACCATCAAGGACCTCGACGCCAGCATCACCGCGATCGAGGAGAAGGAAGCCCGGCTCGTCTTCGAGCCCGACCCCCGGGTCGCCTCCAAGCTCGAGGAGCTCGGCAAGGAAGTCGGCCTCGAGAACGAGATGCGTGTCGAGCAGACCTCGGGGTCGGTTGCCGGCACGAAGAACATCGCCCGCAAGGTGTACACGCCCAAGGCCGCGCCGCCAGCGTCGGGCGCACTGCGATCCATCGAAATCGCCCCGCTCGTCGCATGGCTCACCCGGGCCTGCGACGGGAGCGTGGTTCAGGGCTTGATGCCCACCAGCATCAAGATCAAGGCCCTGCGTACCGGGCCCACCGACAAGCCCGCCGGGCCCGGCGAGGCCGATTGGGAACTCGACGCCAGATTCTCGCGCATCGAGCGCGACGAGCGAGGGAGCTGAAGCACCGTGAACACCGTCGTCGCCCGATCCACACGCTCCGCAGCGTCCGTGCTCACCGCCGCGGCCCTGTGCGCCGCGCTCGTCGGCGCCCTGGGCGCCTGCGAATCGAAGAACAAGGCCAAGCCCGGCGCCGTGACCTCCGATCAGCCCGCCACCGCGGCCCGTGACCGCATCGCCCGCGCCAACGAACTCGCCGGTCAGGCGAACCAGGCCCAGGACGCCGGCCACATCGAGGAGGCCATCCGCCTCAATCGCGCCGCCCTCACCGAGTACAGCGAGTTCCCCGCCGCCTGGAACAACCTCGGCATGCTCCTCATGGAGCGCGACCAGAACCTCGAAGCCGTCGCCGCGTTCGAGCGCGCCGCCGAGCTCTCTTCCACCGACCCCCGTTTCCCGTACAACATCGGCGTCATCTGGTGGCGCCTCGGCTACGGCGAGGACGCATCCAAGCAGTTCAACCGCGCACTGGAGCGCGACCCCAACTACCTCCCCGCCCTCCGCCACTCGATCCAGTGGGACGTCCGGCGCGGCCAGCCCACCGAAGCCACCGCCGACCGCCTCCGGCGCGCCCTGCTCATCGAGCGCGACGCCGAAAGCCGGCAGTGGCTCCTCCGCCAGCAGTTATTGGTGTCTGAGACCCTCGCCAAGCGCCCGCCGGTCGGCCTGCCCCCCGTCAACCCGCCCCAAGTCCCCGGCGTCGAGGTCGCCCCCGGGCGTCCATGATGTAGACTTCCTGACGCTTTGCTCCGGTCGAGCGCGGCCGCTGGGCGTCCGCCCCTGAGCTTTCGATGCGTTCGCGGGAGGCCTTCGCATGCGCGGTATGAATCGGGCTTTGATCGGGTTCGCCGGCCTCGCGCTCGCACTGGGGGGGGCGGCCCCCGCCGGCGCGCAGGACTCGGTCGCCCCCACCGGCGGCCTCCCGGGCGACGCCCTCGACGCCTATCGCACCGCCGTCCCCAGCGAACAGCTCAACGCCTACATCGTCGACCTCACCCCGATCTCCAGCTCCTGGGGCAACCTCTTCGCCATCGCCCCGCTCGCCAAGTCCTCCAAGGCCAACTCGTCGCCGTTCTTCAACCACCTCATCGGCGCCCAGGCCGCGTCCAGCGACCTCACCTACGGCCCGTTCGCACGCGCCAGCTACCTCGGCTGGCACGCCCCCGGCCAGGGAATCGCCGACAGCGTCAACACGCCCCCCGTCGACGACGGGTCGGGCCGCTACGGCGCCGTCAGCACCGCAGGGCGCATCTCGTACCAGTTCGGCGCCGCGTTCATGGAGTTTGGCGGCGGCCCCGACGCCGTGCTCGGCAACGGCGACGACGAGCAGAACATCATCAGCTCGGTCGTCAACTTCACGTTCCGCGAGCCCAACCGCCTCTACGTCACGCGCGTCAACGCCCTGAGCAACAAGCTCACGAGCTCAACCGGCAACACCGCGACCGCGTCGCTGGGCCTGGGCTCCGTCGACGCCGCAGGCAACACGCACACGCTCATCGACGGCTTCGGCGTGCTCTCGGGCAGCCGCGTCACGAACCATAACTTCGTCCGCGTCCGCCCCCTCTCGCGCGACACGACAAAGGTGAACCGCTTCCAGCAGTCCGGCGCCAACGACGCCCCCGCGACCAACCGTCTCATCGACACGCCCACGTCGCTGACCACCCCCAACGCCGTGCCCGCGTCGATCGCGAGCCGTCCCGTCGCCTTCGGCCTCTCCTTCGCCTCCAACATCAACTTCGAGCAGACCGCCGGTGTCGCGACAGCCACCACCACCGCCTTCCTCCCCGGCGGTGTCGGCACGGCCCGCGGCAACGCCTCCTACACCACCGCCAACTTCTCGCCCGTCCACAATGGCAAGAACGACACCGGCACCGCGGCCGTCCTGCTCCGCACCGACGCCGGCACGTCCACCCGCGCCGTCACCGTCTGGGGTGTGAACACCGACGGCTCCGCCGATTCCGCCCTCGCGCTCACCCTCCCCACCGCCCCCGGCTCGCTCGTCGATCCCATCGACGGCTTTGACCCCGGCGCCGCCTTCGGCGCCCTCTCCGGTCACGAGTTCACGAGCTACGGCAGCCAGGTCAGCTTCCGCGGCGGCAACGGTCAGATCGCACTCCGCGTCCTCGACAACGGTGACCTGCTCATCGCCGGCGCGGTCACCCCCCTGGGCGCCGCCGCGCAGAACCCCCAGCCCGAACCCACGTACCTCGCCGTCGCGCGCGTCGATTCGGTGACGCAGGATGTCACGTGGTCGATCGCCGCTCACTCCGGCGACGCCGCCGGCTCCGCCGACGCCTCGAGCAAGGCCATCCTCGGCGACTTCGGCGCCGACGGGCGCCCCGGCACCGGTGACGCCGGCGAAGGCGACGGCGCCCTCGACGCCGAGCCCATCGGGCGCATCGCCATGTTCAGCCAGGTCTACCCCGGCTTCGACTATGGCCCCGCCATCTCGGCCCCGGCGATGGACAGTGCCGGCAACCTGTACTTTGTCGCGGGTGTCGAGCTCAACACCACGCTCGCGACCGAGCTCACCGCCGCGCTGATCCGCGCCAACTACGAGCCCAAGTCGGGCGGTTACCGACTCGAGCTGCTGATGCGCGTCGGCGATGTGGTGGCCGGCGCCAACTCGCTCCGCAACTACCAGGTCCAGTTCCTCGGCGTCGCCGACGGCGACTCCGTCGACTCCGGCGGCGTGTGGTCGGGCAACATCCTCGGCCCCTCCACCCCCGGCGCCGACCTCGCCTCCCTCGCCCCCGACACCGCCATGAGCCTCGGCACGCTCTTGGTGCGGGCCAAGATCGTCTACGACACCGACAGCAACGGGAAGTTCATCGACCCCTCCACCCAGGGCGGCGTCGGAACCGACCAGGCCTACAACGTCGCCATCGCCCTCATGCCCCGCGTCCGCATCGCCGACTTCAACCGCAACAACATCGTCAACTCCACCGACGTCAGCGACATGATCAACGCCTGGTTCGAGCTCCTCCCCACGTCGGATTGGGACGCCAACGGCATCATCAACTCCACCGACGTCGGCGAGTTCATCAACGACTGGTTCGTGCACGTCGATTGATCCCGTCGCCGAGTGCCCCCGGGTGCCCCGGCGGAGCTCTGTCCGCCGGGTCTTCCTCGCGAGCGGACGTTTGAACCCGGCGGACAGAGCTCCGCCGGGGCACCCATCCCTCCCCGTTACCATTCGCCCGTGCTCCCCCGCCCCCCCCGCCTCGCTGTCACCATCGGAGACCCCTGGGGCATCGGTCCCGAAGTGCTCGTCGCCGCCCTGCGCGATGATCGCGTCCGCGCCGCCGCAGAGTGGATCTACGTCGGCGGCGCTCCCGTCGCGGCCCCGCTCACCAACCCCGACGTCATCCTCTCCTCCATCGCCCGCACAGTCTCCCCGCGCCCGATGCCTCCCGGCCCCACCGCCAACGCCGGTGAACTCAGCTTCCGCTCCGTCGAGCAGGCCATCGACCTCTGCAAGCTCCCCGCCGACGATCCCCTCCACTGCCACGGCCTCGTCACCGCCCCCATCTCCAAAGAGGCCTGGGCTCTTGCCGGCCACACGACGTACCACGGCCACACCGAACTCCTCGCCGAGCGCTTCAACGCCCCGCGCAGCGCCATGTACTTCCACGGCCCCACGCTCAAGGTCGTTCTCGCCACCGTTCACGTCCCCCTCGCGCGCGTGCCCGCGCTCGTCACCACCGAACGCATCCTCGACACCATCCAGCTCGGTCACAGCGCCTGCGTCGAACTCGGCATCCCACGCTCGCGCATCGCGGTCTGCGGCCTCAACCCGCACGCGGGCGAGCACGGCGTCCTCGGCTCCGAGGACGACGCCGTGATCGCCGCCGCCATCGCCGCCGCCCGCGCACGCGGCATCGACGCCACCGGCCCATTTCCGGGCGACACCGTCTTCCTCAGCGCCGCGGCGCCCCCCGCGGGCAAGGGCCAGTTCGATCTCGTCGTCGCGATGTACCACGACCAGGGCCTCATCCCCGTCAAGCTCCTCGATCGCGCACGCACCGTCAACGTCACCGTCGGCATCCCGACGGTGCGCACGAGCCCCGCGCACGGAACCGCGTACGACATCGCCGGTAAGAACATTGCCGACCCGACCTCAATGATCGAAGCGATGCTGCTCGCGGCGCGAATGGCCGCCGCACGCCGCGTCTAGCGGTGCCGACCTACCATCCGTCGCTCGCCGGGATGCGGGGATAGAGAGCACACCTTGTCAGAAACGCCCGTGAAAAACGAGGCCGCCACGGCGGCCGGGGGACTGTCTCGCCGCCCATTGGCGGAACTGCTGTCGATCGCGCTCCCCACGGTCGCGACCATGACGAGCTACACGCTCATGCAGTTCGTCGACATGCTCATGGTCTCGCGCATCGGCCCCGAGCCCATCTACGTCGGCGCCCAGGGCAACGGCGGCCTCGCCGCCTTCGTCCCCATCGCCTGCATGATGGGCTTCCTCACCGTCATCAACACCTACGTCTCGCAGAACCTGGGCGCCGGACGCCCGGACCGGGCCCCCGCCTACGCCTGGACCGGCGTGTGGTGGTCGCTCATCGCCGCCATCGCGCTCATCCCTTACGCCCTGCTGCTGCCCCACTTGTTCGCCGTGATGCGATCGACCCAGCTCGATCCCGACGCGCTCGCGGCCCTTGTGCGCCGCGACGCCATGGCCGTCGACTACGGGCGCATCCTCATCTACGGCGCCTTCTTCACCATGGCCTCGCGCGGCATCTCGCACTTCTTCTACGGGATGCACAAGCCCTGGATCACGCTCATCGCCGGCCTCACCGGCAACGCCGTGAACCTGTTTCTCAATGGCGTGTTCGTCTTCGGCCCCGAGCCCCTCCAGACCGGCATCACGGGCGTCGACCCCATCCTGCGGTTCGCGTCCGACATCGCCGTCACGCTCGGAATCCCCGCCATGGGCGTCGCCGGCTCGGCGCTGTCCACCGTCATCGGCACCGCGGTCGAGCTCTCGATCCCGCTGACGATCTTCCTTTCACCGAAGTTCAACCGCCTCTACAAGACCCGCGCCGCCTGGCTCCCCTCGCCCACGCACTTCAAGGACATCTTCCGCATCGGCTGGCCCGGCGCCGCGATGTTCGGCAACGAGATGATCTGCTGGGCCTTCTTCATGGTGTACCTCGTGGGCGAGTTCGGCCCGCTCCACTCGACCGCGGGCTGGATCGCCCACCGCTACATGAGCCTCTCGTTCATGCCCGCCGTCGGGCTCTCGATCGCCGTCACCGCCGTCGTCGGCCGGTGCCTGGGCGCCAAGCAACCGGCCGAGGCCGCCCACCGCGCGTGGCTCGGCATCGCCATGGCCCTCGTCTACATGGGCGTCTGCGGCATCCTCTTCGTCGTCTTCCGCCACGACCTCGTCGGCCTGTTCATCCCCGCCTCGACGCCCCCGGAGGACGTCGAGCGTGTCGTGAGCCTCGGCTCGAAGTTCCTGATCGCCGTCGCCGCGTTCCAGCTCTTCGATGCCATCGCCATGGTCATCTCCGGCGCGCTCCGCGGCGCCGGCGACACCGTGTGGCCCGGCGTCGCCACGCTTGTGCTGAGCTGGTCGATCATCGTCGTCGGCGGCCTCGCGATGACCCGCTTCTTCCCCCAGCTCGAATCCGTCGGCCCGTGGATGGCCGCCGCCACGTATGTCAGCGTGCTCGCCACGGCCCTCATGGTTCGGTTCCTGAGCGGGCGGTGGAAGACCATCGACCTCCTCAAACCCAAACAAGAACCGGATCACATGCCCTCCTAAACTTGATGTTCACGACACGCATCAGGAGATCGACTTGAGCACGACTGCGAACCCGCTCGACATGGTCATCGGCGCCCCGACGCGCGACACCAAGGCCGCCGCCCAGCACCTCGACGCCGGCCTCAAGGCCGATCAGCTCGGCAACAAGGCCGAGGCCATCGGCCACTTTCGCAAGGCCGTCGGGTCCGACCCCATGGACTCCACGCTCTTCTTCCGCCTCGCCTACGCCCTCGACCTGGCGGGCGAAGAGGACGAAGCGATCTCGATGTACGAGCGCTCCTGCGAGATCCCGCCCGCGCCCGTGAACGCCCTGATCAACCTCGCGGTTCTGTACGAGGACCGGGGCGACCTCGCCCGCGCCGAACGCTGCCTGCGCCAGGTGCTCGACACCAACCCGAACCACCCCCGCGCCCGCCTGTTCATGAAGGACGTGATGGCGAGCCGCGAGATGGTGATCGACGAGGAAGAAGGCCGCGACCGCCTCAAGCGGTCCGCCCTGCTCGACACCCCGGTGACCGACTTCGAGCTCAGCGTCCGGGCCCGCACCTGCCTCAAGAAGATGAACATCCGCACGCTGGGCGACCTCCTGCGGACCACCGAGGCCGAGCTGCTGGGCTACAAGAACTTCGGCGAGAGCAGCCTCGTCGAGATCAAGCAGATGCTCTCGGGCAAGGGGTTGCGCCTCGGACAGGGTGTGGAGGATGCCCACCGCGTCGCGCTCCGCAAGGTCATGGACCAGCTCAAGGGCAGCGGCAAGGAAGCGGTCCTGGCGAAGTCCGTCAGCGACATGAGCCTCAGCGTCCGCGCCCGCAAGGCCCTCCAGCTCCTCAACATCCACACCCTGGGCGACCTCGTCAGCCGCACCGAGGCCGAGCTCATGGGCGTCAAGAACTTCGGCGCCACCAGCCTCTCGGAGATCAAGCTCAAGCTCAACGAGTACGGCCTGCAGCTGCGGGCCCTGGACGCCTGACCGGCCCCCGATCGGATCAATTCGAGTGATCCCCCCGGCCCCGCGAGCCACCCGCTCGCGGGGTTGTCATTTTGGAATTGAACATGTCGTGAACATCGGGTTTGCATCGCGCAAGGACCCCCCCCAATCGATTAAGCTGCGCTCATCCCAACTGGAGACTCCGTCCATGGCATCGGTCAATCGAACGCTCGCGTCGCTGCTGCTGGCGGCCGCCTTCACACACGTCGCCGCCGCCCAAGACAAGACCCCCGGCTTCAACAACCCCATCCCCTCGAAGATCATGACCCCCGACAAGGTCGAGACCCGCATTGGGACCCTCAACTTCGTCGACGGCGTCCCCACCGAGGAAACCACGCAGAAGGTCTACGACAATCTCGACTTCCTCCGCGGGGTCGAGGTCTTCCTCAACTTCATTCCGGCGGCATCCTTGGAGGCGCTCCGCCTGGGAAGCGTCGAACGCGGCGCCACCACGTGCCACCACGCCATCATCACCGAGCAGCTCTGCGACTCCAACCCCCTGCTGCTCACCGCCAATACCGACACGGTCTACTGCATGGTCTTCCTCGACCTGCAGGCCGACGGCCCCACGGTCGTTGAGATCCCGCCGGGCTGCGGCCCGGGCACCTGCGACGACGCCTTCTTTCGCTTTGTCACCGACATGGGTGGTCCCGGCCCCGATGCCGGCAAGGGCGGCAAGTACCTCATCGTTCCCCCGGACTTCAAGGGCGAACTCCCCAAGGACAAGAAGGAAGGCGGCGAGCACTTCGTCTTCCGCTCGCCGACGTACGTGAACTGGATCCCCTTGCGCGGGTTCCTCGTCGACGGCAAGCCCGACGCCGCGGTGAAGATGTTCAAGGACGGGTTCCGGGTCTACCCGCTCAGCCAGGCCGCGAGCGCGGGAGGGCCGCCGAAGATGGAGTTCATCAACGTATCGAAGGTCCCGTACAACACCATCCACGCCAACGACTTCGAGTTCTACCTTGAGCTCGACCACGTCATCCAGAAAGAGCCCCTCGACTTCATCGATCCCGAGCTCCGCGGCCTCGCCGCCGCCATCGGCATCCGCAAGGGCCAGAAATTCGCCCCCGACGAGCGATTGAAGAAGACGCTCACCGAGGCCGTCGCCGTCGGCAACGCCACCGCCCGCGCAATGACCTTCCGCAACCGCGACCCGCGCGCGAAGCTCTACCCCGACGGCCAGTGGAAGACCGGCTTCATCGGCGGCGACTACCGCTGGCTCGACGGCGACGGCATGTCGGGACGCAACCTCGACGCCCGTACGCTCTTCTTCTACGCCGCGACCGTGAACACCCCCGCCATGGCCGCGAAGATGGTCGGCAAGGGCTCGCAGTACGCCTTCATCGACGACGACAAGTCCGGCACGGCGCTCGACGGCGCCAAGAACTACAAGCTCAACATCCCCGCCAACGCCCCCGCCAAGGACTTCTGGTCGGTCGTCCTCTACGACCCTCAGACCCGCTCCGAGCTCCAGACCAGCCAGCCCTTCCCCAGCAAGAACAGCAAGCGCGACAAGCTCAACACCAACCCCGACGGATCGGTCGACCTCTATTTCGGCCCCACGGCCCCCGCCGGCAAGGAGGCCAACTGGACGCAAACCGTGCCCGGCAAGGGCTGGTTCGCGCTCCTGCGCCTCTACGGCCCGCTCGACCCGTGGTTCGACAAGACCTGGCGCCCGGGCGAGATCGAACTGGTAAAGTGAGCGGAACGCCACATGTCGGGCCACAGAAAGGGCTCAACCATGAAGACTCGAACACCCGCGCTCGTCGCAACCCTCCTCGCCGCGATGACCGCCGGCAGTGCGCAGGCACAGAAGTACAAGGCCGACGTCCCCGCGTCCATCACGACGCCCGACACAGTCGAGACGCGCATCGGCACGTTGAAGTTTCACGACGGCCTGCCGGATGACGCCACTGTCCAAAAGGTCTACGACAACCTCGACTTCGTTCGCGGCGTGGACGCCTTCCTGATGGGCATTCCGGCGGCCAATGTCCAAGGCCTGCGGCGGGGCTTCATCGAAGGCGGCTTCGCGCCCAACCAGGGCTTCGGAATCTCCGAGGGCCTGGCGGACGCCCGCTCGCTGTTCCTGACCCCAAACACCGTCGTGGTCTATACGTGGGCGATCGTCGACGTCAAGGACGGACCGATGGTGCTGCAGGTGCCACCCGGCGTGCTGGGCATCCTCGACGATGCCCATTGGCGCTGGGTCAACGACCTCGGGTTGACCGGGCCCGACCAGGGCAAGGGCGGCAAGTACCTGGTGGTGCCGCCGGACTACAAGGGCGAGCTGCCCAAGGACGGCTACTTCATCGCGAAGACCCGCACCTACAGCAACCTCGTCATCATGCGCGCCTTCGTCCAGGGCAGCGACGCGGCGACCATCGTGAAGAACGTGAAGGCGAGCGCCGCGATGTACCCGCTCTCCGCCGCGGCGAATCCGCCGCAGCAGAAGTTCGTGAACTTCTCCGGCATGAAGTTCAACACGGTTCACGCCAACGACTTCCACTTCTATGAAGAGCTGAACGAGGTCGTGCAGCACGAGCCGGAAGACTTCCTGGAATCGGAAGTGGTCGGAATCCTCGCCTCGATCGGCATCAAGAAGGGCAGGCCGTTCGCGCCCGATGCGCGGATGAAAGCGATCCTCACCGACGCCGCGGCGGTCGCCAACGCCACGTCGCGTGCGATGACGTTTGCCTCACGCGACCCGCTGACCAGCGTCTACCCCGATCGGCACTGGACCACGACCTTCACGCACCTGAACCACGAGTTCGCCGACGGCGGTGAACGAACGCTCGATGCGCGCACCATGTCCTTCTACTACTTCACCGGTCTGTCGCCGGCGATGGCCAGCCCGCAGCTCGGCAAGGGCGCGGCCTACGTCTACACCGCCCGCGACGCGAAGGGCGAATGGCTCGACGGAAGCAGGAACTACAAGGTCACGCTGCCCCCCAACATCCCCGCAGGCCGGTTCTGGTCGTTCAACGTGTACGACAACCAGCACCGTTCATTCCTGGAGACCGATCAGAAGACCGCCGGCCTTGACAGCACGCTCCCCGACGTGAAGGCGAACGCCGACGGCTCGGTGACGGTGTGGTTCGGCCACAAAGCGCCGGCCGGTCACGAAGGCAACTGGGTCCAGACGTGGCCGGGCAAGGGGTTCAACGTGATCTTCCGGCTCTACGGGCCGCAGCAGGGGTGGTTCGACAAGAGCTGGAGGCCGGGGGACCTGGAACTCGTAAAGTGATCACTTCGCACGCACTCGAATGACCAAAGCGTCGGCGGCGCAGGAATGGGGCGCCGACGATTGACGGGCTCTTCCGGCCTCCGCGGCCGCACAATTCACTGAGGAGGAAAGACCATGAACACACCGCTTGTCACCATCACCCTTTCCGCGTACCTGGCCGCCGCCGGCGCGCACGCCCAGGACATCAACCGCACGGTCCTGCCGATCCCCGAGCCGCCCGTGAAGATCGTTACCACGCTCGACGCCCGGGACGCCAAGGCCCCGCCCCGCTTCGAGGTCAAGGCCCCGCAGGGCGCCCCCAACGTCGTCATCGTCCTCATCGACGACATCGGCTTCGGCCACTCGAGCGCCTTCGGCGGCCCGATCAACATGCCCACGCTCGAGATGCTCTCCAAGGGCGGCCTGCGCTACAACCGCTTCCACACCACCGCCCTGTGCAGCCCCACCCGCGTCGCATTGCTCACCGGCCACAACCACCACCCCAACAACGCCGGCGCCATCATGGAAGTGGCTACCGCCTTCCCCGGCAACACCGGCGTCCGCCCGCGCGAGATCACGACCCTCGCCGAGATCCTCCGGCAGAACGGCTACAGCACCGCCGCGTTCGGCAAGTATCACGAGACCCCGCCCTGGGAAGTCTCCGTCTCCGGCCCCTACGACCGCTGGCCCACCGGCTCGGGCTTCGACAAGTTCTACGGCTTCATCGGGGGCGAGACGAACCAGTGGGCCCCGGCGATCTTCGACGGCGTGACCCGCGTCGAGACGCCGCAGACGCCCGGGTACCACTTCACGACCGACATGACCAACCAGGCGATCAACTGGGTGAGCGCCCAGCAGTCGCTCACGCCCGACAAGCCGTTCTACATGTACTTCGCGACCGGCGCGACGCACGCCCCGCACCACGCCCCCAAGGAGTGGATCGCCAAGTACAAGGGCCAGTTCAACGCCGGCTGGGACAAGCTCCGCGAAGACACCTTCGAGCGCCAGAAGAAGCTCGGCGTTGTCCCCGCCGACGCGAAGCTGACGCCGCGCCCGGCCCAGATCCCCGCGTGGGACGCCATGAGCGCCGACCAGAAGCGCCTCTTCGAGCGCCAGATGGAGACGTTCGCCGGCTTCGCCGAGCACACCGACAACGAAGTCGGCCGCCTCGTCGCCCAGCTCGACAAGATGGGCGAGCTCGACAACACCCTGTTCTTCTACATTGTCGGCGACAACGGCTCGAGCGCCGAGGGCGGCCCCGAAGGCACCTACAACGAGATGATGGCGCTCAACGGCATCGTCGGCAAGGCCGACCAGATGATGGGCCACATCGATACCTAGGGCGACCCCACCACCTTCCCCCACTTCGCCATCGGCTGGGCCTGGGCCGGCAACACCCCCTTCCAGTGGACCAAGCAGGTCGCCAGCCACTTCGGCGGCACCCGCAATGGCATGGTCCTGCACTGGCCCAAGGGCATCAAGGCCGACGGCGCGGGTGGGGGCGCAGGCAACATCCGCAGCCAGTTCCACCACGTCATCGACGTCGCCCCCACCGTGCTCGAGGCCGCGAAGATCCCCCAGCCCAAGACCGTCAACGGCGTCGCCCAGCGCCCCATGGACGGCGTCTCCATGCTCTACTCCACCGCCGACGCCAAGGCGGCCGACCAGCGCAAGACGCAGTACTTCGAGATGTTCGTCAACCGCGGCATCTACCACGAGGGCTGGGTCGCGTGCACGCGCCACTCGATCCCCTGGCTGATGGTCCCGCTCCCCTCTGTGAAGGACGACGTGGGGGACCTGTAAACCGTC